>CBJMMB010000080.1:0-18231 GCA_966430775.1 uncultured Dyella sp. | reverse complement strand
TGGTACCCAATTCGGACGCCAACCAGAACTACTGGGGCTACATGACCGAAGACTACTTCGCGCCGGATCGTCACTACGCATACAACAAATCAGCCGGCGGCCCCACGGCCGAGTTCCAGGCGATGGTGCAGGCGTTCCATAACGCCGGCATCAAGGTCTACATGGACGTGGTCTATAACCACACCGCCGAAGGCGGCACCTGGAGCAATACCGATCCGAGCACGGCCACGGTGTTTTCGTGGCGCGGTCTGGACAACACCACGTATTACGAACTTACCTCCGACAACCAGTACTTCTACGACAACACCGGCACCGGCGCCAACTACAACACTTACAACACCGTCGCGCAGAACCTGATCATCGATTCGCTCGCCTACTGGAGCAACACGATGGGTGTGGACGGTTTCCGTTTCGACGAAGGCCCCATCCTCGGCAACGCCTGCCTCAACGGTGCCGCGAAATCCGGCGCACCGAACTGTCCCAATGGTGGCTTCTACTTCGATGCGGCCGATTCGAATGTCGCGATCAATCGCATCCTGCGCGAGTTCACCGTGCGTCCGGCAACCGGCGGCAGCGGCTTGGATCTGTACGCCGAACCATGGGCCGCCAGCGGGAGCAACGAATACCAGCTCGGCGGATTCCCGAAAGGCTGGTCCGAATGGAACGGTTTGTTCCGTGACAGCCTGCGGCAAGCGCAGAACGAACTCGGCAGCATGACGATCTACATCACGCAGGACGCCAACGATTTCTCCGGCTCGTCCAACCTGTTCCAGGCCAGCGGCCGCGCGCCGTGGAACTCCACCAACTTCATCGACATCCACGATGGCATGACGCTGAAGGACGTGTATTCCTGTAACGGCCCCAACAATAACCAGGCCTGGCCTTACGGCCCATCCGACGGCGGCATCTCCAACAACTACAGCTGGGACCAAGGCATGTCCGCCGGCACCGGCACCGCCGTCGACCAACGCCGCGCCGCACGCACCGGCCTGGCCTTCGTGATGCTGTCCGCCGGCACGCCGATGATGCAAGGCGGCGACGAATACCTGCGCAGCCTGCAATGCAACAACAACGCCTACAACCTCGACTCCACCGCCAACTGGCTCAACTACAGCTGGACCACGGATCAGTCGAACTTCTACAACTTCGCCTCGCGCCTCATCGCGTTCCGCAAGGCACATCCCGCACTGCGTCCGGTCACCTGGTACACCTCCAGCCAGGTGGTGTGGTATGAACCTAGTGGCGCCGTCGCTGACAGCGCGTACTGGAACAACACAAGCAACTATGCGATTGCGTACACAGTGAATGGCTCCTCGTTCGGCGACAGCAATTCCATGTACATCGCCTACAACGGCTGGTCCGGCAGCGTAACCTTCACACTTCCGCCACCACCCACTGGCACCAACTGGTATCGCGTAACAGATACGTGTAACTGGAACGATGGCGCCAACACCTTTGTCACGCCGGGCAACGAAACCTTGATTGGTGGTGGCGGTGCCACGTATGGTCAGTGCGGGCAGTCGTTGTTGTTGTTGATTTCCAAATAGCAGTCTCTCAGCAAAAGCAAAAAAAGAGGGAGGGGCTGCATCCCCTCCCTTTCTGCTTCCTGCACAGGCACGTCACTCCCTTGACGAAACGAGTCTTGGTCTGGCGGCACATCCGACGCGTATCGCTGAAGCCCGAGTTGGTCGTTGTAGGCGCGCGCAATGACGCGTATATGAAGAACTGATGTCGCCGAATATGTCTATTCCGCGACCTGGCCATCCATGACAAAAATGTGGCAAATCGCAGCAAGTGTGGTTTTTTAAGGTCACACGAGCTTCATAGCTCAGGCGCATGCTCGCACAGTACCGGGCGGCGACAGGACGAAATCGCAAGCATCGGTACATCGAAGCGATTTCAGGATTACAAGTGGGACAGGTCGTGCGCCGGTGTGCGCGCTGATGGAATTTCCGCATTTCCATCATTCTCTGAGGAATGCACAGCAGGATGGCTACAGGCATCAGGCGTCCGCCCGTGACGCTGCCATGCATCCTTCAGCAGCCCGAATGCCGACGCAACCAGATGGCTTCATGTCGGGCGCAGCGCTGCGCTCATGATCTTCTTACGAGAGGTGTTCCATGTCGACGAAACAAATCAAGAGCTATGCGGGTCTCGCTCACCGCGCGCTTCCTGTGCTGATGGCATTGGCGTTGCTGCCCGTTGCGGCCCACGCAAGCAATGCCTATACGATCAATTCGAATGTCTATGTTGCTAACGAAAATGACAACACGGTCTCCGTGATCAACACGGCCACCAACACCGTGGCCGCCACGATACCGGTAGGCACCAGTCCGGCTGGTATCGCGATTAGCCCTAATGGCGCGACGGTCTATGTAGCTAACCTCAGCTCCAATAATGTCTCAGTGATCAACGCCGCCACCAATGCAGTAACCACCACCGTACCGGTAGGGAGTAGCCCTACGGCCGCAGTGGTCAGCCCCAATGGCGCGGACGTGTATGTGGCCAACACCAATGCCAGTAGCGTCTCCGTGATCAACGCAGCTACCAATGCGGTGATCGCCACAGTGCCGGTGGGAAACAACCCCACTAGCGTGGCGATCACGCCCGATGGTGCCCACGTATATGTGGCAAATACAAGTGACAATACCGTCTCCGTGATCAGCACGGCTACCAATACCGTGATCGCCACGGTGACGGTAGGAAACAGCCCGGTAAGCGTAGCGGCCGATCCCTTCTGCAACCGCGTGTACGTAGCCAATGTTGGCGATAACACCATTTCCGTGATCGACACTTCCAGCAATACCGTGATCCAGAAGACGGCGACCGGGAATGGTCCCGATGCCGTGGCAATCAGCCCGATCGGCGCGCCTGAGTATGCCGCCAATTTCGCTGACGACACCGTTTCTGTGATTAATCCGTTCAATGGAACGGTATTCGACAGAGTATCGGTAGGCGCTGGAGCCGGTCCCGATGCCATCGCGATCAGTGGTAGCTCCCTTGGCGTATATGTGGCCAATGCGAATCTCGGCACTGTTTCTGTAATCAACCCGTTCACAGACAAGGTGATCGCCACGATTCCGGTTGGCAGCGCTCCAGCGGCCGTGGCGACCCAGCCCGTCCAGTACTGAAAAGCCAGCTCGGCGCAACGACACTCGCAACCCCGGGCAAAAGCAGACGGCCGTCTCTTTCGAGATGGCCGTTTTTTTTCGCGCCGTGGGCAAGTTCTGAAACTCCAACCGTACTTCCTACTTCGTCATCCCAGCGACCTCTAGCTTCTCAGGCACTGACCTCGGCATTCGCCGAGCGGCGATGGACTTGACACTTTCGTCGTGGCAGGCGTCACATCGCTGCATAACTTTTGGGGTTCATGCACGCAAAAAAGGAGGGGATGCGCATGCATCCCCTCCCTTATGCTTTTTGCAGCTTATCGCGCGAAGCGCTTAGTTCACGTAGCAACCCTTGACCACGGTGGAGGCGCTGACCGTGCTGGAGGAACCAGGGAACGCGAGACCGGGGTTAATGACCTTCAGGCCATCAGGTGCCGTGAAGCCTGACGGCGGGTTGTACGGGGAAGTCACCAGACCCTGCGTGGTGGCGAGGTCCGTGCCGTTGCCCGTTGAGTTACCAAGGAAGTACGAAACGGCGACGATGGGATAGCTGCCCACCGGCACGATGCTTCCCGACAGGGAGCTGGGTTTGGCATATTGGTTCGGCCGCACGATCACGATGCACTTCGTGGACGGCGCCGGCGAGATGAGCGAGAGCGCAGGCGTACCGTCCGTGTTGTTGCCGTTGATCACCTGGTTCGTAGCAATGGAGAGAGAGGTGAGTGTCGAGACGTTGAAGTTGCTGACCGGGTTCGTGCCATTGATATTGGCGAACTGCAACACCAGAGGGTTGCCGTTGGCGTCGAGGGTATGCAGGGCATTGGTCGTTTCCACATAGCCGACGCTGTTGGCTGTAGCTCCAATGGCTTTGGCTACGGCCGGATTACCGCTGGAGCCGGTCCAATTTGCAGGCTTGCTGGTCAAGAAGTTTTGAACCACATACGGCGGGGTGGCCGTGTTGAAGAAGTTCTGGCTGGCTTCAAAAGGACCACCGCTCAACCCGGCCGCTGCGCAGACAGCCGCTAAGTGGTTGCTGAAGCTGAAGCTCGTGCCACTGCCATCCGAGCGATACTGCACGTTGATCGGATTGGCGGGGATCGAATGACCTGCGGGCAGCGTAAATGCGCTGGCTACCTGATCCCAAGTGGTGACCTTACCGGAGAAGATCTGGCAGACCTGCAAGTCAGTGAAGTTCGCTTCCGCGGACGTCACCTGGGTGTTTGTGTTGTCCTTCAGGTTGAAGGCGATCGCCACCGTACCGGCCACCACCGGGAATTGCACGGGGAGACTGCCGCCATGATTGCCATTGGTGGTGTAGTTGGTGAAATCCGTTTGGCTCAGCGGCGCATCCGCGCCGGCGAAGTTCGGCTGAACCAGGTCGGTGCGGCCCACAACCTTTGCACCGAAGCCATGCAAGGTGCCGGTGCTGTCGACCGGGCAGGGATTCTGAACATTGTTGTTGGCAATCCCGGCAAGAATGTTCTTGCCCGAGCCGCTGCCGGTCAGGCAGTAGGAGGACGTCGCGCCATTCGCCGCATCATATGCACCGAACAGCGAACTCGCGGCGATGGTGCCGACATTGTTGGGGGTGGGTGGGTTTACTACCGTGCCGTCGGTAAATTGCTGCAGGCTCGAATTAGCGACACCGGTACCGACATAGAGGATCGACGGCAGCGTCGCGCCGCCAGCCACTTGTGTGCCGGATGCGTGTGAAACGCCGGCCAAAATCAACGCGAGAGCACCAGCAATCAGCTTGGTGCGGGTGCTTACCCGATTAAGTCCATAACTCATGGTATTTCCCCATAGCGCTTATACCTCCGGAATTGGAGGCCATGGCTTTTTACGCTTGCGCAATGACGGGGCAATTAAGCATTGGTGTCGTTAAATATGCCGGCAAAATGACAATATGGACGCATTGAAATAATATTTAACGTCATATTTTTCATGCCGTGAAATGACGTGCGATGTAGCGCACGTTCCAGATAGTAGATTGTATTTTACATAGCATTTTCACACTTTGCAGGCATTTAAATTTTCTATAGTCCAGCGGGGATTATGTAAGCCATATATACGTATCCTGCATCCAGCAGCGACTTGCGTATCCCAAGCAAACAGCATGCGACCGGAGTGAGTAGGTCTGGATGAATTCCAGCAACGATAATCACCAAGCCGGTATTAGCATCCCAGCCTACGTCCTAGCGACCCTACTTGTGTCCGCCAACGCGAAATGAGCCGACGTCAAAAAGCTATCATCGGCACAGCGATGGCTCGTATGGAAGCCCGTATTCGTGCAGCATGGAATGAATCTCGCGATCGAGTTCGGGCATCCTCCCGAGTGCGGCGATTTCGTCCACGGTCAACTCCATCAAAACACAGCGGATCGCACTGCGGTGTCCTTCCACACACCAAGCGTTCAGTATTTTCATCAGCTCGGCGAGCAGGACACCTCGTGGTTTTTCCATCGCATCGCCCACGCGCTTGAGCTGTTTTTCCAGCGAATAGGTAAGACGTTCGCTGAAAGCACGCGCCGCTACGCCGAGCAACGCCTGCAACTGCTCGCGGGTGCAAGCCCGCGATAGCGATTCGGCCATGCTGTATTGACGGAAGTTGGAAAGCTGGATCAGTGTTTCGACTAGCGCGCCCTGATTCACGGTAATTCGCCTCAATCCTTTGTCGTGGGCATCGCCTAAAAAAAACCCGCCCCGTCCCTGGGACGGATTCCGCAAGGAAGCTGTTCGATTCATGTTTTGAGCCTCAGGGACCGAAGCCTTCCCCGCCGGTCCTGTTGGTTTTTCCGTTCTATGTTGGTTATCGGTCCATCGTTATTCGCTGAGTTGTCTGCGTTCGGCGTCGGTCAACGACTTTTTGCGCGCATCGCTGAGCGGCCCCGCGCCGAGCACCTGCACAGGACTGTTCGGGTTGTAACCGCTGCCGCCGCCTTGAATGTTGGTGCTTCCATCGCCGAAACCGAGCACCTGCACCGAAATGATCGACGGCTGCTTGCCGAGCGCATCATTCTGCTGCTTGTTGGCCATGTCCTGCGCCACCTTGCTCACAGCGCCGGCTGCCGCGCCGGCCGCAGTGAGTGCGCCGACATTCACTGTTTGCGCCACCGGTACGCCAATTTTCGTGCCCTGCACCTGGATGTTGTCGGCATTCAAGACCTGCGCGGCCGCCACCACCAGATTGCCGGAGACGCGAATGCCGGCATCGCCCGCATCCACGGTGCCACGCGGCGCAATCAGGTAGACGTTGCCTGTCGGCGCACCCGGTATCGTCTGCAAGGTGGCGATGCCAGCGCCAGTGACTTCGCCCCTGGCGTCGATCAGGCAGAACGCATTCAGATCGCACAAATACGTGGGAGGCGGTATATCCGCCACGGTCTTCGCGCCCTGACCTGCATTGATGTCGCCGTTGGAACTCCAGATCACCATATTGCCGCCCTGCTCGGTGAAGATGCGGCTCTGTGCCAGCAAGAGGCTGCGGTCGGTGAAGATATCTACATTGCCCTGTTCCAAGGTGAGCACACCCTGGCTGTTGGGGCCGGCGACAACCTTGCCGGTTCTAGGGTCGGTGATCACAGGCGGCGCTTCGGTGCTGCCGATCAGCGCTTGGCCACCCGGACCCAGGATGTTGATATTGCCGCCCTGCTGGGTCTGGATGGTCGAGCTGCGTATATCCAGGTCGCCGGTATCCACCGTTTTGGCTTGGCCATTGATGCCGCCTGCGCCACCGCCGTTGTTGGTGTAACCCAGCGAAGCGGGGAACAGGCTATCGATCGCCGCGTAGCCACGTGCGTATTGGTTGTAGTAAGGGCTGGCAGGATTGTTGTAATCCGCGCCCACCTGCGCCAACAGTTTGAACAGCTCCTGTTGCGCGAAGAACTGCCGCTTATAAGCGGGCAGTTGCTGGAAGGCGGCCTCCGCCTGCTGCGGCGTCAGCACCACGTTGAGCTGATCTTGCGCAAAACCCGTATCGGCCACCTGGCCGTCCGCCTGCTGCTCCATGAAGGTAACCAGATCAGGCAACAGGCTGCCAAAGCCGTCCACACCATTGGGGTTGCTCAGGTATTGCGTAAGGAAGCCGCTGGTGTCGATGCCAGGTCCTACGCCAAACAGCACACTTATGCTGGCGCCATCGTGTGGCAGGTAAGGGTTGAGCGTGTTGCCGATCGTTTCGATACCGGTTGGCTGACCAGCGTTCCCGGCGGTAAGAAGATCAGCCTGGTTGGTGAGCGGCCCGATATTGCGGCCCGCCTCCACGTCCATCGTTCCGACGCCGCTCAGCTCGATCACGGGTACGGGCTGGTAATACAGCGAGCCGCCAGGGAGAGACTGCAGTCCAGTGAGGTTGTACTGCGTATCGTAGATATCGCGGCCCGCCATGATGCGGGTGACATCTGCCGCATGCGTTTGCTGACCGATAAACGAGAGATTGACGATATCCCGTCCCGCCTGGATCAGCGCCGGCTTGTCCGGCTGAAGCAGCAAGGCATTCGCATTGATGCCGCTCACCGGCGTGCCATTGACGATATCGCCATTGAGCGCGTAGGTACGCACCGGCGTAGTGTCGGCGTTATGCAGCCCGGCCTGATGCAACACCAGCTCGAAAGAGCCTGGAGAAGTCCCGCTATCCAGGTAATGGAACTGGGATAGATCTGGGTAATCGGTGCTATCGGAACCCTGCGGCAGCAAGGGCGAGGGCAACACCGAAGGATTCGCATCGATCAGCCCAAAGCCACCCGCAAGACCAAGATCGTAGTTCTGCTGGACGAAATGGACCGAATCGGCGGCGAGCAGGCTCAGATTGCCCGTCGCGGAGGGATACAGCCCGCCCGAGGTAAGGATGTTGACACTACCGTTCAACGCACTGAAATCGAGCGTTGAAGGCAATACGCCAAGATCGTAGGCACTGCCGATACCGCCGACGCCAAGCACCTGGGCTTCCCAGACCAAGCTGCCCAGCGTTACATCGCCCGCGGCAGTCTTCGCGCTGACCGCCGAGCGGCCACTGTAACTTTGCTCGTCCAGCCCCTGGCCCGCCAAACCAAGCCAGCCGGGACCGGCATAGGAAGGATCGAGGATATCGGCGATATCCACGCCACCATGTGCCTGCACGTTCCACTGTGCATCCTGCAGCGCCAACAAGGTTGATACCGGGGTGGTTTGGGGACCGATGCTGCTGCCGGGCAAGGTATACGTAAAATCGGAACCGATCAGGCCGCCAGCGGAAAGACTGCCCGTTCCTTTCGCAACGAAATAACTGCCGCTGAGAATATCGCCGCCCGCGCTTACCGCGAGATTGCCGCCTCCCACCGTGGTGATAGCCGTGCCTGCGGCGTTCGTGTACCAGGTGGCAGGCAAGGAGACCGAGAGATCACTGATGTTGCCGCCCGCCGTCACGGTGACGTTGCCGCCCGCGCTCATCACGCCCTGATCGAAGTTGGCGAAGTTAATGGAGCTGCGGCTAGTAACGCCAGAGTTAACGTTGACGACGTTGCCGGTTTCCAGCCATGGCCACCAGAACTGGCTGATCAACGCGCCCTGCGTGCCAGTGATGCTGCCGGTGTTGTCGTAGACCTGCTCGATGCCATTGATGTTGCCGCCCGCACTGAGCAGGACATTCCCGGCATTGACGGGATTGACCGGATCGGTAACCAGCAGATCGGGGGTGGGGCTAGTGGCCTGGGGAACGATCACCGACACCCCGGTGCCAGCCGTGGTGTCTGCCGCCGACTGGCCCGCGGTGTAGATCGCGGCCGGGGCGGTTGCATCCTGCCAGTCGATATCGCCTGCCGCCGCAATCTCGATGGAACCCGTGCCGGTGCGCACCACGGTGGGAAAGACCAGCGTTTTGCCATCGCCGGCGGTGTATTGCACGGCGAAATGGCCGTTGAAATTGATATTGCCGTCGCGGGTGTTGGCGACGACGGCAAGCGGGTTGGCGCTGGCGAAACGAGCGCCGGCTACCAGTTGATAGCTGCTGCTCGATCCGCCCAGCAAGGTGGCCGCGGCCAGCGACGCCGGATTACCCAGACTTGGCCCATTAGAGGGCGAGTTGTTCGCTGCCGAGGGTATGGTCGGTGTGAAGGTTGCGGGCGGTGTGGGTGCATAGAAAAATTGCGAACCGTTGGTACTTGCGCCAAAAATCGCACCGTTGGCGTTGCCCAGATTGTTGGCGACGTAGCTGTAGTAGTCGTTGAACCCCGTGGCGGGAGCACTGCCCGCTGGCGTACCGATATAGGTGGCGTAATCGGTCGAATACTGCTGGTAATTGCTGGATTGCAGGGGCGCTAACAACGGCGATGGTGTCTGGATCTGCGAAAGCGGAACGCTGAAGGTGCCGTCGGCATCAGCGGTATAGGTATTGAAAACGGAAGTGTCGTGCAGATAACTGTAATAGGCGTTTACATAAGCCGCATAAGTAGGGAAGGCGTTGATCAGCGGCGCGGAAAGATTCAAATTATAAGGAAGGAAACCGTTAGCATCCCCTGCATCGAAACATGAGGCCCAGTCTGCGCAGCTGCCTGTTTGCGCTGTCGAACCTGTACCCACCGCCTGGATGTACAGCGCGTAATTTTCGTAATACGCATGAGGCTGGTGCGGCTGCGGGCCAATGATCGGCTGATAGAAAGTGGGATCTACGGCAAGGCTTCCTATGTTCGCCGGCGTTCCATTAGTGCCTGTGAAGGGCGATGTACTTTGTCCGCTCGTGTTCCAGAAATAAGCCGTGCCATTGTTACCGGCCGAACCGTTCCACAGAACGAATCCAGACACGCCTGTCGATATCAGGTTGTCATTCTGCAGAAACGCAATCGCGTTGGTGTATGCGCCCTCATCCTGTTGACACGTCGTATCTCCATTGCACAACGGATCGGCTGGGTCCGTTGCACCCGAGGACGGCGGAATAACGGGCTGTACCAGCGTTGCTCCCGTATTCTGCTGATAGAAGCCATCGGTAATGCTGGCCTCCACGTTTATATTGTGCAGGGCCAGCACACTCAGCACGGGCGCACTGCCCGAGGCGGAGACCGAGGAATTGGCGCCATAGCGATAGGCCAACTGGATCGTGCCATCGGCGGCGGTAGCGCCAGCGCCCAGGTTCCAGTTGGTAAGCACCGAGATATCGCCACCATTGATGTTGGCGTCTGGATTGATCAGCTCGATGCCCGGGCGGATCTGCAGATTGGCGATGCCCGCGTAGCGGTTGCCGAAGCTGTAGCCGGGTTGTTCCACATAGCCCATCAAGGTGCCCGGATTGCCGGCCGTGCCGCCGGCATAGCCGTAGAAATCCTGGTGAGCGGTGTTGACCGTTGTGGGTATGAAGTAATCCGTGCTCAGGTAGGTTTGCAGCATTGCCGCCGTGGTGGGCGCGGGCAGTTGCTGCCCTGTCTGGTCGTACCAGTTGCCGTCCGTCAGTTGGGGTGTGCCACCGGGGACGAGCGTGTTGTACCAGCCGGCGGGATCGATCAAGCCGTCAAAATGTTGCGCTGGGTTGGAACTGTGGTCGTCCGTGCTCCATACCACATAGGGCACAAGCGTGACTCGGCTCGCGCCGGTGATCGTGGCGGGATTGGCGAACGTGATCGGCACATCGCCATTGGCCAACAGCGGTGCACGCAGGCTGACCGTGCCGCCCACATTGGCGCCGCCACCGGAAACATCGACTACGGCATTCGGCCCGAACATGATGCGGCCGGCGCCGCCGGGTTGTACGTTCTCGTAGCCATAGGTGGCATTGAGCGAACCATCCGGCGTCCCGGTGGTGCCGATTTCCACGATGCCGCCGAACTGTCCTGGCAAGCTGCTGCTGGCCAGCAGACTGCCGTTGACGGTAACACCGTTGCGGCCGTAGAGCTGGATGGCGCCGGCAGCAGGGCCGGAGATATTGACCATGCCTTCGATATCCACCGCGCCGGTGTTGTCGTTGGCCGTCAGGGACACATCCTGCGCCACCAGGCTTTGCCCCGCGGAGAGCAACAGATTACCGGCTCCGCTGGTGATGGCGATACCACCGGTGGTACCTGCGCTGCGCGTCAACTGCGCGAGTTGGTCCAGATCCAACGCGCCGCCGCTGCTCACGGTGAAGTAGCCGCCTCGATAACCGCTGCTCGCACCACCTTGGAAGCTGCCGTTCAAGGTGGCGAGATTGTTCGCGTTGACGGTAAGGCTGCCCGCCGTACCACCTTGCGGCGCACCGGCAAAGTTCACCACCGCACCGCTATTCACGATCACCGAGCCTTGGTTTGAGATCAGCAACAGATTGCCGCCCGGTGCATAGCTGGTGACGTCGTAGAAAGTTTTATTGACGCCGGCTACATCGGCATTGGCACCGCTGGCCAGAGTGAGATCACCGCTGGTGGCGTTGAGCATAAGTTCGCCAGCCAGCGCATCCACTTGCGTGCCTATGGTGAGTGTTCCTCCGCTGAGCGTCAGCCGCCCGCCCAGATTGCCATCGCTCAGTGCACTGCCATTGGCGTGATTGATGGCGAAGCTGCCAGTGGTGGTAACCGTGGTGTTGGCCCCACTGGCAACCAACAAGATCGGCGTGTTGAAACTGACATGGGCCGCGCCGAAATCCATGCCGCCATTACCTTGGCCAGTGATGCCTTGGACTGCGCTGACTGTGACGCCGGCAAAGCCCTGCGTGACACTGCTGCCAGCCGTGAAATCCAGCTCGTTCGCGTTGAGCGTCAACTGGCCTGTACCTGCCGCTGCCGTCGCACTGCCGGTG
This sequence comes from uncultured Dyella sp., assembly GCA_966430775.1. Classification (GTDB taxonomy): domain Bacteria; phylum Pseudomonadota; class Gammaproteobacteria; order Xanthomonadales; family Rhodanobacteraceae; genus Dyella_B. The sequence continues at coordinate 6,388 of CBJMMB010000080.1, read as the reverse complement.
CCAACCGCATTGCCCAGCCCCAGCGTGCCTGCCTTGATGCTGACGTTGCCACCGTCACTGACATAGGCATTGGCGTTGAGGTCCAGGGCCTGCGGCAAATCGATGCTGACGTTGCCCAGGAAGTCGATGGCGCCGCGGCTGTTCAGCGTGACGTGGCTGGCCTGGTTGAAAAGTTTCAAGGTGTCAGCGCCCATCACCAGGCCGCCTGCACCGCCGGCTGATGCACCGCTACCTATGAAGCTGATCTGGTTGGCGGTGGCCTGGATGTCTTGCGCGGTGAATACCGCGTTCGGATCGACGCTGGTGGAACCGGTGGCGTCCATGGTCAGCGATGCGCCGCCCTGCACCGTGGCACTGGCATCGATGGTGAGATTGCCCAACGTGGTGCCGGAAACGTCGTAACGAGTAACCGGAGCAGGACCATTCTGCGAAACGCGAAGCAATGAACCATTTCCACTGATCGCCGCGCTGCCGCCACTCACCGCATTGCTACCGAACAGCAACGGCGTGGCACTGGATGCGCCGCCGCCGGTGGCAGCCAGATAACTGCCCGGCTGCAACACGATGCCTTGCGCGCCCGAGTTGCCGTCGGCGATCAGCAGGATTTCCGATCCTTGCAGCGGATCGGCGCTGTCGTTGGACAGCACCACACTGTCGGCGATGCTTGTGATTTGGTCGCCCTTGCTGGTGATCTGGCGGCTGCCGCCCAGCAGCAGGCTGCCCGCGCCCAGGGCGGTGAGCTGATCGGCGGAGACCTGCAAATAACCGGGCAACGAGGTGGAATTCTCTGCAGTCACCTGGATCGCCTGTGCAGCGATGTCCACCATGCCGGGGCGCCCACCGCTGGCAGGAGCGTTATCCAGGGTACCGGTCAGTTGCAGCTGCTTGGTGGCGCTGAGAATCAGATGACCGCCATCGGCGGGCAGCGAAGGTACAACGGTGCCATTGTTGGCAGCCTGCGCGGTGAAATAGCTGTCCGCGTTGGTAAAGCGATATTGCGAATACTGTTGCCACACCGGCGCCGACTGCACCAGGAAGGTGGTGTCGGTGGACTGGTGCGCACCATCGAGCGCGTTGGCGAAATAGCCGGTGACGCTGAGCGTGCCATCCGGCAGCACCACGTTCTGCCCCAACGCGATGTTCTGCGCATTGGGACTGGTGTTCTGCACCACCCGGTAAGCACCGGGCAGCGTCGCGTAACCGGCGGGCAGCAGAGTGTAGTAGCCGGCTGGCAGACCGGCGATGTCCGACAGGTAAACCGATTGGCCCACAGCCGGGCCGGCGCCAGCGTTGGCCGCACTGCTCATCGCTGCATCCTGCGGGCTCAGTGGCGCGGTGTAGCCGGGCAAAATGGCATAGACGGGGCGACCATCGGCGTATTGCGGCACCTGCGTGCCGTTGGTGCTACCGGAGTAGCTGGTCTGGAATTGGGTCAGCACATTGACGGTGCCGCCCGTGCCTGGCACCCATTCCGATGCCTGCAAGCTGCCACCGCCGCGGATATCGATGGTGGCACCGCTGTTGAACGACACATTGCTGCCGGCAATGGTGATGGACTTGGCCGGCGGCGCAGTCAGCGGCGAAACGGTGATACCTGCAAAGGGGGCGCCGGCATAGTTCCACTGCAGGCCATCGGTGGTGCTGCCATAGGGCACCGTTTGCCCGTTCAGCGACACCGAGGTAAGGCTGCCGGCGCCAAGCGTGACGCTTTGGGTGGCAACCAATGGATAAAAGTTCTTGATGCCGAAGGCGGTCGCCGTGGCGTTGGGATCCTGTACGCCAATAACGAGGTTGCCGGAAGGCGCCCAGACGGTACCGTCCTGCACGATGCTGTCGGCATCCAGCAACAGGCTGCCACCGGCCGACAATGGCGTGCTGGCGGCGCCATTGCCCAGGATGGTCAGCGTGGTGCTGAGCGGCTGGCCTTGTGCGTCCTTCAATCCCGAGGGATTGGCATCGATGGCGAAGGCGTAGTTGGTGACCGGGTAGAGCTCGGCGGCTTGCAGCGTGATGTTGCCGGTGCTGAACAGTATTCCGGGTAGGATGCTGATGCTACCGTTGTTCTGGTATGCAAGATCCGGGGGCTCATAGAAGCGGATTGCGCTGCTGGCCGTGAGCGCGGTGTTGGCCCAGCCTTGCAGGTTGATCTGGCCACCCAGGTCGATGAAATCGGCACTGATGTCCAAACTGCCGCTGCCTGCTACGGAGTCACCACCGTTGACCTGCCCCATAAGCGCCACGTAAGGAGCATTGATCCGTACCGTGCCGTTACCTGAGTTGTATGTAGCGGTGCTGACACGGGTCAGATCCTTGCTGCCCGCTGGCAAGGCGGTAAAGGTGGTGCCAGACGCCACGAAACTCTTGCTCAGCGAGAGATCGATAGTGCCGGCGAAGCCGATCGGCACAGTCGTGTATCCCTTCTCGGGATTGACGAAAGGCTGACCGCCCGGAACGTCCGGACCGATCGCCAGGCTGCTGATGCCCGAGCCACCGAGCCGATCCAATGCGAAATACAGCACACCCGTGGCCGAAGAATACGGCGCGCCTGTGACGATATTTGACGCGGCCGCACCGCTATCGGGTTGCAGGCCGGAGCCAGGCAACAGCAAACCGGATTGCTGCAATACGATGGCGGTGGCGCCTTTGAAGAAAAACGACGGAATAAGCGGGGACATACCGACGATCTGCAGACGGCCGCCTTCGGCCTGGGCATTGCCCGCCTGCGCCAGCAGCCGACCATCCGCATATAGACCTGCCGCAGCGCCCAGCACGATCGAGCCGGCATTGCTCCATACCGGCGTAGATACGAAGCTGGTTTCCGTACCGCCGGCCAGCTTGCTTGCCACGGGTAGATCGTAGACGTCGGCGCTGCCAGATACGTCGATCAGGCTGCTCTGGGAGGTGAGCAAATAGCCTTCGGGGGAAGTGAGACTGACGCTGCCGCCATCCAGCACGGTTCCGTTACGAGGGATATAACGCGCGTCCACGCCCAGACCCAGGCTGTTCGGTACGGCGGCGGCCAAGGGATTGACCAGGGATACACCGGCGGCATTCAAGACGGCCGATGGACCCAGCCATAGTTCCGGCGCAAGGTTTAGATAAAGGTTGCCTGCACCACCAGCGACGATGGCGATCGTGCCACCAGCTGCGTCGACGCTGCCATCTACCGTGACAGATGAGACGCCCGCCAATGTGATATTGGCGCCCGCATCTGCAGAGATCACCGCACCCGTACCTAGCGTCAGCGAGCCTGTAATACCCAGTTGCGCCAGCGAAGACACCAGGTTGTTGGATTGATGCACCTGGTCTCCCAGGTTGTATATGGCCCGGTACCGGCCCGCACTCACCGAAAAGCCGGGGCCGTTCGCACCGCGGGTAACATACCGGAGATAGGGCGCCAGCTGTCCTACGCTGACATAAGCGTCGCCGGTCAACGGACTCTGACCATAGATATCCGTGCCGGTGGGCGCAGCCTGCAGAGCCGTGACATCAGGTAACAGATTATTTCGGCTGATCCGCACCAGCGCGCCCGGCGCGATGTTGGCGTCTGTAAATGAAGTAAGCGCGTAGCTGTCAAAACCCTGCCCCGCAAAGAAGGAAGCGGGCAGATAGAGGCCGTTGCTCAACGCAAGATCACTGGCGCTGCCACCAATCTGGATATCGGCCGCCTGCAAGCTGAGCGTACCGCCGCCGCTGAAGCCATAGGCACGCAGACTCCCGTCCAGCACCAGCTTGCCCTGCCCCACGGCGAGCGGAATTTGCGTGTTCTGTTCGGGGCTGATGCCAAATGGAGACGGGCCCTGGGCGGCGTAATCAATCAGGCTGATACTGCCGCCACTCCCTATCGGCACCCCATTTGCCAGTTGCAATTGGCCGCTGGTATTAACGTAGCCGCCGCTGGATACATCGAGCAGACTGCCGGACTGCAGCAAGATGGAACCAGTTCCATCATAAGTGGCGCCGGTCGCCATATAGTGCTCGTCGGCAACAAGGCTGATGGTGCCTCCGTTGATATAACGATCCCCGATGTATTGTCCTGCAGCAGCGCCCGTGTCGTTGACCCACAACCCGCGGGTGCTCACCACCGCACCATTGCCTACCGTAATGTCGCCAGAAATCGTCGCGCCCGCAGAGCTGGCCGGATCAGGAAAGCTGCCGCCGAGCGCCGTCAAGGTGATAGTGCCAGCGGGTGCACTGAGCTCGCCCAGGATATGGACGGCGGACGCCGTGAGCCCAATCGACCCTCCAGGCTGCACGCTGAGCACGGTGCCTGGCTGCTCCAAGATTTCGCTTTCGACGCCAAAGGATGAGACTTCCGTTCCAGCTTCCGTCAGGTTCAACGCATGGAACCCGCCCTGTTGTACCAGGTTGGCCGAGACCGGCATCCAACGTGCCAGGCCGTACGGGTTGGTGCCATCGGGATCGTCCTTGCCGAGCACGTCTGACCAGGGCGTATCGGCCTGGAAAGCGGAATCGGTTTTCTCGATCGGTTGCACCGACTGCTGTAGCAGAATGGAAGGAGAAGCCGCGATGGGAGTATTAAGTACGGACGCCGCGTTGCCTAGGGCGATGTTCAACGTGCCGCCATTGGGTTGATTGCCTTGCACCACTTGGTTGCGGCCGGCGAAGGCTTGCGCACTGATCTGCCCATCCAGCACCAATGCGTTGAGCGTGGTGATGTTGAGTGCGCCGGCATTGCCGCCCACAGCAAAGCCAGGGTCCCAATACGTGCTGCTGGCCAGCAGCGGATTGCTGTAGTGGGTGGTCACGCCCCAGCGGTTGTCGACCACGTCGTATTGACCGGCGAAGCCGACGTAGTTGAGGTTGGGATCGGCATTGGCGAGGTTGTAGACACGCCCATTGGACGCCAGCAGGTTGGGTGTGGTGACCCAGCCGGCCTGGTAGGCGACGTAGCCGCCACCCAGATTCACTTGCGCGCCACTGCGCACGATGACCTGCGTACCCTGAAGGTTGACGGTGCCGCCATTCGTCATCAGCTGATCGACAGTGCGCGGCACATCGTCGACGTAGCCAGCAACATTGAGGATGGGGCTGCCGATCCAATCCAGGCCATTGGCCGTAGTGCCACTCTGGCTGCTATCCACCACCACGTTCTTCTGCGTGTACAAAAAGCTGTTGCGCAGCAGCGGCGAATTCGCCAGTTCGTTCTGGCCGATGCGCGGAATGGTCACCAGCAGGTCAGAGACGGGAAGTTCTACGTTTGTCAGACCAGAGACGTCCACCACTGCGCCGTTGTCGACGTAGATGCGGCCGTCCAGTGGATTGTTCTTGTCACCGGCCTGATTGCCGTATTGGTAGAAAGCATTGATGCTGAGATTGGCGCTTGGCGCTTCCAGCAGCGAGCCGGACTGCAGCGTGACCGTTCTGCCGCTAAGGGCTAGGCTGCTGTCGTTCGTATTGAAGGCCGTGGTGGCCGCAGCGGTGGAGGTAGTGGTGGCGCCATCTTCTTCCGGTAGCACGGTGGTGATGGCGTTGGGGCCGAGTATCAGAGCACCGCCGCGCTGATAAGCGCCAATACCGGTTCCCTGATCCTGGGCATTCAACGTAATGCTGCCCTGATAGTTGATACTGGTGGAAGCCAACGCCACACCGTTCTGGGTGACGTTATAGCCGTCCATTTCCACGTGCCCACGGCGCGATTGCAGCAAGCCGGTATTAGTTGCCGTGCCGCCGGGATAATCCAACGTCGTGTTGCCTGGTGGCACCGCGTTCGCTATGGCCAACGGCTTGGTGGCCGAGCCTTCATAGTTGAATTGCACACCCGCCCCCAGGATGACCTGCCCCTGGTCGTCCACTATGCTGCCGGCATTGGAGACATTGGGCGCCGCCAGCAACACGAAGCCTTGTGTACCACCAGTGATGGAGGCGCCGTTCTGCACTACTACATCGTGATTCTTGCGATCGGTGAACAGGCCGTTGACCAGGAGCGGCGTATTTGGGTTGATGCTGGCAATGCCGCTCTTGAGGAAGCTGCTATTGCTGGCTGCAACATCGCTGCTCAGCAAATCCAACGAACTGGCAATCAACGACTGCGTATTCACCTGGCTGCCGGCACCAAACAAGATGCCGTTGTGATTGAGCAGATACACCGTGCCTTCGGCCTTGATCTGCCCGAAGATCTGACTCGGCACGCCGCTGGGATCGACCACGCGGTTGAGCGCGATCCAGTTGTTGTTGCTGCCGTTGGTCTGGTTGCCGCCGCTTTGATTGAAATACAGCGTGGTGTTGCGGCCGACGTTGAAGCTGTTCCAGGTGAGGATGGCTTTTTGCGCGGTCTGTTTTACCTGGACGGTGGTTTGTCCGTTCGATGTCGTTTGCGTGGGCAGGTTGGCGTTTTGCCACAGCGATGGATTGTTTGAGATGCCGG
>CBJMMB010000079.1:0-18483 GCA_966430775.1 uncultured Dyella sp. | reverse complement strand
CCACGCCGCCGACTTTTTCCAGTGCCTGGTAGATCGGCACGGTGCCGATCGGCACGGGCGAGTTGCGGATGATCCACTCGCGCGTTTCATGGATGTTCTTGCCGGTGGAAAGATCCATCACGGTGTCGCCACCCCAGCGGATGGACCACACCAATTTTTCGACTTCTTCGGCAATACCGGAGCTGACGGCGCTGTTGCCGATGTTCGCGTTGATCTTGGTGAGGAAGTTGCGGCCGATGATCATCGGCTCGCTTTCCGGATGGTTGATGTTGGCCGGGATGATGGCGCGGCCGCGCGCCACTTCGTCGCGCACGAATTCCGGCGTGATCAGTTTTGGCAGCGAGGCACCGAAGGATTGGCCCGGGTGCTGGTGACGCAGCGCGCTGTCTTTGAGCGCCTCGATGCGCTGGTTTTCGCGGATGGCGATGTATTCCATCTCCGGCGTGACGATGCCGCGGCGCGCGTAGTGCATCTGCGTGACGTTGGCGCCGGGCTTGGCGCGCAGTGGCGTACGCGTGTGACCGAAGCGCACGGTATCGAGCTTGGCGTCAGCAGCACGCTCGCGACCGAAAGCGGAGGTGAGGCCCGGCAGTTGCTCGACGTCGCCGCGTTCGGTGATCCACGACGCACGCAGGGCCGGCAGGCCGGCAGCCAGGTCGACGGTGTACGCCGGATCGGTGTACGGGCCGGAGGTGTCGTAGACGGTGATCGAGGGATTGGTCTCGCCGCCGAACAAGGTGGGCGTCTGCGCCTGCGAGATCTCCCGCATCGGCACCTGCAGATCGGGGCGGCTGCCCTGCACGTGAATCTTGCGCGAGCCAGGAATGGGCCGGGTGACGGCTTCGGAGAGTTCTTGCGCGGCGCGCACGAGATCGGAGGGCAAGGCATTCATCGGCATTCGTCCAGTGCTCAAGCGATGTCCCGAAGGACGCGCTTTATTGAGAAGTCCGCACGGATGTGCGGCATACCAGCAACTGAAGCGACGGCGCCAACGCATGGCGGCCCATGCGACGAAGCTCCCTACACCGGTGCTAACCGGATCAGGTTCGAAGGGACTCTCTCAGCCGACAGGTGGTCGGCACCCCCGCTTCCTAACTAACAACAACCCCGCTATTTGACCATGAAGCGGGGTGATAAACGAGTGCAGGCCGTCTCAGTGCGACGGCGAATAGGCGCGCAGGAACATGGTGACGCTGGCGCGGGCGTTCTCTTCGATTTCCCGGGCGTAGGACTGCTGGCAATCCACGCAGCCGAACATGTGCCGCATCATCGAATCGCCCTTGATCAGCGAAATGAACTGCGTGGCGGCGCGCGAGATGTTGGGAATCTCGAGCTTGCCGGCATCCACCGCCTGTTGCAGCAGGCGCTCGAGCAGGGCGCGGGAGCGCATCGGGCCTTCTTCCCACATCAGCTTGCCATAGCGCGGATTGCCCTGGCGGCAGTCGCTGAGAATGGCGCGGAAGGTGCCCACGGTTTCCGGATCGCAATCCAGGCGGGCATGGGTGAGGGCGATGCGGTTGAGGATTTCGCCGATATCGGTATCGGAGTCGAACTGGTAGGTCTCTTCAGGCAGGAGATCCTGGATGCGCGCGCGGATGACCTCGCGGAACAGGTTGTCCTTATCGCCGAAGTGACTATAGACCGTGAGCTTGGATACGCCCGCCTCCGCGGCGATTGCATCCATGCTGGTGCCGGCGAAGGCATTGCGTATGAACAGAGCCTTGGCAGCGTCGAGAATGGCCGCGCGCTTTTCCATGTCCTTAGGGCGGCCTGGCCCATGCGGCTTGGTCAGCGGGATCGAGTTCATGGATGCACCTTCACAAATCAAAAAACCCAATTTATTATACGGGTCGGTTTACTTATTTTCTGAATGATACCGAATATTTCGGCCGATGTGCGCAACTATCCCAGAAATGGCTCTCAGCGACCCTTTCCGCAAGGCCCAGCGCCTGCTGTCGGAGTGGCTGGAAGGAGGCCGGACAGCGCGCAGACAGGTGTTCGCGATCCGCGCCCTCATTCCCATGCTGGATGCGAGTGACAAGCATCGTCTGTGCCGCTGGCTCGCCTGGTGGTGCGTGGCGGCCGGGTATCGGGGCAAGTGGTTGCTGGGGCGCATCGAACGGCTGGATGCCGGGCTGGGTGCAAGCACCGCATCGGCGCTTTCATACCTGCCGGTAGGGATGGGTTTGAGCACCGTTCGCCCGCATCGGAAAAGCGCGTAAGTGTCCGCGGACACACAACATTGCATGACTTACGTCAGGTCATCGCGATGACTTCCGGCACTTCGTGCGAGGCATGATGCAACGCAACCTTACCATTGTCGAAACAGGGTCTAAACGCTTATCCTTTTTGACCTTTTTTCGATCCATATAGGCTTTGTTTTCCATGGCGATGAACTTCGATCAGGCGCGTCAAAACATGGTTGAGAACCAGGTGCGCCCCTGGGAGGTGCTGGATGGTCGCGTGCTTGACGTGCTGCGTCACGTCCGCCGCGAGGATTTCGTCCCTGCCGCCCATCGCCAGCTGGCGTTCGCCGACCTGAACCTGCCGCTCGGCCACGGCGAAGTGATGATGAAGCCGGTCGTGGAAGGCCGCGTGCTGCAGGCGCTGGCGCTGAAACCCGAAGACAGCGTGCTGGAGATCGGCACCGGCTCGGGCTTTCTCACCGCTTGCCTGGCCAGCCTGGCCGGCCACGTCACCAGCCTGGACATGCATGCCGACTTCATCGACACCGCACGCCAGCGCCTGCAGGCCGCCGGCATCACCAACGTGCAGCTGCAGACCGGCGAAGCCGTCAACGACTGGCAGCCGCAGGGCACGTTCGATGCGGTGATTGTCACCGGCGCCGTCTACCGTATCCCCGACCGTTTCCTCGGCTGGCTCAAGCCCGGCGGCCGGTTGCTCGTCGTTCGCGGCGAGTCGCCGGTGCAGCAGGTGCTGGTGCTTACGCACGAAGGCAACGACCGTTATCGCGAGGAAAGCCTGTTCGAGACGGATCTTCCCTATCTCGCGCACGCCGAACCTCCTCGCCGTTTCGTTTTTTGACCCCGATTTTCGAACCCACGAGGCGAACCATGCGCTTGAAGCTTCTGACCCTTGCCCTGTCCCTGGCCGCAGTTTCCCTGCCCAGCCACGGCGAGGATTTGCTGGATGCATACCGTCAGGCGCGTGCGAACGACCCTGTGCTGGCACAGGCCGACGCCACCCGTCTGGCCGTGCGCGAAAACGTGCCGCAGGCGCGCGCATTGCTGTTGCCGCAGATCAATGCCGGCATGACCCTGCAGCAGCAGAGCCTTTCCGGCAGCAACAGCAACCTGGCCGCGGGCACCGGCTCCGGTCATGAACGTACGCGCTCCATTTCGGCCAGCGTCGACCAGACCATCCTCAACCTGTCCGACATCGCCAACCTGCAGGCTGCGCATTCGACCTCCGATGCGCAGGAAAAGACCTATGAGGCCGCCGCGCAGGAATTATTCGTGCGCGTGGCCTCGTCCTATTTCACCGTGTTGAACGACGAGGAACAGCTCGCCTACGCCAAGGCCAACGAAGAAGCCTATCGCGTCACCTACGACCAGGCCGAGCAGCAGTACAAGGTGGGCATCGCCGCCGTCACCAACGTGTACCAGGCCAAGTCGTACTACGAGGCCGCCAAGGCGAATACGGTCAGCGTGCAGAACACGCTCGCCAACGATCGCCAGGCGCTGAGCGTGATCACCGGCAAGCCGGTCGGCGAGCTGAAGAAGCTGCGCTCCGACCTGCCGATGGATCCGCCCACGCCGGCCGATCCGCAGAACTGGGTGGACAGCGCGCTGAAGAACAACCCCACGCTGGCTTCCTCGCAGCTTTCCGTCGATGCGGCCCAACACACCATCAACGCGGCCCGCGCCGGCCACCTGCCGACCATCACCGCCAGCCTCAGCCGCGGCAAGAGCACGGCATGGCTGGAAAACGGTAGCTACAACGCGCTCGGCGCAACCGGCAACGGTCGCTACGGCACCACCATCGGCGTCACGCTGTCGGTGCCGATCTTTTCCGGCGGCGCCACCCAATCGAAAGTGCGCCAGTCGATCTACCAGCGCGATGAAGCGCAGGACGCACTGGAACTGACGCGCCGCCAGGTCACGCAAAACACGCTCAACTACTACAACTCGGTGCTGGCCGGCATCAGCGAAGTGGAGTCGGGCAAGGCCGCGGTGGAATCGGCGCAGAAAGCCGTGGACGCCACCAAGGCCGGCTTCCAGGTAGGCACGCAGATCATGCTGGACGTGCTGACCTCGATCCAGCAGCTGACCCAGGCGCAGAGCACCTATTCGGTCGCGCGCCATCAGCTGGTGTTGAACCGCCTGCTGCTGAAGCAATCGGCCGGCACGATCGATTACAACGATCTGGAATACGCCAACTCGCTGTTGCAGTGATCAAAAAAAGGCCGGGATTCCCGGCCTTTTTTTATGCGCCCACGGTCGGATTACTACTCCTGTAACATCCGATCGATTAACCGCATCACCCGCCCCACCGCACCACGCTCACTGTCGAACACCACCCGCGCCTGACAGCCCATCTGCTTGCAGCGCGCTTCGTCCTGCAGCAGATCGAGCACTTCGGCGCCCAGCGCAGCGCTGTGCATCACACGTTTGGCGCCGCCGCCGCGGATCAGCGTGAGGGTGATTTCTTCGAAATTGAAGGTATGCGGCCCCACCAGCACCGGCCGCGACAGCGCCGCCGGCTCGAGCACGTTGTGGCCGCCGATCGGCACCAGGCTGCCGCCGACGAAGGCGACGTCGGACGCGGCGAAGAACGGCATCAGCTCGCCCATCGTGTCGATCACGAACACCTGATGCGATTCGCCGGGCACGCGGTCGCTGCTGCGGGTCGCCATGCTGAAGCCCAGGCTGCGCACCGAATGTTCCACCAGCCGGAAGCGTTCCGGATGGCGCGGTGCGATCAGCAGCAGGGCATCCGGCATCCGCTTCAGCACTTCCAGGTGCGCCTCCAGCACTGCCAGCTCCTCGCCCTCGTGCGTGCTCGCGGCGATCCACACCGGCCGCAGGCGGCCCCATTGCTGACGGAACGCCTCACCGGCTTCCGGCGCGCCGACCGGAATGGGCATGTCGAATTTCAAGTTGCCGCTGACCGTGACCAGCGCCGGATCCGCACCCAGCAGCCGGTAACGTGCCGCATCGGTGCGTGACTGCGCCGCGATCTGCCGCACGCAGCGCAAGGCCGAACGCAGTAGCGCACGCATCGGCGCATAGCCGCGCAGCGAACGGCCGGACAGGCGCGCGTTGACGATCATCAACGGAATGCCGCGGCGATAGCAGCCGAAATACAGGTTCGGCCAGATTTCCGTTTCCACGATCAGCGCCAGCCGCGGCCGCACCTGCTTCAGGAAACGGTGCACCGAAAACGGCAGGTCATACGGCAGATAGACATGGAACACGCTGTCGCCGAACAACTGCTGCACGCGCGCCGAACCGGTCGGCGTGACGGTGGTGACCACCAGCGGCGCGTTCGGATAATCATCACGCAGCGCCTTGATCAACGGCTCGGCCGCGTTCACTTCGCCCACCGATACCGCGTGCACCCAGATGCTGCCGCGCAGATCCGTCGCCTTGAAAAAGCCGAAGCGCTCCGGCCAACGCCGGTGGTAATTGCCATAGCGCACCCCGCGCGTCAGCAGGCGCAGCACGAGCACCGGCGTGGCGAGGTACATCAGGAGGGTATAGAGATAGCGCAACGTCGGTTCCTGTCCGGGAACGCGGAAGTATACGGGGCATGTGCCGCTACAATTCCCCGAATGCCTGGAACACCTTATCCCCCCTTCACCCGCTCCTTGCTCGCACCACGCCTCTGGCCGGCATGGCTCGGCGTGGGCGTGATGAAGCTGATCGCCATGCTGCCGTTTCCGGTGCTGATGGGCATCGGCCGCGCGCTGGGGTGGCTGATCGAGCGCTTTCCCTCGCCGCGCCGCCAGGTGGCGGCCACCAACGTCGCACTGTGTTTCCCGGAACTCGACGCGAAGGCGCAGGCCGCGCTGGTGGATGCGCACCTGCGCGACATCGGCCTGATGCTGATCGAGTTCGCGCTGGGCTGGATGGGTTCGGACCGCGCGATCGGGAAAATCCCGGTCACCATCGAGGGGCTGGAACATCTCGAAGCCGCACACGCCGAGGGACGCGGCATCTTGCTGGTGGGCGGCCATTTCTCGCACCTGGAACTGTGCGCGCGACTCGTATCGCAACGCATCCGCATCGCCGGCATGTACCGCCGCATGGACAACCCGGCGTTCGAGTGGACAGTGCTGCGTGCGCGGTTGGGCTATGCGCGCGCCATGTTCGACAAGGACGACATCCGCGGCACCGTGAAATACCTGCGCAGCGGCGGCACGCTGTGGTACGCGCCCGACCAGGACATGCGCAGCAAGGACAACGCCTTCGTGCCGTTCTTCGGCGTGATCGCCGCCACCATCACCGGCACGCATCATCTGGCGCGGCTGTCCCATGCGGCGGTGGTGCCGTTCTTCCACCGGCGTCTGCCCGGCAGCCAAGGCTATGTGCTGCGCCTGGGCGCGCCGCTGGACAACCTGCCCAGCGCGGATGCCGAGGCCGACACCGCGCGCGTCAACCGCTGCATCGAAGACATGGTGCGCGAGGCGCCCGAGCAATACCTGTGGGTGCACAAGCGCTTCAAGACGCGTCCGGAAGGGCAGCCGCCGATCTATTGAGCGCAACGACAGGCTGGCGTCAGCCTCGGCCGGTACATAGGTGGATTGGCCTTTTTGTCGCGCCTTTGCCATGCCCTACCACCTACGCCGCCGGTCGAGCCATCGCCCGGTACCGCCGACTGCCGTAAAATCCTGCGAACGGCAGACAAGGAGCGCTGCATGACCACGCAGGAAGGGCGAAGCGCTCCGGCTTGCCCGATCTTCATGTACCACAACATTGCGCAGGCCCCGCGCGGCCTGAAGCGCTGGCGCAGCCTGTACGTGAGCCCCGGCGCCTTTGCGCGGCAGATGTGGCTGCTCAAGCGGCTCGGCTACCAGGGCCTGTCGATGTCCGACGCGATGCCGTACCTGCGCGGCGAACGACAAGGCCGCATCGCGGTGATCACGCTGGACGACGGCTACGTCGATAACCTTCAGTTCGCGCTGCCGATCCTCCAGCGCTACGGCTTCACCGCCACCTGCTACGTGGTCAGCGGCAGCATCGGCCGCTACAACAACTGGGACGCGGAAAAGCTCGGCATCCAGAAGCCCTTGATGAGCGCGGCGCAACTGCGCGCCTGGCACGAAGGCGGCATGGAGATCGGCGCGCACACGCGCAGCCATCCGCATCTCACGCGATGCAGTGACGCGCAGTTGCGCGACGAGATCGCCGGCAGCAAGGCCGACCTGGAAGCCGTGCTGGGCGCGCCGGTGACGCAGTTCTGCTACCCCTATGGCGACATGGACGACCGCGTCGCCGAGGCGGCCCGTGTCGCCGGCTACGACGCCGCCACCACCACCCAGCGCGGCCGCGCCAGCGCCGGCATGGACGTATGGCGCCTGCCGCGCGTGCAAGTCGCCCGCCATCACGTGCTGCCGCAATTCGCCATGCGCGCATTCACCGATTACGAGAACAAACGTCACCCGAGCAGGCGCGCATGAAATTCCTTTTTGTCGGCACCAATCCGGAAAACACCGGCGCCGCCACGCACTTCGTCGCACTCGCCCTGGCGATGGTGGAAGCCGGCCACCAGGTCAGCGCCGTGGTGTATCCGAACGGCCTGATCGCCAATGCGCTGGCTGGGTCCGGCGCGAAACTCTATCCGGCGAAATTCCGCAACATATTCGACCTGCGCGGTTACTTCGCCACGTTCAAGGCCGCACGCGATCTGCAACCGGATTGGCTGGTCGGCAACTTCGGCAAAGAATACTGGCCGCTGATCCTGGTCAGCCGCCTGCTGCGCGTACCGGTGGCGCTGTTCCGTCATCGCACGCCGCCGATGGGACGCCTGTCCCAATACCTGGTGCCGCGCCTGGCGCAACGCTTCTTCGCGGTGTCCCAACATGCGCGGCAGGCATATCTGGATCGCGGCGTGGCACCGCAACGCGTCCGCGTGCTGTACAACCCGGTGAGCATGACGTGGTGCAAACCCGATGCGCAGCGCCGCAGCGATATCCTGCACCAGCTCGGCATTCCGCAGGATGCGATCGTGCTGGGCTACTTCGGCCGCATGCACCACACCAAAGGCATCTTCACCCTGCTCGAAGCGCTCGATGGCGCGATGGCGCAGGAATCGCGACTGCATTGCCTATGGCTGGGCCATGGACCGGAGGCGCAGCAACTGGGCGAACGCATCGAAGCCGGCAGCTTCGCGCACCGCCACCACATGCTCGGCTGGATCGACGACGTGCATCCGTACTACAGCGCGATCTCGATGCTGGCCTTCCCCTCCATCGCCACCGAAACCTTCGGCCGCGTGTCGGTGGAAGCCCAGGCGGCGGGCGCACCGGTGCTGGCCAGCAACATCGGCGGCGTACCCGAAACGCTTTCGCCGAACGTCAGCGGCCTGCTGTTGCCGCCCGGCAATGCGGCGGCATGGCGCAACGCCATCCTCAAGCTGTGCGATGCGGACGTGCGCGAACCGATGGGCGTGGCCGCACGCGATTTCGTCGACCGGCATTTCAGCACACGCGTCATCGCCGACGAATTCGTGCGCATATTGAGCAACAGCCAATAACTTCCCGTAGGTTGGGTAGAGGCGCAGCCGAAACCCAACATCGCCATGTTGATGCTTGCGCCTGTGTGTCTCAGTCCAAGGTTCGCCTACGCGCCTCGTGCAATTTGGCGTATTTCAAAAACACGTAGAACGCACCCAGCACGCTCGCGACAAACCCCGCCCATCCGCTCAGGAAATACCGTTTGAACACAAACTGCCGCAAAAAGAACAGCGGCGGATAGACCACCATGCGCACGCCGGTAAAACGCTGTCCACGCCGCAGCTTGTGCACCACCATGCCGCTGCTATAGCGATTGATCTTCTCCACCCGCGTAAGAATGTCGCCGTCGCCGTTATTGACGAAGTCAGCACTCCACAAGGTCTTTACCGGCCCACGCACTTCCACCGCGGCATGCACTTCCACGTCGTTCATCGCACCGTGCCGGCGATTGAACAGGCGCAGATGGCCGTTGCGATGACTCAGTCGATGCTGCACGGTCCAGAACATGCGCTCGCGGCGCGGCAGGCGGAAACCGGCGTGCTGCGGATCTTCCAAGGCACGCTCGATAATGGCGCGCGTACCGGGCGACAGGATTTCGTCCGCATCCAGATTCAAGATCCAGTCGTTGCGCGCCAGTTCGTAGGCGCGCTGCTTCTGCGGACCGTAGTCGTCGAACGGATGCACTTCCACCCGCGCGCCATGCATGCGCGCAATCGCCACCGTGCTGTCGGTCGAACCGGAATCGAGCACGACGATTTCATCGGCCCAATCCACTTCGCGCAGGCAGGCGTCCAGCGTATCGGCGTTGTTGTAGGTGATCACCACCACCGAGAGCGGTTCACGCGCCATCGCGTTCTTCCTTCGTTGCTGCAAACAGCGACGCACACCATAGCCCCAGCAGCCAGGCGAACAACAGCCCCCACCAGGCCGAATAGAAGGCCAGGTGCGAGTTGAGCGGAAACAGCATCGCCGCCAGCGATACCGTCACCGGAAAAGCCATCGCCCGGCCGGACGGTCCGGCACGCCGCCATGCGCGCACAGCCAGCACGACACCGATCAGCCACAGCAGCAGACCCACGATGCCGGTTTCGATCAGCACTTCCAGCACCAGCTGATGTGGATGGCAGGCGCCCATGCCGTCGCCGCAATTCTCCGCCACCATGAAATGATCGTTCGCGGGGGCATAGCGTGGATAGGCATAGCGAAACCCACGCACGCCCACCCCCAGCAAGGGATGCGCCTCGATCATGTGCACACCGGTATGCCAAATATCGAGCCGCCCGGTTGTCGCTTCGTTGAGGGATTGCTCACTGCCGCTCAAGACCATCAAGGTGCGCTGCATGCGCGTTTCAAAGCGCGTGGATGTTTTCCATGCAATGCCGCCTGCCACCGCCAACACCACCGCCACCAACGCACCGACCGCCACAAAGCGCACAAACGAACCCGCTTCGCGGGCGATGAACACCAGCGTGACCAAACCGAAGGCGATCCACGCCGACCGCGAGCCGCTCAACATCACCGGCCCCAGCAACAACACGAAGGCCACGATCAATCCGCGCAATCCCCAACGCTTGCGCGCCGTCCACAACGCAAACGGCGACAGCACCGCCAGCGTCGGTCCCAGCTTGGGATCGTCCGCGCCAAACAGCCCGGAAATCCGCTCCGCATCCGCGTGCCCGCGCAAACTCCAGCCGGTGAGCATCTGCATCCAGGCATCGAGCACCCAAAAGGCGATCACCGCCGCCACCGCGACATACAACCCATGCACTCGCCGTTCGCCACGCAATGCATAACAGGCAAAAAGCCCTAGCGGCAAATAACGCAGCAAGCCCAGCACCGTGCTCCAGCTTTTGCCGGGCGCCACGGACACGAATGAAGACAGCAATGCTGCGCCGATGTAGCACGCCAACAGCATCCACAGCAGACGCATCGAAGGCTGCGTCCATTCGATCCCTCGCCGCCATGCGAGCACCAGCCCGATCAGACATGCCGCAGTGCCCAGCTCGGCACTACGCCCAAACGGTAGCAAGGCCACTACCAGCCAGTACGGCCACCATGGCTGCTGCAGCCAGCGCTGGAATCGCTCGGAAGATTGGCTGTGCATAGGCGGCTGGCTGGCCTCAGGCGGTCAAGGGAGTCGAGATACTCGGCTGGCGTAACGCCATGGTTCCGGCAGCGGTATGCGTCGGGCCGGCTTCTCGTGCTACGCGTCCGGCTCCAACCTGCCCGCGATTTTGCAGAGATCGACCCCGCTTTGTCGCAATGTGTTCGTTAGAATTAATCCGATCGCGCATTATCCGTTTCTTCCACACCAAAGCAGCAAGGACGTTATATGACCGCACGCTTGTACGGCCGTAAGTGGGTTGCGCTCGCATTCGCGCTTTTTGCCTTCAACGCTCACGCCACCGACCTGAAAATCCAGGTATTGAGCGCCACCGTCAAGGACCAGAAAATTCCGGACGCAACGGTGATTCTGCAACATAACGGAGCGCAATCCGTACACGCCGTCACGGATGACCAGGGCAACGCCAAGCTGGCCCAGGACCAGGCCGACGATGCCAACTCGCTGATCATCATCAAGAAGGACGGCTATTCCGACCTGATCGCCAAGTGTCCGTGCGCTGGCCTGAGCTATGCACTCAGCCCCGTCATGCAGAACCTCGACGGTTTGCGTGTCGTGCTGAGCTGGGGCGCCGAGCCGGCCGACCTCGACCTGCACGTGGCCTACCCGGACCACCATGTTTTCTGGCGCACCAGAAAGGGGCCCGACGCCAATCTGGACATCGACCACACCGACAGTTACGGACCCGAAACCATCACCCTGGAACGCAAGCACGCTGGCGATACCTATGTCTTCGCGGTGCACGATTACACCGACCGCGCCAAGCCGGAGACGAACTCCCTTGCCAACAGTCAGGCCAAGGTGTTCGTTTACATCGGCAAATCGTTGGTACGCAGCTATTACGTACCGAAAAATCAGCCCGGCAATTTGTGGACGGTATTTCGCATCACGGGCGAAGGTGAGTTTCAGGACATCAATACCGTACGTGGCGTGTATGTCGACGCGGAAAACGTGCTCAACGAGATCGGCAACTACAACAACGAACAACTGCAAGTCACCGCCGCCAACCAGGGCAGCATCGATCCGGCCCACGCCAAGACGCTGGACCAGAACGGCGAAAAGGCGTATCACAGCGGCGATCTCGAAAGCGCCATCAATCTGTACCGCCAGGCCATCGATGCAGATCCGAACTATGGTCAGGCCTACAGCAACTTGGGCCTCGCCTACCAGAAGGCAGGCCGCGCTGCCGAAGCCATCTGGGCCGACCGCAAGGCGCTGGCGCTGGCCAGCGGTCCGACCGCGGCGACGGTTCGCGCCAGCTCCTACTACAACATCGGGCGCCTCTACGAAGATGCAGGGCAGTTCGACGATGCCTCGAGCAACTACCGGGCGGCCAAGCAGCAAAAGGCCAATCCGGTCTACGACAACGCCATCCAGCGCGTCAGCAACCATCACTGATCCTGTCCATGCCCCGCAGCCTCGCGGGGCATTTCTTTTCGCTACCCGAGTGTTAGCCCATGCGCCGAATCTTTCTGTCGGCGATCCTGCTGGTCGTCACGGCAGGGGCGCTTCATGCTGCAGGCCCCAGCGACGTCGCTGGCGGCGATCGCGCTTTCTGGCCTTCATCCATCAACTCCACTACGTCGTTCGACCTGGCATCACGCGCCGAATTGCTGGCGTTCGGCAAAGCTTTGGCCGATAGCGAGCGGATCGACGATCAGGCTCTTCAGCAGCAGCTGCAGATCAAGTCGTTCGACCACGCCTCGGTCGAACGCATCCGCGCCACCTACTGGGAACGGCTTACGGCGAACTACATGCTTGCCGCCGCGCATTGCGACAACCGGCAACTCTTCTGCGCAAACGTGCATGACCAGGCCGATTTCAAACGCGCCGCTGCGGCCTTTGTTGCCGCACCCGCGCCGGAATATCGCGCATGGTTCGATCAGGCCAGCACGTTCCAGCATGTGTATTTGAACGAACTGCTGCGGCTTGCGGCGCTGTTTCCGCGAGTCAACAGCGAGGTGATGAGCTTTTCGCCGCAAGAGATCGACGGCCATGCACTGGGTGACCGCGAATTTCTGCTGAGCTTCGACGATGGTCCCACCCATGCCGGCGGTTCAACCGACGCGATGCTGCAGATCCTCCGCTCCCTGCATATGAACGCCACGTTTTTCACGCTCGGCGAACCGCTGCAAGCCCGCCTGAAACAGAGTTCGCCAGCGAGCGTGGCAGCCTTGTACCAGGGCATGTGCGTCGGCGCGCATGGCTGGGAGCATCGCTCGCATAGCGCGTGGCCGGAGTGGCAGGATTCGGTGACGCGCAGCATGGCCTTGGTGCACGACAACCTGCCTGACAGCTACGTGCCGCTGTTCCGCCCGCCATTCGGCCAACGCCGCCCCGATAGCGGCGATTTCTTTGCGCAGCATGGCTGGCACGTCGCACTGTGGAACATCGATTCGCAGGATTGGAACGCCAAGGTCGACGCCGACCAGGTCAAGCAGCGCGTACTCACGCTGATGCTGCTATGGCGTCACGGCATCATCCTGTTCCATGACATTCACACCAAGGCCCAGGTGTCCGTGCCGTGGCTGCACAACCAGTTGCGTGATTCGGGCGTGCAGTGGCTGGATTGCCACCGGTTTTCCGCCGGTACGTGATCTAGAACGAGAAGGTGGTGGCGCGCCCGCAGGCTACGCCACCACTTCCTCGTACAACGCCAGCGACGCATGCTGCATATCGATCAAGCGATAGCGTTGCAGAGGCGAAATAGGCGGCGCCACGCGCAGCAGTTCGGCCGCGCGTTCGACCAGGCGCTCGCGGTCGCCGGGCGGAACGCGGCCGGCGGGATAGAGTTCGGCCAGCAGTTCGCCCACGCCGCCGTGGGCGTAGCCGAGTACCGGGCGGCACAGCGCCAGCGCTTCCACCACGGTGCGTCCGAAGGCTTCGGGCTTGTTCGATAGCTGCAGTATCAACGCGGACATGGCGTAGATGTCGCGCACGTCTTCGCGCGGCGCGGTCATCACCACCTGATTGGTCACGCCGCGGCCCTTGATCAGGTCTTTCAGTTCCTGCACGTAGGCTTCGCGGCCCGGTTCGATCACGCCCAGCAGCAGCAGGCGCGTGTCGATGCCGCGCTGCTTGAGTTCGGCCACCAGTTCGATCGCGTCGTGATGGCCTTTCAGGCGCGTGCCGCGGCCGGGCAAGGTGAGCAGCGGCGCGCCGGCGAGGTTGGGGAATTCGTTGAAGAACGCCTTTTGCCAGCTCTCGTCCGGGCGATGACCGTAGGGGAATTTATCCGGGTCGATGCCGCGCGGCACGATGCGGATGCGGGTGGTGTCCACCTTGTCGTAATGGCTGATCAGGTAATCGCGCACGGTCTGCGAGACCACCACGATGCGCTCGCCGCGCAGCATGATGGCGCTGTAGCGGCCCGGCGAATTGAGCCCGTGCACGGTGGTGATGAAGTGCGGGCGCGGCGACATGCCCTTGAGCGCCCACCAGCCCATCCAGGCGGGCAGCCGCGAGCGGACGTGGACCACGTCGGGCTTGAGCTCGCGCAGGATGCGTCGCAACCGCCCCAGCCGGCCCAGGGTGAGCAGCGACTTGCGGCCGATGTCCAGGGTGATGTGTTCGCTGCCTTCGGTCTGGAGTTGCTTGACCAGGCGGCCGCCGGCCGAGATCACGATCGAGCGATGTCCGGCCTGCACCAATGCCTGCCCCACTTCCAGCACCGAGCGCTCCGCGCCGCCCGAGTGCAGCGCGGGGATGAGCTGCACAACGGTCAGCGTTCTGGCCGGTGTGGCGGCGACGGACATGATTGCCTCATTGGCGACTTTCATCCATAAAACCCAAGCACCAATCGTGCCGTATGGCGCGGTTTATGCACTGGGGCCGACGTTGCGTTCAGTCGCGCAGGACGTAATGCGCGCCGCAGTAAGGACATACGGATTCACCGCCATCCTCCACGATGGGCAAATAGACCTTCGGATGGGAATTCCACAGCGCCATGCCGGGCATGGGACACGACAGCGGCAGGTCCGAACGCGTCACTTCATAACGATTTTCGGCATTCGCCAGGATGGGCGTGACGGCGGCAGAGGAACCCGACATGGGATGGTGCTCCGGGGTAAGACGTTGGGACCGGCAATGTTAGCAGGCCCAAGTTGGCGCGATACAGCACCCGGAATGCGGCCTGGCCCGCGTGGCGAGCCGGCCGCGAGCACTTGCCGAAGGGTCCGGCAAGTGCTCGCCTTGTCCGTCCCCTCCCCCGCGAGCGGGAAAGGGAGCGGAGGAAAACGACGGCGCTTACTGCCCCGCCTTCGGTACCGAACCTTCGGTGGTGATATTGATCTGGATCTCGTCGCTCACCTTCGGCACGTACGCACCCAGGCCGAAATCCGAACGCTTGATCGTAGTCGTGGCATTGAAGCCGATCGCCTGCTGGCCGGTCATCGGATGCTTGCCTTCGTTGTTGAGCGTGGCGTTGAGCACCACCGGCTTGGTCACGCCGTGCACGGTGAGGTCGCCGCTCACCTTGTAATGCTTGCCGCCCAGCGGCTGCACGCTGGTGCTCTTGAAGGTGATGGTGGGGAATTTCTCGGCGTCGAAGAAATCCGGCTCCTTCAGGTGCTTGTCCAGCGCCGGCACGTGCGTGTCCAGATCGCTCAGCGGCAGGGTCACGTCCACCGAGGACTTGGCCGGGTTCTGGTCGTCGAACACCAGCGTGCCGTCACCCAGGCCGATGTTGGCGGTGGGGTGGGAGAAACCGAAGTGGCTCCAGCTGAACAGCACCATGGTGTGGCCCGGATCGAGCTTGTAGGTGACCGGGGCGGCCTGGGCCGAGAACGCTGCGCCGAGCAGACCGGCCAGCAACATGTAGCGAAGGGTACGCATGAAAAATCTCCTGCCTTCATCGGGTGGATGGAAAAATCGCTTTCGTGCCAAACGACGGGACCGTCGCCCGAGCATAGCCCCGGGCGACCGTCCCTGGAAAAACCGCTTATTCGACGCGGCATGCTTCCTCGAACGCGAGCCGCGGGCTGCGCGGGAACAGGTCACGGCTGCTGTCGCCGTAACCGATATTGATCAGGAAGTTCGACTTCACCGTGGTGCCGGCGAAGAACGCCTCATCCACGCCGGCGTTGTCGAAGCCGGACATCGGGCCGCAATCCAGGCCCAACGCACGCGCCGCCATGATCACGTAGGCGCCTTGCAACGTGGCGTTGCGGAACGCGGTGGTATCGATCAGCGGCTGATTGCCGACGAACCAGCTGCGAGCATCGGCGTGCGGAAACAATTGCGGCAGCTTTTCGTAGAACGCATGATCGTTCGCCACGATCGCGGTCACCGGCGCCGCCATGGTCTTGGCACGATTGCCTTCGGACAGGAACGGCTTCAACTTTTCCTTGGCCGCGGCGGATTTCACGAACACCAGGCGCATGGGCGAGGAGTTGGCGCTGGTCGGGCCGAACTTGGCCAGTTCGTAGAGAGCGTGCAACTGTTCGTCCGTCACTTCCTTGGGCAGGAAGGCGTTGTAGGTACGGGCGGTACGGAACAGCTGGTCCAGCGCGGCCTCGGCAAGCTTCTCGCTCATGGGTATCCTCTGGTGAACAATAAAGCGCAGAGTGTAAGCGCAAGCCGGACCGACCAGCGGCGAACGAGGCGAACATACTGTGCACGATCCGGCGACAATCGACCTGCGAGAGCGCGGCCTGCATCACACGTCGCAGGGCGAATGCTGGGCCATCACCGACCGCGCCGCCGGCAATCAACGACAGGCGCTGGCGCTGGCCGAATGCCTGGGGCTGCCGGTGCGCCACCTGGTGCTGTCGCTGCGTGCGCCATGGTCGTGGCTGTCGCCACGCTTGCTTGCGGGCGGCCGGCTGGCCTTGCCGCCGTCGCAACGCACGACCTTCGCTCCGCCATGGCCTACGGTCGCCATCGGCTGCGGACGCAGCGCGGCCTTGCTCACGCGCATGCTGCGCAGCCTCACGGACGGGTATTGCCACACCGTGCAGATACTCGATCCGCGCATCGATCCCGGGTATTGGGATACGGTCATCACGCCTAGGCATGATGGTCTGACCGGCGTCAACGTTTTGAATCCGCTGGGCTCGTTGAATCCCGTCGACGATGCGTGGCTGGCCGATGGCCGCGAGGCGAGTCCTGCACTGGGCGAGCTGCCGGGCCCGCGCATGGGCGTGTTGATCGGCGGCCCACGCAGCGGCATTCGTATCGACGCCGATTATGCGCATCGCCTCGCGCAACACTTGCTCGCACGCCATCGCCGCGAAGGCGGCAGCCTGCTGGCGCTGACCTCGCGCCGCACACCCAACGCCGTGGCCGATGTGCTGCGCAATGTCATGCGCGGCGTTCCCGGCCTGATGTGGAGCGGACCTGACGACGGCCCCAATCCTTATCCCGGCGTACTCGGCTGGGCCGATCGGCTGGTGGTGACGCCCGATTCGGTAAACATGCTCAGCGAAGCGTGCGCCGTGGGCTGCGCGGTGCATACGTTTGCGCCGGAGGCCTTGCCGCCGAAGCTTGCGCGGTTTCATGCAAGCTTGCGTGCAGCGGGGCTGTTGCATGACGTAGATGATGATGCGCCGTTGCGGCAAGTGCCGTTGCGGGAGACGCAGGCGATTGCCGAAGCATTGATCCAACGCATCCTCGCCGAACCGTAGGTTGGGGTGCAAACCCCAACGTCGCAGTGCATGCATTGGCCACGTCGGGGTTTGCACCCCGACCTACCAATCAAACCCCAGCGCACGCGTCACCACATTCACCTCGTCGCACAGCGCTTCCAATTCCGCATCGCGCGCCGCAAGCCGCGAACGCAAATCCAGCGTGCACAACAACGCACGCCGCAGCAGCTCCGCATGCGAGCGGGTGAAGCAATTCGCCTGCGCCGTATCGAGCAAACCAGCATCGCGGCAAAGTTCGATCAAGCCTGCGTTGGCGGTGGTCGACAACAGGCGCGGCGATTGCGACGCATGCGCCAACACTAATCCTTGCAGTGCGAATTCGATATCGAGCAAACCACCCCGCCCTTGCTTCAAATCGATCAATGTCTCGCTCGAACGATCACGCTCCGCGCGCCAGCGTTGCCGCATGCTGCTGACTTCCGCCAGCACCGCCGTGCGATCGCGCGGCACGGCGAGCGTGCGGCGTCGCACGTCGGCCAGTTCCGCGTTCAACGCCGCATCGCCGGCGACCGGACGCGCACGCAACAAGGCCTGGTGTTCCCAGGTCCAGGCGCGGCTTTCCTGGTAGGCGACAAACGCTTCCAGGCTGCCGACCAGCAAACCCTTCGAACCATCTGGGCGCAGACGCGTGTCCACTTCGTACAGTCGCCCCGCGCGCGTGAGCACGGTCAGCCAGTTCATCACGCGCTGGGTCAGACGCTGGTACCAACGCGAACCCTCCAGCGGACGCGCGCCATCGCTCACCGCTTGCGCACGCTGGCCATCGAACACGAACACCAGATCGAGATCGGAGGCGAACCCCAATTCCTCGCCACCCAGGCTGCCGTAGCCGAGGATGGAAAAGCCCGAGCCCTCACCCGGCAGACGCCCATGTGCGGCGATCACTTCGCGCTCCGCCAGCGCGGCAATCGCGTTGACCGCCGACTCGGCCAAGGCGGCCAGCCGGCGTGCGGTCGCCACCGCGTCGGCGCGTCCATCGTTGAAGGCCAACCCTAGGCGAAAGGCGATGCTCGACTTGA
>CBJMMB010000078.1:0-18744 GCA_966430775.1 uncultured Dyella sp. | reverse complement strand
CTGCTGTCGATCGGTCCGAATGGCTACAACGGTACCGATGGCGGCATTCCGTGGAAGCTGCCGGTGTTCGCCGATGCCTACGGTCAGTTGGACGGTTCGATCTTCTACGCGTTCAACGATCACCTGAAGCTCGGCCTTGAGATGAACAACATCAACAACGCCGAACAGCGCACGATCATGTACCAGAATGCTGCCGGCAAGCACATCACCTCGTGGTACGTGAACGACACACGTTATGCGCTGACGCTGCGTGCGACGTTCTGATGATGTGGCGTGGCGAAGCCCCCTCTCCCTGGATGGGAGAGGGGCTCGCTCCGTAGGTTGGGGTGCAAACCCCAACATCGCCGTCCCGGCAGGCGACGTTATGTTGGGGTTTGCACCCCAACCTACATCCGGCCTTCGCCGGCATGACGGTCAGGCAAGAACAGGCTTTCTTAGAATGCTCAAACACCTTTGCGCTACCGCCTGCTCGCTGTTCTTTACGCTAAGCCTCCACGCCAGCGAACCTTCAACCGCCTCCTATCACTTCACCAGCGTGCGCATCGGCGGCGGTGGTTTCGTCAGCGGCCTGGTCTATCACCCCACCGCACAAGGCCTGCTCTACGCCCGCACCGACGTCGGTGGTGCGTATCGCTGGGATCAATCGGCCATGCGCTGGACGCCCCTCACCGACTGGGTGAGCGCGGCGGACAACAACCTGCTCGGCATCGACAGTCTCGCCGTCGATCCGCACGATGCGAACCGGGTTTACCTGCTTTCCGGCACCTATAACGTTCCGCGCGTTGGCAATGCCGCGGTGCTGCGTTCCGCCGATCGCGGCGCGCATTTCGAGCGCGCCGACCTGCCGTTCAAGATGGGTGGCAACGAACTGGGCCGCGGCGATGGCGAGCGGCTGGCGGCGGATCCCAACGACGGACGCATCCTGTTTCTCGGTTCGCGCGACGCCGGCTTGTGGCGCAGCGAGGACTACGGCGCGCATTGGCAGCGCGTGAAAAGTTTCCCCGTCGTGGCGACATCGCCCGCGGCGAGCGCCAAGAACAATTGGCGCCGGCAGGCGATCGGCATCGTGTTCGTGGTGTTCGATCCCACCAGCGGCGCGCCCGGCAAGCCGAGCAGTACGCTGTATGCAGGCGTTTCCACCCAGCAAACCAGCCTGTTCCGTTCCATCGACGGCGGACGTACCTGGAGCGCCGTAACCGGGCAACCGGTCGGCCTGCGGCCCAACCATATGGTGCGCGCCGGCGACGGCACCTATTACCTGAGCTACGGCGATGAGCCCGGCCCCGACACCATGCACGACGGCGCGGTGTGGAAATACGAACCGGCCGGGCAGCGCTGGACCGATATCACGCCGCTGCCGCACGTGGCCGGCACGCCGAGCGGCTACGGTTGGGGATCAGTGGCGGTCGACCCGCGCGATCCCAACGTGGTGATGACCGCCACCTTCGCGCATTACACGCCCAAGGACGAACTGTTCCGCAGCACCGACGGCGGCAAGCATTGGCGGGAAATCTTCGCGCGCTCGCAATTCGACTACGGCGATCCGGTCTGGGTGCGCGAGCACACGCCGCACTGGCTGGCGTCGATCGCCATCGATCCGCACGATGCCGACCGCGTGTGGTTCGTCACCGGTTATGGCGTGTGGATGTCCACGGACATGCGCAATGCTGATCGTGATGGCGACGTGCATTGGCAGTTTCAGGATCGCGGCCTGGAAGAAACCGTCGCGCTGGACTTGGTCAGCCCCCCGCAAGGCGCGCATCTGCTGAGCGCCATCGGCGACCTGGACGGCTACAAGCACGACAACCTGGACGTGGCGCCGCTGCAGTTCACCGCGCCGCCGCGCTACGCCAATGGCGAAAGCATCGATTTCGCGCAGAACAAACCATCGCTGGTGGTGCGCAGCGGTTATCTGCGCAAGCCGTTCGATCCAGCGATCCGCGCAGCGTATTCGGAAGATGGCGGTGCGCATTGGCAGGCCTTCGCCAGCGAGCCCGAACCGTCAGGGGAGGGCGCCGGCACCATCGCCCTCGCCGCGGATGGTTCGGCCGTGTTGTGGATGCCGCGCGGTGCTGCGCACGCCTATCTCACGCATGATTTCGGCAAGCATTGGCAGGCGGTGGACGGCTTGCCGGCGCATGCGCGCGTGCTGAGCGATCGCGTCGATCCGAAACGTTTCTATGCGTATGTGGGGCGTTTCTACGGTTACGAAGGACACACCACGCAAGTGCTGGTGAGTCGCGATGGCGGTGCGCATTTCCAGGTGATCGGTGGTGCGTTGGGCGAGCGGCTTAAGCATGGTTCGATTGCATGGGTGCGTGCGGCGCCCGACGCGGCCGGTGTGGTTTACGTCGGCGGTGAAGGTCTTGGACTGTTGCGTGCGCACGACGATGGCAGCGCTCTGGTGAAGCTTGGTGCGTTGGCCGACGTGCGCGATTTCGGTTTCGGCAAATCGGCGCCGGGCAGTACCGCGCCGACGATCTTCGCGGCAGGGCAGCTGGGCGCTGTGTACGGGCTTTATCGCTCCACCGATGATGGCGCGCATTGGCTGCGTATCGATGACGATGCGCATCGCTATGGCGGGCAGCGGTTGATCATCGGCGATCCACGCGTGTTCGGACGGGTGTATTTCGCAAGCAGCGGTCGCGGTGTGTTTTATGGCGATCCTGCCGACGCCAAGAAGCCATGAGTCAGCGCGATATGCAAACGCGCCTCAACCTGCTCCCTCCCCTACGTGTAGTAGGGGAGGGCTGGGGTGGGGTGAAGCACCCTCGCGGCGAACTCGAATAGCACGGCAAGCTCGTACAACCCCACCCCGACCCTCCCCTGCGCGCAGGGGAGGGAGAAGATCAGGCAACGGTGATCCCCATGCATTCTTTGGTACGCCTCCGCATCATGTCCTTATGGCTGGCACTCTCGATGCTGGCCGCGATGCCTTCGTCCGCCGCTGAAACATCGACAGACATCCCACACTTCGTCAGCCAAAACGGCCGCCACGCCTTCATCGTCGACGGCAAACCCTTCCTGCTGCTCGGCGCGCAAGTGGGCAACTCCAGCAACTACCCCGCCATGCTGGACCAGGTATGGCCGGCGATCGATCACGTCGACGCCAACACCGTGATGGTGCCGATCGCCTGGGAGCAGATCGAGCCCACCGAAGGTCATTTCGATTTCAGCTTCCTCGACACGTTGTTGGCGCAGGCGCGCGAGCACAAGGTGCGCTTGGCGCTGTTGTGGTTTGGCACCTGGAAGAACAACAGCCCCAGCTATGCGCCTTCGTGGGTGAAGCTGGACAACAAGCGTTTTCCGCGCGTGATCGCGCAGGACGGCAAGCAACTGGTCTCGCTGTCGCCGCTGGCCGCAGCCACGCTGGACGCCGATCGCAAGGCTTTCGTGCAATTGATGACGCACCTGCGCGATGTCGATGGCACGCAGCACACCGTGATCCTGGTGCAGGTGGAGAACGAATCGGGCAGCTACGGCACGGATCGCGATTATTCGCCGGCCGCGAATGCGGCGTTCGCGCAACCGGTGCCGGCCGCGGTGCTCAAGGCCGCGCACAAGCCCGCCGGCAACTGGACGCAGGTGTTCGGCAAGGATGCGGCGGAATATTTCCAGGCGTGGTCGGTGTCGCGTTTCGTCGGCCAGGTGGCCGCCGCCGGCAAGGCGGTGTATCCGCTGCCGATGTATGCCAACGCGGTGGTGAGCGATCCGGTGCACCCCAGTCCGCCGGCGAGCCATTCCAGCGGCGGCCCGTCGCAGAACGTGCTCTTTATCTGGAAAGTGGGCGCGCCGGCCATCGACATGATCGGCCCGGATCTCTACTGGCGCGACTATGAGCGCTACACCGCTGTACTCGAACTTTATTCGCGGCCTGACAACGCGCTGGTGGTGACTGAAACCGGCAACGATCAGCCGTATGCGCGCTATATCTTCGCCACGCTCGGCCATCAGGGCATCGGCTTTTCGGTGTTCGGCATCGACTACACCGGCTACGTCAATTATCCGCTGGGCGCACCGAAGGCGGATGATGCCGCGTTCGAACCGTTCGCCATGACCAACCGCCTGCTACGGCCGATGGGTGAGCTGATCGCCACGCTGAGCTACGCCGGCAAGGTGTGGGGTGTTTCCGAACCGGAGCGCGAACACAGCCAGGAGATCGATATGGGTGACTGGCGCGCGAAGGTGTCCTACGGCTTGCCGACGTTCGGTCCCACCGAGGCGCCGCCCGGCAACAAGACGCCGAAGGGTGGCGTGGTGATTGCGCAGATCGGTAAGAACGAATACCTGGTCACCGGCTATTTTGCGCGCGTGGATTTCTTGCCGGGCAAGAGCAGGGAGCACGTGCATTTCATGATGGATCGGGTCGAAGAAGGCCGTTACGACGAGCAGGGCCGCTGGCAGTTCCTGCGCGTGTGGAACGGCGACCAGACCGATTGGGGACTCAACTTCACCGAGCGGCCGCAGGTGCTGCACGTAAAGTTGGCGACATATTGAACGTCGGTTGGTGTGCGCACCAACCAACGCAAAGAAATCAACCAGGAACACATCGCTTCATGCAAAACCGGCTTCTGAAACACCTCGCCCTTTCGCTCTCCATCGCACTGGCCACCTGCGCCACCGCGCAAGCCGACACGCCGCCCGCGCAAGACACCGCCGCCGTCGAACACCGCGTCGATACGCTGCTGGCCAAGCTCACGCTCGAGCAAAAAGTGGAACTGCTCGGCGGCGTCGACAACTTCGCCGTGCATGCCGAACCGAACATTGGCCTGCCCGCGCTGATCATGTCCGACGGCCCTTACGGCGTACGCGCGCCTGGCCCGTCCACCGCGTACATGGCCGGCATCGGCCTGGCTGCATCGTGGGATCCGGCGCTGGCGAAAGACGTCGGCGCCGCGATGGGCCGCGATGCGCGCGCACGCGGCGTGAGTTTCCTGCTCGGCCCGGGCGTGAACATGTATCGCGCGCCGCAAAACGGCCGCAATATGGAGTACTACGGTGAAGATCCGTTGCTGGCCGGCAGCATCGCGGTCGGCTTGATCGATGGCGTGCAATCACAGGGCGTAGTGGCGACGGTGAAGCACTTCGCCGCCAACAACTCCGAATACGACCGCCGCCATCTGGACAGCCACATCGACGAGCGCACGTTGCGCGAAATCTATCTTCCGGCGTTCGAAATGGCAGTGAAGCAGGGCCACGTCGGCGCGGTGATGAGCAGCTACAACCTGATCAATGGCGACTGGATGGCCGAGAACCGTGCGATCAGCTACGACATCCTGAAGAAGGACTGGGGCTTCGACGGCATCTTCATGTCCGACTGGGGCGCCACGCACGATGGCCTGAAAGCGTTCAACGCCGGCCTCGACCTGGAAATGCCCGCGCCCGATGCGATGAAACCGGAGCTGATCCTGGCCAACCTGCGCAACGGCAAACTGTCGCAAGCGAAGCTCGACGACAAGGTGCGCCGCATCCTGCGCACGGCGGTGCGCTTCGGTTTCCTCGATCGTCCGCAAAAGGATCTGTCGCTGCCGTTCTACAGTCTGCAGAACGACCAGGTGGCGCTGAAGAACGCGCTGGAAGGGCTGGTGCTGCTGAAGAACGATCGTCACGTGCTGCCGTTCGACGCATCGGTCAAGACCATCGCGGTGATCGGGCCGAACGCCGATCCGGCCGTGACCAGCGCCGGCGGCAGTTCGCATATCGATACGTTCCAGGCGCAGAGCGTGCTTACCGGCATCACGCATCTGGTCGGCGACAAGGTGCGCGTGCTGTATAGCCGCGGCCTGCCGTCGCCGATGGAAGTGTTCAAGAAGGGTGGTTTCAACACCGCGGATGGCAAGCCGGGCCTCACCAAGGAAACCTTCGCCAACGACGCTTTCCAGGGCAAACCCGCCAGCAGCACGGTGGATGCCCAGATTGACCTATGGAAGCCGGAGCTGTGGACGACGCCGGCCACACAACGGCAGAGCATTCGCTGGAGCGGGCGTTTCGTGCCCAAGCACGACGGCAAATATCTGTTCCTGACCGCCGCAGCGAGCGAAGACACCTATACGCTGTATATCGACGGCAAGCCGGTGATCACGCAGCCGCATCGCGAAGGCCAGGCGCCGCTGTATGCCACGCTGGCGCTGCATGCGAACCAGCCGGTGGAGGTTCGCCTTGATTACAAGCCTGACGTCGATTACAGCCGCATGGGCTTGGGCGTCGTCGCCATCGACGATCTGATTTCGCCGGATGCGAAGAAGATCGCCGCCATGGCCGATGCGGCGGTGGTCGCGGTCGGTTTCGATCCCAGCTCCGAAAGCGAAGCCTACGATCGCACGTTCCAGTTGCCGTGGGGGCAGGAGGCATTGATCGAAGCGATTGCGGCTGCGAACGCCAAGACTGTCGTAACCGTCACTTCCGGCGGCGGCTATGCCACGGAAGGCTGGCTGGAAAAAGTGCCGGCGCTGCTGCAGAACTGGTATCCGGGGCAGGAAGGCGGCGCCGCCATCGCACAGGTGTTGTTCGGCAAGCACTCGCCCGAGGGCAAATTGCCGATCAGCTTTGAAAAGCAATGGGCCGACAATCCGACGCATGATTGGTACGACGCACCGCCGCATGCAGCGGGCACCAATCCTTCCGTCACTTACGGCGAAGGCGTGTTCCTGGGCTATCGCTGGTACACCAGCCACCCCGACAAGGCGCAGCCGCTGTTTCCGTTCGGCTATGGCCTGTCGTACACCAGTTTCAAATTCTCGAAGCTGAGCACGAAGACGCTTGCACAAGATCAGGTGGAAGTGTCCTTCGACGTCACCAACACCGGTTCGCGCGAGGGCGCCGAAGTGGCGCAGGTGTACGTGGGCGATCCGTCCGCCAAGGTGGCGCGTCCCGCTCGTGAACTGAAGGCGTTCCGCAAGGTTCGGTTGAAGCCTGGCGAAACGCAGCACGTCACGTTGCAGCTGGATCGTCGCGCATTTGCGTACTACGACGTGGGCAGCCATGGCTGGCGCGTCGATCCGGGGGCGTTCAAGGTGTATGTGGGGGATGCGTCGAACAGTACACCGTTGGAAGCTGGGTTTACGCTGGCGCATTAGTTGCGTGTAAAACACGGTGAGATGTTCATTTGCACCTCACCGTCATTCCAGTGAAAGCTGGAATCCAGTGTCTTTCACGCTTTGCAAGTCGCTGGATCCCAGCTTTCGCTGGGATGACGACCATGAGGGTTACGGCCATGAGGGTCGTAAGCCGGTCATGCAGGATATTCGAGCCGCCGCCGTTGGGTTACGCTGCGCTAACCCAACCTACGGGCGAATGGCACCCGCAGACGCATGAGTGAAGTCCCGGCCACCACCATCCTCGTCGCCGACGATCACCCGATGTTCCGCTCGGCGATCGTGCATGCGCTCAACGCGGCGATCAGCGGCTGCCGGGTGCTGGAAGTGTCCAGCCAGAGCACGCTCGAAGCCTGCCTGGCCGTCGAACCCGAGATCGACCTGGTGCTGCTGGACCTGACCATGCCCGGCGCGATCGGCTTTTCCTCCTTGCTGTGGCTGCGCGCCGAGCGGCCGGATCTGCCGGTGCTGGTGATTTCCTCCGACGATCGTCCGCGCACGGTGCGTCGCGCGCAGCAATTCGGTGCGGCCGGGTTCGTGCCCAAGGCGGCGCCGGTGGAGGATGTGAACCAGGCGGTGCGACGCGTATTGGACGGCGGGCTGTGGTTCGAATCCACGCGCGCCGAACGCAGCGAACAGGATGCCGCGCTCGCCGCGCGTTTCGCGCAATTGACGCCGCAGCAATTTCGCGTGTTGATGCTGCTGGCGGAAGGTTTGCTCAACAAGCAGATCGCCGACCGGCTCGGGCTGGCCGAGAACACCGTGAAGATCCACGTCACCGCCGTGCTGTCCAAGCTCGATTGCCGTTCGCGCACGCAGGCGGCAGTGCTGGTCAAATCGCTCGACCTGGAAGAAGGCTCCCCGTAGGTTGGGCTGAGGCGCCGCCGAACCCCAACGCAAGAATCGGGATGGCAATGTTGGGGTTCGGCTGCGCCTCAGCCCAACCTACGGGGGAGATCACGAACCCAGCAGCAACTGCGTCATCATCGCGCGCAGGCGGGCAGGGGAAATCGGCAAGTTGGTGGTGTGCACGCCGGCTTCGCGCAACACGCTTTGCAAACTGCTTTCATCCTTGCCGAGCAAGGCGACGATTGGCGGTTTGCGCGGCCATACGTCGGCGTTGAGAAACGCCAGGATCGGATCCCACTGGCCATCCACCAGAATCAGGTCGGGCGCTGCCGAACCCTTCGCCTGCGCTAGCGCCTCGTCCGCCTTCGGCCATTCGGCCACCTTGCAGCCCCAGCCTTGCAGCAACGTGGCCGCTTTATGCCGCAGCGCTGCGTTTTCCTGGATCAGCCACACGTTGCGATGCTTGAGCAGCGAATCGCCGCTTCCATCATCGCCGTTGTCGTGAGGCGCAACGGACGGTTGCGCGCGTTGCACTTCGATGCTGAACACGCTGCCGCAACCGGGCCACGATCGCACGTGCAAGCGATGGCCGAGCAGATTCGCAATGCGCTCGACGATGGATAGCCCCAAACCCGCGCTGCGCTCATCGGCATCGACGGCCGTATCCAGACGCCGGAATTCCTGAAAAATGATATGTCGCCGATCTTCCGGTATGCCGATGCCGGTATCCCACACCTCGATGCGCAGCGCGCCTTTCACATGGCGGCAGCCGAGCAGGATGCGTCCGTGCGGCGTGTAATGCAGCGCATTGGAAAGAAAGTTCTGTACGGCGCGTTGCAATAGCGCGGGGTTGCTGCGCACCCACGCTGAGGTGTTGACGAACGACAGGCGCAAGCCCTTCGCCTGCGCCATGATGCCGAACTGGCCAGCCAGTTCCTGCAGCATCGGCGCCAGCGCAAACACCTGCAGATCCGGTGAAATCGCGCCCGCATCCAGCCGCGCCAGATCGAGCATGCTGGTGAGCTGGCTGTCCAGCGCCTGCAGTGAACGCTCGATACGCTCCAGCAGCGCGGTATCCGCCGGGAACGTGCTGGCGCTTTTCAGCGAACCGGCAAACAGGCGCGCGGCGTTCAACGGCTGCAACAGATCGTGCACTGCCGCGGCGACATAGCGTGTCTTGTTGCGGTTGGCGCGCTCGGCCTCGGCGGTGGCGGCGCGCAGATCCTGCGTACTTTTCTCGATGCGATGCTCGAGCGTGCTGGTCAAGGTGCGCAGCTCGCGCGCGGCCTCCTTGTACAAGCCGATGTCCGCATAGCTGGTGACGAAGCCGCCGCCCGGCAACGGCCGTCCGCGAATCTCCAGCAGGCTGCCGTCGGGACGTTCGCGCTCGACCATATGCGGACTGCCCTGGCGCAGATAATTGAGACGGCGCTGGATCGCGTCGTCGATATCGCCCGGGCCGAGCAAGCCGCGGTGCGCGTTGTAGCGGAACAACTCCTCCACCGGCATGCCTGCCTTCAACAGCGTATCGGGATAGCCGAACAGTTCGGCGTAGCGCGCGTTCCACGCCACCAGACGCAGTTGCGCGTCGATCACGCTGACGCCTTGCGGCAGGCGTTCGAGTATCTCCGGATGTCCGGTCATCGCCTGCAGCGCGGCGTGCACCAGGCTGTCTTCCTCCGAACGCAGCGCGCTGGCGTAATGCGAAATCAGCCGTTCCAGGTCGCGCCGGCTGCGCGTATGCAACTGCGCGGCGCGCAGGCGCTGGTGCAGGAACAGAGCGAGCAGGATAAGCGGCAACCAGACGCTCAGCGTGATCAGCGCGCTGCGATACGCAGC
Source organism: uncultured Dyella sp. (assembly GCA_966430775.1). Classification (GTDB taxonomy): domain Bacteria; phylum Pseudomonadota; class Gammaproteobacteria; order Xanthomonadales; family Rhodanobacteraceae; genus Dyella_B. Next base: position 8,962 of record CBJMMB010000078.1, on the reverse strand, counting down.
CAGGGTCGCCGGATGCGCGTCGCGCAACAGATGCAAGGTCCATTGCTGCGCCGGCAGCGGCATGGACTGCCACACCATGTCGTGCGGCATGGCAGGACGATCGACATGCACCAGCTGGCCGCCCGAGCCGAGCGATTGAAGACTGCGAAAAATCGCCGGCGCCAGAAGGCTTTTGCCGTATTGGCGCGTTCTGGCCAGCGTGGATTCCACGCTCGATCCCAGGGGCGTCAGCGGCCGGTAGATCCACGCGCGCTGGTCGCTGAGAAACACCACGTCGTTGGCGTCGCTCAGCAGCACGATATCGCCGCTGCTCACCCATTCCTGCTCGAGTGTATCGAGCGGAATCTTGATCACGATCACGCCGATGCGCTGGCCCTGGTCGTCGTGCAGCGCTTCGGAGATGAAATAACCGGGAAGATTGGTGGAGATGCCGATGCCGTAGAACGTGCCCGAATCATGCTGCATCGCCTGCTGGAAATACGGGCGAAACGCGTAATCGAGGCCCACGTTGCTGGACGGCTCGTTCCAGTTGCTGGCCGCGATGGCCACGCCGCGGCGATCGATCAGGGTGAGTGTGGAGACATGCGTGGCGCCGTTCGCCTGCGTCAGTTTGCGATTGAGTGCGTCGACGTTCACGCTTGAGCGCGGCGACGACAAGGCCTGGCGCAATTCCGGATCCAGCGCCAGCACTGTCGGCAGCACGCGGTAGCGATCCACCAGCCGCTGCAGCGCCAGGGCGCGCACCTGCAATTGATTCAATGCCTGCGCGGAAAGCTGCGCCAACGCGCGTTGCCGCGCGTACCACGCTGCGGCCCAGCTGCTACCGGCCACGGCGACGAGCAGCGCCACCAGCAGGGTGATTTTCAGCGTGTTGGGGCGGGGCCGCGGCATGGCTACATGCTAACGCGTAGCCCACCCGCCTCGTAGCCGGCGTTGGGGTTTGCCCCCCAACCTACAAACCCCGCGATCCACCCGTAGGTTGGGTAGAGGCGCAGCCGAAACCCAACGTCGCCATCTACATGGCAATGTTGGGGTTCGGCTGCGCCTCAGCCCAACCTACGGGGGAAATAAGGCACCTAGCCGGAAAGTACTAGTCGCATGGTGTTATTCATCGCCACGCGCGCACGCGGCATGCTGTCGCCTCGGGGTAGAAACGGGGAGCGGTTTGCATGTCCACAATGAAACACAAGATCAGTGCGCTGGCGATCATGGGCGCACTTGCCACATCCACGGCATGGGCTGGTACCCAATCGGGCACGGCGGACAGCCTGACCATGTACGGCATCACGCTGTACGGCACGGTCGACGTTGGCGTGTCCTACCAGAGCCACGGCAGCCCGTTCAGCGATGCGGCCGCGACCAACGTCAACAACTTCCTGATCAAGGCCAGCAACAAGCCGAACACCTCGCTGGCCTCCAACGGCATGAGCATTTCCACCATCGGCATCAAGGGGCGTGAGCCGCTGGGTGCGGGCTGGTGGGGCGTGTTCCAGTTCGATACCGGTTTTCTGCCGGCCTCGATGACGCTGATCGATGGCCTGCATTCGATCGCGCGGAACAACGGCGTGCCGCTGACGCAGCAGAAGTCGTACGGCGATTCGGGCCGCGCCGGCCAGGCGTTCAACGGCAGGGCGTTTATCGGCATCGAATCGCCGCATTCCGGCACGCTCACCTTTGGTCGCCAGAGCACGCTGCTCAACGATGAAGTGTGCAAATACGATCCGCTGAGCTGCTCGCTGGCGTTTTCCTATGTCGGCTTTTTCGGCGCCACCGCCGGCACCGGCGATACGCAGGATCGCGTGCTGGACGGTACGCTGAAATACACCCTCACGCACGGCCTGTTCCATGGCGGCGCGATGTACCAGTTCGGCAACGCGTATGCGTTGTCCAGTTCGCGCGGCACCGCATACCAGGTGGACTTGGGGCTGGCGCACGGCCCATGGTCGGTGGATGCCGTGCTGGCGCACAAGAACAACGCGATCTCGGTCGGTGGCTCGCTTACCGCGGCGCAGGTAGCCGCACTGTCGGCGCCGGGTTCGTCCACTTATGGCTTGCCGGTCGACAAGACCTTGCCGGGCACGATTTCGGATAACACCTCTTATACCTTCCTGGGCGAATACGATGCCGGCCGGGCGAAGTTCTTCGGCGCCTACGAGCATATCCGCTACGCCAATCCGTCTTCGCCGTTGTCGATCGGCAGCCAGACGGTAGGCGGCTATTTCATCATCCCCAACAACAGCGCGTTTCCGCGGCCAAAGGTGCTCGAGGTGGCATGGGTGGGTGCGCGCTATGCGCTGACGCCGTCGCTCGACCTGTTCGGCGCCTATTACCGCGCGATGCAGAACAGCTACGCCAAGGTGAGCTGCTCCAACGCCAGCTCGCCGCAATGCAGCGGCCATTACGACGCGCTGTCGCTGGTGCTCGACCAGCGCCTGGGGCGGCACTTCGATGTATACGGCGGCGTGCAGTGGTCCAGGGTGGCCGACGGCATGGGCAGCGGTTATCTGCAGCATGCATCGTTCGATCCGACCGTCGGCGTGCGGATTGTCTTCTAACGCGTTCTACAGCAGGAATTTCCCATGACTTCCGCAGATATCGCGCGAGCGCGCAATACAGTGATCGCCGCCTTCCTGGGCTGGACCCTGGATGCGTTCGATTTCTTCATCTTGATTTTTACCTTCGACGAAGTCGCCAAGACCTTCGGCGTAAGCATCACCAGCATCACGGTGGCGATCACCTTGACGCTCGCTTCGCGTGCGATCGGCGCCTTCGTGTTTGGGCGCATGGCCGACAAGTACGGGCGCAAGCCAACGCTGATGATGGTGATTCTGCTGTACTCGCTGTTCGAGTTCGTCAGCGGCCTGGCCTGGTCGTACGTATCGTTCCTGGTGATCCGCACCTTGTTCGGCATCGCCATGGGCGGCGAATGGGGCGTGGGCAGTTCGCTGGTGATGGAAACCATTCCGGCGCGCTGGCGCGGTTGGGTGTCGGGATTGCTGCAGGCGGGTTATCCGACCGGCTATTTCCTGGCCACGCTGCTGTTCGGGCTTTGCTATGAAACGCTTGGTTGGCGTGGCATGTTCTTCGTCGGCGCGGCGCCGGCGCTGCTGGTGATCTTCATCAACGCGAAGATCCACGAAAGCCCGGCGTTCGAAGCGATGCAGCAGCGGCCGAAGAGTTCCTTGCTGCAGATCGTGAAGTCGAACGCCAAGCTGACGATCTATGCGATCGCCATGATGACCGCCTTCAACTTCTTCTCGCATGGCACGCAGGATATTTACCCCAAGCTGTTCCTGGCCAAGCAGCTGGGCCTGCCGCATGCCACGCTGACCAATATCGTGCTGGTCTACAACGTGGCGGCGATCCTGGGCGGCTTGTTCTTCGGCATGCTCAGCCAGAAGATCGGCCGTCGCCGCGCGATCATGCTGGCGTGCACGCTGGCATTGCTGGCGGTGTATCCGTGGTCGCACAGCCGCGACGTCTACATGCTGTGTGCGGCCGCGTTCGTGATGCAGTTCGGCGTGCAGGGCGCGTGGGGCGTGGTGCCGGCGCACTTGAACGAACTGTCGCCGGCGGAAATCCGCGGTACGTTTCCGGGCTTCGTCTATCAGCTCGGCAATTTCCTGGCCGCGATCAATCCGGTGCTGCAGGCGGAAATCGCGCAACGCCACGGGCAGGATTACGGCTATGCGCTGTTGCTGGTCGCCAGCACGGTGGCGATTGCCTTGATGCTGCTGATGGCGTTCGGACCGGAAGCGCGCGGTGTATCGATGGCCGCTGCGGCGCCATCGACACGGGACGACGTCTTGAGCGAAGGCGCAAGTCTGCCGCGCGCCTGATGAATAAGCTTGCCCCGGATCGTATCCGGGGCAGGTTCTATGCCGATCAAGTGGTTTCGAGCACGACCACCGTATCGTTGGCATCGAGCGCCTTGCCGGGCAACTGCACATCGAGCACGTGTCCCTTTTGCGTGTACTTGAGTGGCGTGTGTTTTGGATCGGCCAGGAAATACGCTTTCTTGACGTTGGCGGTGGCGTTGGCCAGGTGGAAGGTCTTGCCGGGCCAGGTCAGCAGATGGATGTAGATTTTTCCGGGCCGGGCGGTGGCGCGCCAATCCCACGCGGGTATCCATTTGGGTTTGTTCTCGCCGACGGTTTTTTCCGTGCGTGAGAACGTTCCATGCTCGCCCGGGAAAGGCGTAGGTCCGGTGCCGTAGATCGATTCGCCGTTGACGTCCAGCCATTTGCCGATCGTCTGCAGGCGTTCGGCTTCCGCGGCGGGAATTACGCCTTGCGCGTCGGGGCCGACATTGAGCAAGAGGTTGCCACCCTTGCTTGCTACGTCGACCAGGGTGCGGATCAGTTCCTGGGATGATTTGAAATTCGTGTCGTTCGACTTGTAGCCCCAGGTATCGTTGATGGTCATGCAGGTTTCCCAGTCGCGGCCGGGATAGCCTTGCGCGGGCACATTCTGTTCGGGCGTTTCGGTATCGCCCTGGTAGCCGCCACCGAGGCGGTTGTTCCAGATCAGGTTCGGGTGCTGGTTGAGCAGGGTGACGATTTCCGAGGCGAGTTGCGGCGTCATCTCCGGCGTGGGCGTATCGAACCAGATCACCGACGGCGCCGCCGGCTGATAGTTGCTCAGCAGTTCCTTCAATTGCGGAATGGCCTTGGTGTGCAGGTATTCGGCAAAGTTGCCGTCCTGGGCCTTGTCCCAGTGGCCGTTATGGCTAGCATTCACGACCATGGCGGCGCCGCCGGGTGCAGTCCAGTCCTGGTCCTGCGAATAGTAGAAGCCGAACTTGATCCCTTGTTTCTGCGCTTCCGCGGCCAGCTCCTTGAGCGGATCGCGCTTGAACGGCGTGGCGTCGACGATGTTGAACGAATTGGCCTTCGAATCGAACATCGCGAAGCCGTCGTGATGCTTGGCGGTGATGATGATGTATTTCATGCCCGCCGCCTTGGCCAGCGCGACCCAGGCATGCGCATCGAATTTCACCGGATCGAATTGCGGCGCGAGCTTTTTGTACTCGGCCACCGGGATTTTCGCGTTGTACATGATCCATTCGCCAATACCGTCGATCGGCTTGCCATGCCAGCTGCCGGCCGGCACGGCGTACAGCCCCCAATGGATGAACATGCCGAAACGCGCTTCCCGCCACCAACCCATGCGTGCGTCGCGTTGCGCTGGTGTTTCGGTGTCCTGGATGGCGGGAACGGGATGGGGTGAGGCGGAGTGTTGTGTTTGCGCGGCGTGGGCGCAGAGGCTTGCCAGCATCAAGGACAGCGAGATGGAGCGGATCAGTGGTTTCATGCTTTCTCCTGTATGCGGATCAATGGGTCGCTGCTGCATGGCCGAGTTGCGTTTCTTCTGATGGCTTCAGACTGCCCGTACCGCGCGTAATCTTTCAGGTTGCCTCACCGTCATTCCGGCGAAGGCCCTCTGCTGTCCGGGGAAAATGAGGCTCTTCAAAAAATGCGCGATACGCGGCAATTTCTCCAGAAAATTCAACGCTACCGAATCGTCATCCCAGCGAAAGCTGGGATCCAGTGCCTTTGACGCTTTGTAAGTCGCTGGATGATTCGCTTCGCTCACCCCTTCGGGGCCATCCTTCGGATGTTCTCCGCGCTGCGCGCTACGTCCAGCTTTCGCTGGGATGACGAACGTTTTAGCCATTTTTGCAAGACGTGCAGACACTTTCCCCGGACAGCAATGGGCGAAGGCCGGAATCCATGGTGACCGTTGGTAGAACTTTCATTGAATCGACATATCCCGCAGGGACATAAATAGATTGACCAGCTTCGCTGTTGTGAAGCGCCTCGGCCTTCGCCGGAATGACGGTGAGGCGAGATTGAGATTAACCAAAGCAGAACTCTATCGCCTGGCCTGTCCGCACCGACAGTGCGAACAACACCAGCGACGCTTGCGAAAATCGAAACCGCACAGCAGCAATAGGTATGGCGCGTGATCGCGCACACGGAAAAGTCGCTGTTCTTACTGCACGCAGCAACTGTCGATCACATGTGTATATCGATCTTGATATCGCAAGCATCTGTTTCTTTATCACTCTTTGGCGAGGTTCCGCGTTTTTCACAACACGGATCACAGGCGACATTATTCCCACTTCGCATAAACGGACATGTGGCCTGTCGAGATATTGAATTGTCCTGCGTAGGCATGCGCAAACAGCGCCTGTTTGCGCATCATCCGCCCCGACTTCGACCAGGGGAAGTGCTCATGAAACACATCGACGACGCAACGTTGGTTGCGCAACAGGGATGGGATCTTGGCAGTGGCATCGAAGACAGTTCCCGTCGGCGCTTCATTGCCGGCCTCGGCGCCGGCGCCTTGCTGCTCGGGCTCGGCATCCGCGAAGGCCGGGCCAGGAGCCTGCCGCCATCCGGTTCCAGGCCGGCGGGCAGTCCGCTGGTCACCGGGCGCTTCACGCATCCGGGCTTGCTGGCGGATGAGGCCGATTTCACGCGCATCCGCAACAAGATCAAGAACGGCGAACAACCGTGGACCAAGTGGTGGCAGACGCTGTGTGCCTCCCGTGACACGTCCTTGACGGCCAAGCCCAATCCCCAGCCTGCGTGCTATCGCCAGGACGGATCGAAGTGGGCCTTGTACGGGGATACCCAGCGGTCATTCTGCCTAGCCTTGCGCTGGAAGATTTCCGGTGACGATGCCTATGCCAAAGCGGCCGTGGAAACGCTCGATGCGTGGTCGGAAACCTTGAAGTTCATTGGGACCGTCCCGCCGGGTTCCACTGCGCACGACGATCACACGGGCTACTTGATGTGTGGCATGTCAGGTCGCCACTTTGCCAATGCTGCGGAAATCATGCGCACCTACCAGGGCTGGTCCGCGGCGGGCGTGGCGCGCTTCCAGGACATGCTGCGCAATGTATTCGCGGAGCCGGTTTCCAAGGGGCTGCGCGGACACTTGACCAACGGCGGTCTATGGAGCTTCGCCAACTGGGACTATGCCGCGCTCTGCGGCACGCTGGCCATTGGCGTGTTCTGCGACGACATCGATCTGTACCGGCAGGCGATCGACTATTACACCGGCAACAATCACGGTGACATACACACGCAGTTCGGCAATGGCATGGCGATGCACAGTGTGTACTTCATGCATCCAGGCTACATGGGCCAGTGGCAGGAAAGCGGTCGCGACCAGGGCCACTCCACCCTCGGCATGACGCTGGGTGGCGACTTGCTCGAAATGGCGTGGAAGCAGGGCGACGATCTGTATTCGGCGTTCAACAACCGCTTCCTGGCCGGCGCGGAATACGTGGCAAAGTCCAATGTGCTGGACAAGAACGGCAAGCCATACGTGATGCCGTTTGCGCGCCAGTCCAGTCCGATCGGCATGCTCACCGCTGCAGCCAACCAGGGTGGCCCTTCGCTGCGTGGTTGTTGGGAAACCATCTACAACCATTACGTCAATCGCATGGGCATCGACCTGCCTTACATTTCGCAAATGGTGCACAACACCGAGTTCAGAAACCCCGATGGCGGCAGCGACGACATGGCGTACTCCACGCTGTGGAGCCGGCTGGACGATTACGCCGGACCGTTGCGTGCACCGTTCGGCTTGTCGGGGTTTTGCAGCGAAGGCAAGGTGACGCTTTCGTGGTGGGGCGGCAAGGGTACGGCGTCCTATCTGGTCAAACGCGGCAGCAGCGCGAACGGTCCGTTCAAAGTGATTGGTTCCGTCCCGGCGAGCGAAACGCGCACGTTCAGCGATATACCTGCGCAAGGCGTGTGGTACTACCAGATCCAGGCCAGCAACGGCACCAATCTCGTGTCGCGTGCAGTGCGCGTGGCGGTGCCGGGTGAATTGCGCTGCTCGATGGATCTTGCTGATGGCAGCGGCGACACGGCCGTGGGCTGGGTCACTTCGCCCGATGGCGAGTGGGTTCGCGGCGATGGAACACTGATGAATGGCGCAAGCTGGGGCGTGGGTCGCTCGCCGGGAAGTGCTTCGCTCCGGTTCGACGGCAAGCAATCGTATGTGCAACTGCCGGCCGGCATGATTACGGACGTCGCCGATTTCACGATGTCGATGTGGACATTTGCCAATGCGCCGCTGCATTGGAATACCTGCCTGTTCTTCATGGGCCTGGATGGCGGCGCCTGCATGTTTCTTGCGCCGTTGGGAGGCCGCAGTGGTGGCAGACTGCGCTTTGCCATCACCGGCTCGGGTGTCAACGACGAGCAGGCGGTCGAAGCCGACCAGGCCTTGCCGTTCCGCCGCTGGGTACACGTTGCGGTGACCATGCGTGGTGGCACCGGCAAGATCTATATCGATGGACGGCTTGCGGGCCGCGACGATTCCTTCTTGTTGTCGCCGCATCAGTTGCTCGATCAGAAAAGGTTTCTCGGCTGGGACGGCGGTCATGCCTCCTTTGATGGACGCGTCCAGGATTTCCGTTTCTATTCCAGGGCCTTGAGCGATGCGGAGATTGCGGAGTTGGCGAAGTAGGGGTGTAAACCGAACTTAAGGTTTCTTTCGCTGCCGTAGAACCCCAACTCGTCATTCCGGCGAAGGCCGGAATCCAGTTAAACATGACGTGCGCAGCACACAACATAATGTTTTGAGTGCTTCGCACGACGTATTCAAACTGGATTGACCAGCTTCGCTGTTGTGAAGCGCTTCGGCCTTCGCCGGAATGACGGATGAGGGTTCCTGGCAAGTCAGTGACATTGCTACTGACACCTCCATGTTTAGCCCAGCAATGCGCAGGGCAGATGATTTCCATTTTGCGTCGCAGGGGCACGCATGAAAAAGTTGAACTACACGCCACTGTGGTGCGCGCTGGCGTGCTTGCTGGGACACAGCAATGCGTCGGCTACCGACATTCCGCTAGATCTTATCCCGCAGCAGAACGGTGCCGGTTCGCCCAGCTACAGCCTGGGCATCAATGTCGGCCTCAATGGCGGCACGCCGCAGGAAT
>CBJMMB010000077.1:0-18760 GCA_966430775.1 uncultured Dyella sp. | reverse complement strand
GCGACTACTACGCCCGCTGCGAACCTTCCAGCCCGATTCCGCTGCTGCTGCGCCGCGCGCAGCGGCTGGTGGGCTTGAGCTTCGTGGATCTGATGAAGGATCTGGCGCCGGGCGGGATGAGCGAGTTGCAGGTGATTTCGGGGGTTGAGGAATAGCGCCGAGTACCGCCGTAGCCGAGCGCGTTGAACTTACCTCACCGTCATTCCGGCGAAGGCTCACTCCTGTCCGGGAAAAATGAGGCTCTTCAAAAAATGCGCGGTGCGCGGCAATTTTCCCGGAAAATTCAACGCTACCGAATCGTCATCCCAGCGAAAGCTGGGATCCAGTGCCTTTGACGCCTTGTAAGTCGCTGGATGATTCGCTTCGCTCACCCCTTCGGGGCCATCCTTCGGATGTTCTCCGCGCTGCGCGCTACGTCCAGCTTTCGCTGGGATGACGAACGTTTTAGCCATTTTTGCAAGACCTGCAGACACTTTCCCGGGACAGCAATGGGCGAAGGCCGGAATCCATGCTTCGTACTGGCGATAGATTGACCAGCTTCGCTGTTGTAAAGCGCCTCGGCCTTCGCCGGAATGACGTGAGGTAAGAAACGAAGATGTCGCAAAAGTAAGTGGCCCCGCCCTGCTGGCTTCACGCCAGCCGCCACATCACGAAGCAAAACTGCACGCCCGCATCAACGTATCACTCGGATGCTCATCAAACGCCCGCCGATAATTGGCGGCAAAGCGCGACAGGTTCCAGATACCGCAATTCATCGCCACTGACTTCACCGACAGCCGCTGCGTGCCTTGCGCGGAAAGCTGGCGACTGGCCTCGTGCAGTCGGAGCAAGGTGAGATAACGCGTGGGCGATACGCCAAGCAGGTCGTCGAACGCCAGGCGCAGGCTGCGGTCGCTGATCTGCGCCATGGCCGCCACTTCTTCCATATAGATGTCGCGCTGCAGGTTGTCGCGCATGAACTGCACCGCCTTGCGGAAGGCGGGGTAATGCGCGCGATAGGCAAACGAATACGGCGGCACCGAGGCGGCGCGCGCGAACAGTGCGCGCAATCCATGTTCATCGATCAGGAAATCCGCCGCGCCGCTTTCCAGCAGCCGCGACAATCCGCGTGCGTTCCCGTCCATCAGGCCGTCGAACAAGATGCCGTACAAGGTGCGCCACGGCGTGCCGGCGTGGCTGTCGGGATGAAACAGGGAAAACTGCCGCCCGGACAGGCCGAAGGAATCCGGATGCGCCTCGACCGTACGCTTCACGCCACCATGCAGCGGCGCCAGCGCCATGCTGATGCGCGTGCCGGGCGCCAGCATCACTTCGCACGCACTGCCCGGCAGCACCACTACCAGCGTATCGGCGATCAGGGGCATGCCGGCACACCAGCTTTCCGGCGCGGTTTCATGCACGTAGCAGGAAAGATAATGGCCTGGCGGCGGCACGAAGCGCCCGTGTGCGGAGAAATCCATCAGTGCGCTGCCGAACACGGCATGGCCGTATTCGCAACTGCTGAAGCCACCGCTCAAGCCGCCTTCCTGCAAGGAAATGGCCTCGAAGCTGCACAGCTCCAGCATCCGCCGAATGACGACAATGCCAGGCAGTAGAAATTTTTGTTCGTCCACAACGGCGGTTGTCGCCATGTTGCTTCCCTCAACTCAATGATCCGAATGTTGCAAACGTGCACGCGTGATGACACAAAACCCGTTTACCAACGGATGTGCTTGCCTTGGCTCTGCTTGCGAATACACGAAGAACGGCGAAACGCGCCGCGTTTCGTCTAAGGATCGATCGATGGAGGTTTGTAGTACGGCGTGCCCTGGGCACCGGACTGCCGAACGGCAGCGTTATACGCACAACAATGCTTTGCGATAAGCATGAATGACACCCCTGTTACGACTTTTGTCATCGCATGACGTTGGCACGCCCTTGCGATCCGTGCAGGGAATGCCGCTTCAAGGCTCACGTGTTGCTGGAGAGAGCCATAGGCCGTTAAGGCTTGTCCCGAGAATAGGTGGCATTTGAATCGAATGAAATAAGAAGAGTCTCAATGTGTGTCAACGAAATGTGTAGAGCACGATCGACATGCATAAGGCCCGGAGGAATGGTCATGTCGACGATGGCGTCAGCGTGCGATGCGTCGCGTTTGTGGGAGGTTGTCGCTACTCGCAGGGGTGTCGATGCATGTGTTGAAACATGCAGATGGCAGGCGTTTTTGCGGCGAAAATAAGCCGCAACGCATAAAGCCCCTCTCCTTCTCGGAGAGGGGTTGGAGTGAGGGTACGATCAGCGCACGATGTCAAAAGCTTGCTTCAAGCGATGAAGTATCGCGCTTCGCCCGAACCCTCACCCGCCTCTGGGGCACCCTCTCCCGGAGGGAGAGGGATTCACTCAGGCAGTCTCCTGCACAAACATGGACACGCCTGTGCGTTCGCATCCAACCATCAACACGGAGGATCAGGCATCCACGCCAATACAAAAAATATCGCTACGCCCTACCCCAACCCATGCGTCCGCGCGTACTCGAACAACTGACTGTCGCTGCTCAACCCCAGCTTCAACATGGCGCTGCGCTTCTGCCGGCTCACGGTCTTGACGCTCTTGTGCGTCAATGCGGCGATTTCGGTAATGCTGTGGCCCTGCGCGAACATGCGGATCACTTCCACTTCCCGCCTGGACAGGATCGGCTTGGCGCCACCGCCCTCGGCCGGCCGCAGCACCACATGCTCTCCGGCCAGTTGCCGGGTGAGGTATTTGCTGACGTAGGTGCGTCCGTTGCGCACGGTGCGCAGCGCAATCAGCAATTCGTCGACGATCGCGCCTTTTTCCACCACCGCGTTCGCACCTTCCTGGTACATGGTGCGAAAGATGGCGGAGTTGCGCATCATCGTCAGCACGATGATCGGCAACTTGGGATAGCGCCGGCGCAATTCGTGCAGCAGCGCCACGCCATCGAGCGGCTGCGCCGCGGTCTCGTCTGGCATCAGAAAATCGACCAGCAGCAGGTCGCAGGGCGTATCGGCCAACAGTTTCAGCAACCCGGCACCGCCGGACGCTTCGCCGACTACCTCATAACCCTCGCCGCTATGCTGCAAGATCGTGCGCAAACCAATGCGCACCACTTCGTGGTCATCCGCTATAACAACCCGCACGCTCCACCCGCTTTTCCCAAGCCTTATGCATCAGGGACATAAGGCGTTCGTTCTTCTTGGACACATTCAAAGTCATGCACAGGTGCATGAGCGCCTTGGTTATTTTTGGGCTACGGGCTTTCCGATAAGTACCACTCTGCTTTACGGGATGTGTCACTGACGCCGCTCCGGACAACCGATATGGATGGACGGACTGTCATCAACGCCTTCGTGGTTAGCGCGAAGGACAATGAAGTCTAGTGGGAATGCCGCTCGTTCAGAATAGTCAGAAAGACTCCAAAGCGGAGTCATATTGGGACAACCATCGCAGTCCGCATGCGCGAAGTGCGACGCACATCTCAAACCGTGCGGGAAGCAAGATGCTTGAGCAGCGTGCGGCTAACGGCCGAAATAGAACGCCACGCCGAACCCCGCCATCCACGCCGGCGCCGTTCCCACGAAGCCGCGATCGAACGAGATATCCCATTGCAGGCGCGCGTTGGGCAGGTAGGTGAACCCGGCGCCGATCAGTGCGCCGCTGCGGCCGGACTGGTGCAGCCCGACCATTTCGCCGTACACGCCCCAGGCCTTGCTGAGCGCGTAACCGTAATTGCCGGCCAGCTGATAACTGCCGTGATTGCCCAGGCGTTGCCACTGCGCGAAGTAGCCGAGCGTGACGCGCTCGTTGAGCTGCTGCGCGACCGTGGTGCCCAGCGTGTACGCGCGTTGCGGCAGGCGCAGGCCATTTTCGCCATCGGGAAATTCCACCGTGCCGAGCACCGCCCAACTCCACGCCGGATTGCCGGATGGCGGCGCCACTTTCACGCTCAGCGTGGTGTCGCCGCGGCCGGTCACGCGTTGCGCTACGCCGCCTGCGCTTTGCATCAGCCAGTTGAACGGCGTGCTGCCCACCTGCAGTTCCACGCCATGCCCCGCACCGATGCGCAGCAGGCTGTCGGTGAAGAACTGGCTGCTGCGCACGCCGTCCTGCTTGGTCAGGCTCCAGTCGGGCAGCCCTTGCTCGATGGCGAAACCGCCGAGCGGCAGTGCGCTGGTGCCGAAGCCGAAGGCCGGGCGATCGTAGGCGGGCACGGTCCCACCGTTGTCCGCATCGTCGGCCTTCACCGGCATCGTCACCAGCAGCAACGCGCACGCAAGCGCCACTGCACCCGGCCGCCATGGCCGACGTATATCGTTCATGGCGGCGACCATCCTGTGCAGGCGCATCAAGCCGCGACGGCGCGCGCAACGCGCCGCGTGCCACCCGCACGCTGCCCCGCGACGGGAGCGGCGGCGACCTGCTCGTCTTCCGCACCCTTGATGCGGAAGAAGTTGACGTATTCCATCAGCTCGGCCGCGCGTTCCTGCAAGGCGCGGCTGGCGGCCGCAGCTTCTTCGACCAGGGCGGCGTTTCGTTGCGTCATGTCGTCCAAGGCGGTCACCGTGGTGTTGACCTGTTCCACGCCGGCGGCTTGCTGATGACTGGCCGCGGCGATTTCCGCGACCACGTCGGTCGCCTTGCGCGTGCGGTCGAGGATATGGCTCAGCGCTTCGCCCGAGGCATTCACCAGCGACGTGCCGGCCTGCACCTTTTCCGAGGATTCGCTGATCAGCGCCTTGATCTCGCGCGCAGCGCTGGCCGAACGCTGCGCCAGTGCGCGCACCTCGCCGGCCACCACCGCAAAACCGCGGCCTTCTTCACCGGCGCGTGCCGCTTCCACCGCGGCGTTCAAGGCCAGCAGGTTGGTCTGGAAGGCGATCTCGTCGATCAGCCCGGAAATCTCGGCGATGCGCGCACTGGTGGCGTGGATGTCGGCCATCGCGCCGACCGCCTTGCCGACCACCTGCCCACCACGCTCGGCCTGTTCCAGCGCGCCGCGCACCAGGTTGGACGCCTGGCTGGCGTTCTCCGCGTTTTGCCGGACGGTTGCGTTCATCTGCTCCATGGAAGCGGCGGTTTCCTCCAGGCTCGAAGCCTGTTCCTGCGTGCGATGCGATAGATCGTCGTTGCCTTGCGCGATCTGCCCGGAGGCGCTCGCCACCGACGATGCGCTATGGCGAACTTCCTTGACGATATGCGTCAGCCGTTCGTCCATGCGGCGCAATCCTAGCAGCAGGCGCCCCACTTCGTCGCTGCGGTCGACCTTGATGTCGTGATTGAGCTGGCCCGCGGCAATCGTGTCGGCCAATTGCACGGCGCGATCGATCGGCTTGGAGATGGCGCGGATCATCACCACCAGCAGGCTGGCGATAAGCACGAAGCCAAAGGCGATCACCCCGATCATGGTCAGCCGGATACTGCGAAAGGCGTGCTGCGCGTCGTCAAAGGATTGCTGCGCCTGATCCTTGTTCTCTGCATAGAGCACTTCCACGTTGCTCATCGCCTGCATGAAAAGCTTTTCGTAGCTGCCTTCGTTGACCAAGAATTCGGTGTCGAACTTGCCTTGCGCGGCGTCGCCAAGAATGGTGGTGGCCAGCGCATCCATCTGCTTGCGATAGCCGGCCACCGCATCGGCAGCCTTGCGTTCGCGATCGCTGGCGATCAGCGGATAGTAGTCGGCCCACGCCTTGTCGATCTGCGCATTGTTCTGCGCGATAAAGGTTTTCACCGCAGCGGCCGCCTTCGCATCGTGACCAAGCATCAGCTGATCCAGCTCGGTCACATTCTGGTGCAGGCCATCGCGCACGTGGCCGATGTCGAGAATCGGTTGAAGGTCGCCCTGGTACATGTCGGCGACGTCACCGTCGATCTGGTTCTGGCCGTAGATGCCCATGCATCCGATCGCCACCATGATCAGTGCGCACAGCGACAGGCCGATGATCAGTTTGTTCTTGATGGTAAAGCTGAAGTGTTTTTTCATTTGAAAATGCCTCGGTGAATGCTAGCGATCGCGTTTCATCCGTGCGTTTTCGATCCGCCGCTTGGATGGCTATCGGCCGATCGCTCGCTTTTCTTGACTCACCAAGGCGAGGCGCCGATGGCTAGCACACCTGACTTAGGTGCAGCTTTGCGTGGGCTTTTGCACTTGAACGAGGCGTTTGGACATTTCGCACGATGCAAATGCATGTCGTTTTGTGACGCCCGCTACGTATTGCCCTCGCCGCGTGGACTACCGTCTGCACCGCAGGGGGCGGCTGGAGGGATTCCCATGAACGCCATCACGCGCGGCATCGCCTTGTTTCTGCTTGCCATTCCCGCCTGGGTCGGCGCCCAGGCCGTGCAAGATGCATCCCGCATTTCCGGCTCCATTTTTCCTACCGTGATCCAACCCAAACCGTTGGCGCCACCGAAGCCTGCGCCAGGCTTACATCCGTTCGAAGCCACGCAAGGCGTGACGTCGGTGTGCCTTGCCGCATCGGAAAACGCCGCACGTTGCCAGGCCGGTGCGTTCTGCGATGTACAAGCCGTGGGTTTGCCGCATTGCCTGGCGCGTTATGCGAATGCTCTGGTGAAGCGGCCGGATATGGCGACACGCACGCTGAGCTTTACCGTGCGCGAGGCGCAAGGCGCGGTGAGCAAGGTGATCGTGCTGGCGACGGCGTCGCAGAGTGATACGCAGATTGCGGAGGCGGCGCTGGATGGGAAGCCGGGTGGGGATATTGTGGCGATGTGGATGCCGTAGCCGTAATGTCTTCGCTCGCCTCACCGTCATTCCGGCGAACGCCGGAATCCAGTTTAAACATGCCGTGCGAAGCACACGATATTCAATTGTGTTGAGTGCTTCGCACGACGTATTTGTACTGGATTCCGGCGTTCGCCGGAATGACGGTGAGGGGTATTGAATATCCGGGGTATGCGCGGGAGATCAACCAGCATACAAAACACGCCTACCCTACGGCTCATCCACCAAATGCCCCTGCTCCACCCCAAACTTACGCACCACCTTCGCCGTTGGTGTTGACGCGAGCGGCGCACCCGGCGGGCGATCCAGATACGTCACCACGATCAGGTCCTTGTCGATCACGATGCTCTTGGGCTGCACACGATCGCCCAGCAGCACAGCAGGATAACTGTGCCCATCCGGCCCCACCGCCGCCATATAGATATTCGTACCGCTGCCGCCGGGATCGTCGCTGAGCAGCACCGCCACCACCGGCTTGCCATCGAACTCGCCGCAGGTTTGCGTTCCCTCGATCAGGCGGGTCTGGTGAACCGTATGCGAGCCCGGTGCGGCGGGCTGCGAACGCACGCCGTTGGCCAGCGTAACGGTGTCGCCTTCGATGGTGTAGGTCGCGTTCCTGGGATTAGCGATACGGGCATCGCTGCAATCGATGTTCGCCTGCGCGTGCACGGTAAACGCCGGAAGCGACAAGGCCAGGATCCACCAGCGGGTTGGCTTCATGGAGGGCGCCTCGGTTGAATGCGGCTATAGCTTAGCGCCCGCCCGAGTGGGTAGATCGTGAGCGAAGATCACACGTAGGTTGGGCTGAGGCGCCAACCGAAACCCAACGTCGTAATCGGTATGGCAATGTTGGGGTTCGGCTGGCGCCTCAGCCCAACCTACGCGTGCATTTTCGCAGTTCCTCAATAAAAGCCCTTCTGCACCTGCAGCCAGAACCGCGTCGAGGTATTCGCATGCGGCCCCAGCAAGGCCGGCTTGCTGCCCACCGGCGTCGCCACGCTGGCGCCAACCACCCAATCATGCGGCGCCGACCAATGCAGGCCCACGCCCGCACTGCTCAAGCGCGCGCTGTTCACGCCAAGCAGGAAGGGATCCTTGTATACGAGCACGCGCCCGCTATCGACGAAGGCCGACGCCTGCCACGGCCCGGGCAGCGCGGCAATGGTGAAGTCATGGCGAAATTCGATCGTCGCCAGGTTGCCCTGTGCGCCGGAGACCACGCCGATGTCGTAGCCGCGCACCGTGCTGGGGCCGCCAAGATAGAACTGCTCGGAGGTATCCAGGTTCTTGTTGGCATGCTGTCCGGAAAAACCGAAATACAGCGCATTGGCCGGGTTCAACTGCTGCAGGCGCGATACGGAGTAATCGATCTTCACGTATTTGCCCGCGGTGCGCGCGCCGAAATAATCGGCGAACAAGGTCTGGAAATTATCCAGATACAGGCGCCCGGCCGTGCCGCTGATGTTGAAGTTGGTGATGCCGGTGCGGTCGCGCTGGTCGCCCGCCACGGTCAGCACCCAACTATTGGAATGCCGATGCGTTTGCAACCCGGCGAGGTCGATGTCGTCGTACAGGCGCTTGTGATCGAACTCCAACTGCGCGTACAGGTTGCCGGCCGTGTTACGGATAAAGGGCTGCGACAGGTTCACGCTCTGCGTGGTCGCGGTGCCGTGCGCATGCAGGTCGGCCAGGCCATTGCCCAGCTTGTAGGTAAGACCGGAGACGGCAAGGCCCAGCGTGGTGCCCTGCCCCGTCAGCAGATACCGGTAGCCGACATGGCCGTAGCTCATGCCCGCGCCCGAGCTGACGCCGCTGGCATCCAGCAGGTCGCCCTGGTGGAACAGGCCGTTGACGTTGAACGTACCCGACAGGCGCACGCGATCGGTGTACGCATTGCCGTAGTTGTCCAGGCCCAGCGTGCCGGTGTAGCGCGGTGCGGAGGTAACGTTCACCAACAGATCCGAGGTGCCGTCCTGTTCACCCGGACGCATGGTCGAATTGACGATGGCGCCCGGAATGTCCGACAGCAGCAGCAGGCTGCGTTCCAATCCGTATTCGCGCACCGGTTGTCCGGGCTGCAGCGGCGACAAGGTGGCGTCGAGCGGATAATTCCCGACCGCGCTCTGGTTCTGCAGCACTACCTTGCCGTAGCGCGCTTCGACCACCGCCATGCGCACCACGCCATCGTGCAGCGTCTGCGCCGGCACATAGGCGGTGGCCAGCGGATAGCCGTGATCGTGGTAGTAGTCGCTGATCTTCTGCGCCAGTTCGTCGAGATCGTTCAAGCTGAGCTCGTGACCCTCGCCCGAGGCTACCAGCGCATGCAGGCGGTCGGTAGGCAGCAAGGTATTGCCGGTGATCTGGATCGCGCGCACGGGGAATTTGGTGTCGTCCGCGGCATGCGACGGACGCTGCTTCTGGATGTTCAGATCGAGATTGGACGACGGCGGTTGCGCCGGCTGCTGCTGGATCTGCTGCAGCAATTGTCCACTATTGGTTTGCGGTGGCGTGACGTGGGTCTGCGCGTGCAGCTCCGGCGCGCATAGCGCGGCAGCCAGTGCGAGGCAGAGCAGGGAAAGGCGCGGCGTTGCAATCGAGTGGTCAGGCTTCATGGCGGTACCAGGGCGAGTGACAGCTTGGAATGTTTGTCGGGACGAGGTGGATCGCCCTCCCCTGCACGCAGGGGAGGGATGCCGCTGGGAAAGGTCATTCATGGCGATGCATCCGCCGGCAGGCGCACGCCACCGTTCTGGAAGTGCAACGACAGGCCCGGATGGAAATCCGAATGCGCGCGGTTGCGCTCGATCGGGCGATGCTTCAGCTGATGGTTGCCGGTGTAGACGCCGACCGTATCCGAATCGCTCGATCCGTACGGCGTGGCGATCGCCTCCGGCTCCAGGCCAGCCTGCAGTTGCGCGATCCAGCTACCTTGCACGCCGCTGCCATTGAAACCGGCACTGGTGATATTGGCGGTCGCGGTAGTGGTCGGATCCACGATCAGGTAGTTCGCCGCGTCCGCACCAACCGCCGCAACGCCGCTCACGGTAACGGTCTTGTCGTTGCCCACGTACGGGTCGGCGAACTGGGCCGACGTATTGACCAGGGCCACCTGGTCGCCCGCAAGCACACCGTTGGTGCTGAGCGAAATCACATCGTCCGTCTTGCCGTTGTACATGCGGTTGGTGCCGGTGGCGGTCACCACGATCGGCATGGGCGTGATGTTGGCGAACAGGCCGGTGGGCTGCATCAGGATGTAGTTGCCCACATCGCTGCCGCTGATGGTCATGGCGGTAGCCACCGCCTTGCCGTTGCCGACGTTCTTGTCGACGAACAGGCCAGTGCTGTCGTTGCCGAGCACCACGTCGTCGTTGCCGAACACGCCGCTCAAGGTGGAACCGTTCAATGCATCGACACGGGTACCGTCGTAGACACGGTTGGTGGTGGTCGTACCTACCACCGTCAACGTCGCCGGCGTGATGCTCACCCAGTCGCTGCCGCCGGCCAGTGTGTAGTTGCTGGCCAGGCCCGTGCCGTTGCCGAGCACCAGCGAACCAAGCTTGGCGAACGCACGCTGCGAGCCGACGTTCTTGCTGGTCAGCACGCCGGTGCCTGCGAGATCCACCGTTTCGCCATTGACGCCGGTCAGCACGCCGCTGTTGCCGAACAGGTTCGCCGCAGCGCCGGTGGTGCCGTCGTACACGCGCGTGCTGGTGAGGTTGAGCACGTACGGGTTGATCGTCGCGCTGGTGGCGGTGTTGCCGTTGAACGCATAGTCGCCCGCATCGGCACCCGAGGCCGTGATGCCGGTAACCGCGATCGACACGTTGCTGCCCGCGTTCGGCGTGCTGAAGTTGGCCGCACCGTCGTGGAAGTTCACCACATCACCCGCCAGCACGCCGTTGCTGCCAAGCGTGACGCCCGCGGTGGTGTTGCCGTCATAGGTTTTGTCGTGACCCGTGGCATCCACCACGATGTTGCGCGGCGTGATCGTCACCTGGTCCGTGCCGCCCACCAACGTGTAGTTGCTGGCCAAGCCGGTGCCATCGCTCAGCACGAGCGTGCCCCGGTTGGCGAACCCACGCGTGCCGACATGCTTGCTGGTGAGCACGCCCGAGCCGCTGAGGTTTACGGTTTCGGTGCCGATGCCGGTGGAAAGCACGCCATTGCTGCCGAACAGGCTGGCATTGGCGTCGGTGTTGCCGTCATACACGCGCGTGCCGATAAGGTTGAGCACGTAGGGCGTGATATTGGCGGTGATGCCGGTCGGCAGCGTGAAGTCGTAATTGCCGATATCCGCACCGCTGATGGTCATGCCGGTGCTGACGGCAATATTGTTGCCGACGTTCTTGCTGGCGAAGGTGCCGGTGCTCGCGTTGCCGAGCGTCACGTCGTCGCTGCCCAGCAGGCCGCTCAGCGTGGCGCCGCTCAGCTGCGCGGTGTCGTTGCCGTCGTAGATCTTATTCGCGGCAACGGTGCCGGTGACGGTAAGCGGCGCCTTGGTGATCGTTACCGAATCCGTGCCGCCGATCAGGGTGTAGTTGCCGGCCAGGCCGCCGCCGGTGCCGTCGCTCAAGCTCAGCGTGCCCAAGTTGGCAAAGCCTTCGACGCCGACGTTCTTGCTGTTCAACACGCCCGAACCGCTGAGGTTCACCGTTTCGCCGTTCACGCCGACCAACACGCCGTTGCCGAACAGGCTGGCGTTGGCATCGGTGTTGGCGTCATACACACGCGTGCTGACCAGATCGAGCACTTTTGGCGTGATGTTCGCGGTGATGCCGGTCGGCAGCGTGAAGTCATAGTTGCCGCTGTCCGTACCGCCGATGGTCATGCTGGTGCTGACGGCGATGTTGTTGCCGACATTCTTGCTGGCGAAAGTGCCGGTGGCGGCATTGCCCAACGTCACGTTATCGCTACCCAGCACGCCGCTCAGCGTGGCGCCGCTCAGTTGCGCGACGTCGTTGCCGTCGTAGATTTTGTCGGAGGCAACGGTGCCGGTGACAATCAGCGGCGCCTTGGTGACCGTGACCGCATCCGTGCCACCGACCAGCGTGTAGTTGCCGGCCAGGCCGCCACCGGTGCCATCGCTCAAACCCAGCGTGCCGAAATTGGCAAAGCCTTCGACGCCGACGTTCTTGCTGTTCAGCACGCCCGAACCGCTGAGGTTCACCGTTTCGCTTCCCACACCGGCCAGCACACCGTTGCCGAACAGGCTGGCGTTGGCATCGGTGCCGGCGTCGTACATGCGCGTGCCGATGAGGTTGAGCACATACGGCGTGATCGTCACCCAATCGGTGCCACCAGTCAGCGTGTAGTTGCTCGCCAGCGCGCCACCATTGCCGGTCAGCGTGAAGCCGCTCAAGCCATTTGCCGCGAACGACTGCTGCGTGCCGACGTTCTTGGTCGACAGCATGCCGCTGCCGCCAAGCACCAGCGTTTCGCCGTTCACACCGGTCAGCGTGCCGTTGCTGCCGAACAGATTGGCATTGGCTACCGCCGTGCCGTCATACACGCGCGTGCTGGTGAGATTGAGCACGTACGGCGTCACGGTCACCGTATCGGTACCGCCCGCCAGCGTGTAGTTGCTGGCCAGGCCCGTGCCGTCGCTCAGCGCCAGCGTGCCGAGATTGGCGAAGCCTTGCGTGCCGACGTCCTTGCTGCTCAGCACGCCCGAGCCGCTGAGCTTCACGTTTTCGCTGTTTACACCGGCAATCACGCCATTGCTGCCGAACAGATTGGCGTCGGCGCCGGTGGTGGCGTCGTACACCCGCGTACCGGCGAGACTCAACACGCGCGGATCGATGGTGCCGGTCAGGCCGGTCGGCTGCGCATAGGTGTAGTTGCCCGCATCCGTGCCGCCGATGGTCATGGTGGTGCTGACGGGGATGCTGGTGCCGGCGTTCGGTGAGGCGAACGTGCCGGTGACGGCATTGCCCAGGACGACGTTGTCGCTGCCGAGTATCCCTTGCAGTTGCGCACCGCTCAGCTGGGCGACCGTGGTGGCGTCGTACTGCCGGGTTTGCACCGTCGTGCCGATGATCGACAGCGTGGCCGGTGTGATCGTCAAGCTGTCGCTGCCACCGGTAAGCGTGTAGTTGCTTGCCAGGCCCGAGCCATCGCTCAACGCCAGCGTATTGCGCTGGAAGTTCGCAGCGGTATAGGCGCCCACGTTCTTGCTCGATACGGTACCCACGCCAGTCAGCGCGAGCGTTTCGCCGCTCAAGCCGGTCAGCGTGCCGTTGCTGCCGAACAGGTTCGCGTCGGCATTGGTGGTGGTGTCGTACACGCGCGTGGCGCTGAGGTTGAGCACGTAGGGCGTGACGTTCACCGAATCGGTGCCGCCCACCAGCGTGTAGTTGCTGGCCAGGCCGGTGCCATTGCTAAGCGCGAGCGTGCCGAAATTGGCGAAGGCTTCCGTGCCCACGTTCTTGCTGTTCAGCACACCCGAACCGCTGAGCTTCACGGTTTCGCCGCTCACGCCAGTAAGCGTGCCGTTGCTGCCGAACAGGCTGGCGTTGGCGCCGGTGGTGGCGTCGTATACGCGCGTACCGCTGAGATTGAGCACGTACGGCGTAACGGTCACCGAATCGGTGCCGCCCACCAGCGTGTAGTTCGCGGCGAGACCACTGCCGTTACTCAGCGCCAGGGTGCCGAGATTGGCGAAGCCTTGCGTACCGACGTTCTTGCTGCTGAGCACACCGGAACCTGAGAGGTTCACCGTTTCGCTGTTCACGCCGGTGAGCACGCCGTTGCCGAACAAGCTGGCCGCCGCACCGGTGGTGGCGTTGTATACGCGCGTACCGCTGAGATCGAGCACGTAGGGCGTGATGGTCACCCAGTCCGTGCCGCCGGTCAGCGTGTAGTTGCTGGCCAGCGCGCCGTTGTTGCCGGTGAGCGTAAAACCAGTGAGGCCATTCGCCGCAAATGTCTGGTGCGTGCCCGCGTTTGCGGTGGACAACGTGCCGGTACCACTCAGCGTAAGCGTTTCGCCGTTTACGCCGGTCAGCACGCCATTGTTGCCGAACAGGCTGGCGCTTGCGCCGGTGGTGCTGTCGTATACGCGCGTGCCGGTGAGATCCAGCTTTACCGGCGTGATGTCCGCCGTAGTGGTCGTGGACGTGTTGTTGAGCGTGTAGTTGCCCGCGCTCGCCCCACCCAGGCTGATGCCGTTCACCGTGACCGTCTTGCCGGTGCCGACGTTCGCGTCGGCGAAGGTGGACGAGGTGTCGTTGATGGTGACGTTGTCGCCCGCCAGCGTACCGGCCAAGGTCACGGCATCGTTGACCGTGCCATCGTACACGCGGTTGGTGCCAGTGGCGGTAACGGTGATCGCCAGCTTGGTGATGTCGGCGGTAATGCCGGTGGGTTGCACCAGCACGTAGTTGCCCGCATCGCCACCGCTGACGGTCATGCTGGTGCTGACCGGCTTGCCGGTGCCTACATCCTTGGTATTGAACTGGCCGACGGTGTCGTTGCCCAGCGTGACGCTGTCGGTACCCAGCACACCATTCAACACCGATCCGCTCAACGATGCCGCGGTCGTGCCGTCATAGATCTTGTTGGCGGCGACCGTACCACTCACGGTGAGCGTGGCTGGCGTGATCGTCAACGTGTCGGTGCCGCCCACCAGTGTGTAATTGCTGGCCAGGCCCGTGCCGTTGCCCAGCGCCAGTGTGTTCAGCACAAAGCTGCTGCCCGTATAGGTGCCGATGTTCTTGCTCGACACGGTACCCGTGCCGCTCAGCGTGAGCGTCTCGCCGTTCACGCCGTTGAGCGTGCCGCCGCTGCTGAACAGGCTGGAATTGGCACTGGTGGTGGCGTCGTATACGCGCGTGCCGCTGAGATCGAGGATGCGCGGCGTGATGTCGGCGGTGGTCGTGGTGGAGGTGTTGTTGAGCGTGTAGTTGCCGGCACTGGCGCCGCTCAGGCTGATGCCGCTGACCGTCACCGTCTTGCCGTTGCCCACGTTCGCATCTGCGAAGTTGGACGAGGTATCGTTGATGGTGACGCTGTCGCCCGCCAGCGTGCCTGCGAGCGTGACGGTATCGCTCAGCAAACCGTTGTACTGGCGGTTCGTGCCGGTCGCCGTCACCGTGATCGCCAGCGGCGTGATATTGGCGGTGACGCCGGTCGGCTGCTGGATGATGTAGTTGCCGGCATCGGTACCGCTGATGCTCATGTTGGTGCTGACGGCGATGCCGTTGCCTACGTTCTTGGTGGCGAAGGTACCGCTGGTGGTATTGCCCAGCGTCACGCTGTCGCTGCCCAGCACGCCATTCAAGGTGGAACCGCTGATGGTCGCCTCGGTGGTGTTGTCGTACACCTTGTTGGCGGCGACCGTGCCGCTCACCGTGAGCAGGGCCGGCGTGATCGTCACCCAGTCGGTGCCGCCCACCAGCGTGTAGTTGCTGGCCAGGCCACCGTTGGTACCGTCGCCCAGGGTGAGTGAGCCGAGGTTGGCGAAGGCGCGTTGCGAACCGACGTTCTTGGTGACCAGCACGCCGCTGCCGCTGACGTTCACGGTTTCGCTGTGGATGCCGGTGGTGATCACGCCGTTGCTGCCGAACAGGCTGGCGTTGGCGCCGGTGGTGGCGTCGTACACGCGCGTGCCAGTGAGGTTCAGCACGTACGGATTGATCACGCCGTTGTTGCCGGACGCGTTGGTGGGCAGTATGTAGTTGGCGAGATTGGTGCCGGCGTTGGCGACGAAGTCGGACACCACCAGCGTCGAATACACGCTCAGCCCGGTGCCGGCGTTGACGATGCTGGTGCTCGACGTACCGTAGTGCGCCGTGGCCGATTGCGGCACCGAGGCACCCTGCCCGATTACGAAGCCGGTCAGCGTGTAGTCGCCAGCGGTGAGCGTGGCCGAGTCGCTGCCGTCGTACACCTTGGTGGGGCTGCCGGTGATGGTGGCGGTGAGCTGGCGTGGCGTGATGCTGGCGGTCAGGCCGCCAGGCTGCGCGACGGTGTAGTTGCCGGCCTGTGCGCCGCTCAACGTGAAGCCGCTGATGGTCACGCTCAGGTTATTACCGACGTTGGCCGTGCTGAAGGTGCCGCCCGCGCCGGACGAGACCAGCGTTACGTTGTCGCTGCCCAGTACGCCGTTGAGCGTGCCGGTGCCGGAAAGCGTATCGGCCGTGGTGCCGTCGTAGATCTTGTCGGTCGCGGTGACGCCGCTGATGGTCAACCCTTTGGGCGTGATGTTCGCGGCCAGGCCGCTGATCGGCTGCAGGATGTAGTTGGCCGCTTCGGTGCCGGAAATGGAGAAACCATTGGCCGTGACCGCGATGCCGTTGCCGACGTTCGATTGCGCGAATGTGCCCGAGGTGGAAGTGTTCAGCGTGACGCTGCCCACGTCACCGGCCACCAGGCCGGACAGGCCCGCGGCCGATACGTTGAGCGTGTCGCTGGCGGTGGTGTCGTACACCTTGTTGGTGGCGTACACGCCGGTGACGAACAGTGGCGCCTGCGTGATGTTGCCGGTGCCGGTGGCACTGGTGGCCAACGTGTAGTTGGAAAGCAGCGTGCTGCCGGTGGCAGTGTAGTTATTGGCGGTCAGGTTGCCGCTGATGCCAATGCCGCTGCCGGCGTTTTTATCGGCATAACTGAACGTCGCGGTCGGCGTGATGGTGGCGCCTTCGCCGGCGACGAAACCGTTGGCCTGGAAGTTGGCCGAGGTGAGCTGCGCAACGGTGCTGCCGTCGTACACCTTGTTGAGGTTGCCGATCAGGCTCACCGTCAGCGGCGCGGGTGTAATGCTGCCCGTGGAGTAGATAGCAATGGGGAAGCTGTTGGGACTGGTGTAGTTGCTTGCGCTACCGCTAGTGAAGGTCAGGTCGGAGCTGTTCAGCGTAACCTGGAACGGCTGATTGTTGCCGACGTTCTTGCTCGCGAAATAGCCGGTGATGTTGGCATTGACGTACGCACTGTCGCTGCCCTTGAAACCGCTCAGCGCGAAATCCTGCGTATAGCTCGTCCCACCGCCGCTGGTGGCGTTGAGCAGATACGTGTTGGTGCCGTCATAAACCTTGGTGATGGTGTTGATGAGGCTGGCGACCAGGGTACCGCTCAATGGTGCCGGTGTGATCGTACCGAAACCGTTGGCCGCGGTGGGTAGCGCGTAGTTGGATAACAATGCACCGCCACTGGCCGTGAAGTTGGCGCTGCTGAGTGTAGCGCTGACCGCTTCGACGCCCGCGTTGGCCGAGGCGTAGGTGCCTGTCGTCGGACCGTTGAACGTGATGTTTTCGCCGTTGATCCGGCCCGATAGAACGTAGTTGCCGCTCCCCAGCGTGGCGATTGTGGTGCTGTCGTACACCTTGGTCGGATTATTGACGATCGACACCGTCAGTGGCGCGGGATTGATCGTACCTGTGCCAGTCACCGTATTGTCGAAACTGTAGTTCGAGAGCTTGGTACCGGAACCCACGGTGAAATCCGAGGGCTGCAGCGTAGCGGTTACGCTGATGCCAACGCCGGCGTTCGGCGAGGCGTACACCGCTGGGCTCTGCGACACTACCGCGCTTTCGCTGCCGACGAAACCGCTGAGGGTGAAGTCGCTGCTGCCAAGCGTGGCGTTGTCGGTACCGTCATAAATCTTGGCAGGGCTGCCGTTGAAGGCAATCGTCAGATGCCGCGGCGTGATATTGGCGATCAGTCCGCTCGGCTGCGTCACCGTATAGTTGCCGGCAGCCGTACCCGTAAGCCCGAAGCCGCTCACGCTCACGGCAAGATTGTTGCCCACGTCCGACTGGCTGAAGGTGCCGCTTGCCGAACCGGACAGCGCAACATTGTCGCTGCCCACGATGCCATTGAGCGTGGCGCTGCCGAAGTTCAACGTATCGGCTGTCGTGCCGTCGTACACCTTGTTGTTCGCCGTCACGCCGCTGACGGTCAACGCCTTGGGTGTGATGTTGGCGGTGAGATCGGTTGGCGCAATCAGTTGGTAGTTGCTGGCGCGCGTACCGGTGAGGGTAAAGCCGCTGACGTTTACCGCAATATTGTTGCCAGCGTTGGCGGAGGCGAAATTGCCGGTGCCGGCGCCGGTGTTCAACGTCACGTTGCTGGCGTCCCCTGCGATCACGCCGAAGATGCTGGCGTTGCTCAGGTTCAAGCTGGCGAGCGTGCTGCCGTCGTATACCTTGCTGTTGGCCAGGAGACCGCTCAGCACGACCGGCGCCTGCGTGATCGTGCCCATGCCGGTGGCATTCGCGGGCAGGATGTAGTTGGAAAGATTGGTGCCGGAATTGGCGACGAAGTTGGTGAGCGTGAAAGTGGCGTTCAACGCCTCACTGCCGGCGTCGCCATTCGCGTAGCCGATCGTGCTGGGCTGATTGACGGTGGCGCCCTGCCCCGCCACAAAGCCGCTGATCTGGTAGTTAGACGAATTGAGCGTCGCCGTGGTGGTGCCGTCGTAAACCTTGGTTGGGTTGCCGATGATGCTGGCCGTCAGCTGCGCCGGGTTGATCGTGCCGATATTCGCGCTGGCCACGCCGGAAAGGGCGTAACCGTAGATGGGAATACCCGCCGCATTGGTGATGCTGTAGCCGGAGATCGATGACGGTGAGGTCACCGCGATGTTCGAGCCCGCATCCGAGGTGGTGTAGGTGCCGGCTGCCGACACGATCTTGTCGCCGGTTAGCATGCCGCTGGTGATGAAATTTGCGCCTACTAGTGGAGCGCTGGTCGTGCCGTCATAGGTTTTCGTCACGGTTCCGGTAAGGCCGGACACCGACAGCGCAGGCGCCACGCTGTAGAACACACCGTTGCCCGTGGCGCCCGCTGCTGCCGCCGTGCCGATCGGCGCGTTGTACTGGATGAAGCCGGGCGTAAGGCTGCCCAGGTTTTCGCCGGTGGCTGTGGGGCTGGCGCTGTAGATCGCCCAGTTGCCGCCCAGGCCCGACGCGCCGACGTTGTTGACGAAGGCATTGCCCGCATTCAGCACCGTCTTGCCGCTGGCGCCGGTATTGGTGATGGCGGCGTTGAGGTTGACGTTGTTGCTCGCGGTCAGCGTGAGCG
>CBJMMB010000076.1:0-19153 GCA_966430775.1 uncultured Dyella sp. | reverse complement strand
CGCGGTGCTTAAGTCGACTTGCCTCGCTTGCTCGCGGGCGAACGCGCACGTCCGCCTTTCTCCACCCCCGCATGCTCACGCGCTTTGCCCGACGACGTACCGACATATCCCACCAGCTTCTCCCGCAACTGATTGATATCGCCAATACGATCCATCACTCCATCGCCAGTCTGCTGCACGATCGACGCAGCGAGCAGGCTGAATAGCGTGGTGTAGGCGCTGTAGCTGTGCCATACCCAGCTGGCCTGGATCATCAGCACGTGCGGGGTGAGGTCGCGGGCCCAGTAGCAGTCGGTGTCGGTGATCAGTAGCAGGGGGATGCCACGGGCGGCGACTTCTTCGGCCAGTACGCGGAATTGCTTGAAGTAGCGGCGCATGTCGATCAGCACCACGCAGCTGTTGCGGGTGGAGTCGAGCAGCAGGTCGACGTAGGCGCTGTCGGTGCCGGGGTTGAACGAGACATTGGGGCGCAGGTGTTCCAGCGTCTTGGCCAGGCCCTGGCCGAGGAAGGCGGCGTGCTGGAAGCTGGCGATGGAAACCTTGTCGGCGCTCATCAGCAACTTCACCGCCGATTTCCATTCGTTCGTGCCCACCAGTGCATGCACGTCGGTCAGCGCACGGATTTCCGACTGCAGATGCGCGGCGACATCGTCGGTGCCTTTGGATTTTTCCGGCTCCTTGTAGAGGTGGTGCCAGGTGCCGTCGCGCAGTTCTTCCTTGAGTTCGTTGACGCCGTCGTAGCCGAGGTTGCGCAGGAAGCGGCCGACCGTCATCGGGCTGACGCCGACGCGCTTGCCGAGCGAGGCTGCGGTTTCGAACGGCAGGTCGCGGATGTTGCGCATCAGGTAGGTGGCGATCTTCTGCTCGGACGCGGTGAAGGTATCCCAGCGGTCCTTGAGTTTTTGTTTTAGATCGTGGGTCATAGTCATGAGGTCATCGGGAAAGCATGGCGGCCAAGCCTGCATTCTCGCGCTTTTCCACCTGGCCCATGCGCATGCCCAGTGCAAATAGCAGCGTGGCGGCCAGGCCGGCCACGCCGCCGATCACCACGAAGAACCAGCCATGCGGCAGTGGGCTCCACAGCGTACCCAGCGCGCCGGCCAGCAGGTTGCCGAAGAAGCCGGCGAAGAACCAGATGGCGATGCTGGTGGCGCGAAAGCCTTCCGGCGCCATGCGTCCGAACAGCCCCAACCCCACCGGCAAGATGTATAGCTCGCCCAGCGTCATCAGCACGAACCAGGCCGTCAGCCATGCCCAATGCGCGCGCACGCCGTGCGCTTGCGACCAGGCCGCCACCGCGCCCAGCAGCAGATAGGAAATTCCAACGGTCGCCGCGCCGAACGCCATCTTGTGCAGCCATGGCGTTTCGATGCCGCGCTTGGCCAGGCGCGACCAGCGCGCGAGCAGGAAGGGCGTGGCGGTGAACACCACCAGCGAATCGAGCGACTGGAACCAGGTCATCGGAATGCTCCAGCCTGCGGTCACGTGGCGATCCACGCCTTCGTCGGCCCACAAGGCGATGGTGTTGCCGACCTGTTCGTACGCGCCGCGGAACACCACCACGATCGCGGCAATGCCGATCAGGAAGGCAAGTCGGCGCATCGCAGCCTGGTCGAGCGGAACGCGTGCCGCTTGCACGGTTGCGGTCGGCCTGGTCTCCGGCGGCAAATAACGGCTGCCGCTGACGTAGATCACCAGCGAGCTCAGCATGCCGATGCCGGCCGCCGCAAAACCCCAATGCCACCCATACGCTTCGCCCAGGCTGCCGCAGATCAAGGGCGCGATGAATGCACCGATGTTCACGCCCACGTAGTAGACGTTGTATGCGCTCTTGCTGCGCGGATCGCCTTCGCGATACAGGCCTTCGATCTGGCTCGCCAGGCTGGGCAGGAACAAACCGTTGCCCAGCGCGATGGTGGCCAGCGCGGGATAGAACAGCGGTTCGGACGCCATCATGAAATGGCCCAGCGCCATCGTGGCGCCGCCGATCAATACCGCCTTGCGCTTGCCTAGCCAGCGGTCCGCCACGATGCCGCCGAACACCGGCGTGAAATAGACGAAGGCCGCATAGGCGCCATAGATCAGCGATGCCGATTCCTGATGGATGTCCAGGCGCTTGGTCATGTAGTAGACCAGCAAAGCGCGCATGCCGAAGAAGGAAAACATCTCCCACATTTCGGTGAGGAACAAAATGGTGAGGCCGGGTGGATGGCCGAACCAATTGCGTTCGCGCGGGCGCTCGACGGGGATCATGGCGTTTTCTCGTGCTCGACTATCGCTGCGTGGAGTCAAAGTCATGCTTCGGCCGTGGCCGGTCCGCCCCACACGCTCTCCGGGCACCAGATGCGTCCGCCTTCATAGCTCACCGATGGTATGCGATCGTCCTGCATGTAGACCGGGCCATCCAGATCCACCACCGAACACAGCGAGCCCAGCACGAACGCCGGCGCCATCGACAGCGAGGTGCCGCCCATATTGCCCACCATCACTTGAAAGCCGAGCTGCCGCGCCATGCGCGCCATGCTCAAGCCTTCGGTCAGGCCGCCGCATTTATCCAGCTTGATGTTGATCACCTGCACGCGGCCGTGCAGGTTTTGCAGGTCGTGGTGATCCTGCACGCTTTCATCGGCGGCCAGCGGAATGGGGCAGTTCAAGCCGTCGAGCCAATCCTCGCGGCCGATCGGGAACGGTTGCTCCACGATGGCGACGCCCGCTTCCACGAAGGCCGGTAACGCTTCGAGCAACGACTGCCGCGTAAAGCCCTGGTTGGCATCGGCCATCATCCAGACACCGGGTCGCGCTGCGCGCACTGCACGCACGCGTTGCGCATTGCGGCCATCGTCGGTGAGCTTGAGTTTCAGTGCGCGTGCATCGGGAAGCTCACGTGCGCGCACGGCCATGACGTCTGGATCTTCGGCGCTCAACGTAAAGGTGGTCAGCAGCGGTTGCGGCGCTGGCGTGCCGGCCAGTTGCCACACCGGTTGGCCTCGGCGCTTGGCTTCCAGGTCCCATAGCGCGCAGTCGAGCGCATTGCGTGCGCCACCGGGTGGCAGCCAGCGCATCAGTTGCTCGCGCGTGATGCCGCGTTCGATGGTTTCACGCATCCCCTCGATCTGCTTGAGCATCGACGCGGGCGTGTCGTGGCGGTAGTACACGCCCAGGCCTTCGCCGCGGCCGGTGTGCTCGCCATCGTGCAGGCTCACCACCAGCACTTCGCTTTCGGTGAAAGTGTAGCCGGTGATGTGGAAGGCTTCGGTCAACGGGCGTTTTTCGATCTGCGCGCGCAATGTCAGCGGCGCCGTCTCTAGCTTGGTCATGATCGTTCCCCGCCTCAGTAGCGCACGCTGAAACTGACCAGCCCGAAGGCCAGGATGAACCAGGCAAGATAGAGCGCCGACAGCGCGAGCAAGGTTTCACCCAGGCGTACCCATCGGCTGCGTTCGGCAGGACGCCAGGTGCGCCACGTATGCACGACGATGGCGACGACGCCGAGCAAGGCGATCACGCCCACCACGTAGAGCAGGTACATCCATGGCGTGGCCGAACCGTGCAGCAGCACGTTTTCATCGATGCCAGCGATGATCAGCAGCGACAGCCAGCCGAGCAGGTCGATCAGCAATACCACCGCACTGATCCGCGAGAGCAGGCGCGTGCGGCGCACGGCCGACGGAAGATCCAGCGTCGCGCGGTAACGCCGCCGCATCAGCCAACCGACGAGCCAGATGCCGAGCGCCACCACCACGATCACGATGGAGATGGCCAACCACACCCCGACGCTGCCCAGGCTCTTGTACGCAGGCACGCGCTGAAACACTTCCACGCCGGGAATGTAATCGGTCGCCCAATAGCTGATGCTGCCATCCGGATTGGTGACGAACGCAAGCTTGTCCTGCCCATTCACCTCGCGGTATTGCAGCGGGCCCGTTTCGCGCCAGCGCAGCGGCTGGCCGGCGTAGTCGGTAAGCATGGATACCTGCAGCGTGCCATCCGGTTGCGCGGCGACATTGACCTGCCCGGTGAGATAAAGCATGCGCAACGCGCTTTCATTGCGCCGGCTGGCCTGGTACCAGCCGGCCACCTTGGCGGCATCGTCCTTCGCGCTCGACGGTGTCGGTTGCGGCGCGGGTTGATAGGGGAAATAGCGATCGAGAAACGCAGCGAAGATCGCCGAGCGAACCATCAAGGTGCCGTGCGCTTCGGGGCTGCCGGTGCTGTTGAACGACATGAATACGCCGATGTTCTTGTCCAACAGCAGATGCAGATCACTGTGGAAATACACGGTGTCGCCGCCATGGCCGATGATGCGCAAACCATTGCGATCTTCCTGGTAAAAACCGAGGTCGAAACCGCTGATGCCCGGCGCCGGCGCGTATTGCGGGCTGTGCATCAATGCCACCGTGGCCGGTTGCAGGATGCGCGCATCGTTGTAGCGGCCGTCCTGAAGGTGCGCCAGCATGAAATGCGCCATGTCTTCGGCGGTGGTGCTCATCGAACCGGCCGGCGCCGGGTCGACCAATTCGAACGGTTGCGGCACGCCATCGGACGCAGTCTTGTAACCTTTGCTCATCATCGACGCCAGCGATGGCGGCAGCGGTTGCGCAAAGCTGGAATGCGTCATGTCCAGCGGCTGGAAGATGTGGTGCGCGATGTAATCCTCGAAGCGTTCGCCGGAAACGCGCTGCACGATATAGCCGGCCAGACCGCATCCGTAGTTGGAATAGGCCACGAGTGCGCCCGGCGGAAAGATGCGCGCGGGAAGATGCGTTTTCAGGTACCGCTCCAGATCTACTTCATCCACGGACGCCGGCAGCAGGCCCTTGGCGGAATCCTCGAAGCCGGGTGTATGCGTCATCAGGTTGCGCAGCGTGATGGGCTTGCCCTGGTAAGGCGGAATCTTGAAATCCAGATAATCGTTGATGTCGCGGTCCAGTTGCAGCTTGCCTTGTTCCACCTGCTGCATCACCGCGGTCCAGGTGAACAGCTTGGAAATCGAGCCGGGCCGGAACAAGGTCGTTTCCGGCGATACCGGCGTGCGGTGCGCTACATCGGCATAGCCGTAGCCTTTGGCGAACAGCACGCTGCCATCCTTCACCACGATGATCACGCCCCCGGCGATATCGCTGCGGCGTAACGCAAACGGCACCAGTCCATCGAAAAACGCGCCGACGTCCTGCTGCGTGAGTGCGGCCGGCGCCGCTGGCGTCGTAGTGGCGGGCTGCGGCGCGTGGCCTTCGGGCCCCAGCGGTGGCGGAGGCGACACTTGCGCCATGGCCACGCTGGCGGTCAAACCGGCAAGCAGGGCCAGCAGATGTTTTACATGGCGGTTCATACGAACACTCCGTGCAAGATGCATTGGGGAAAACTCAGAAATCGACGCTGGCCGACATGCCGATCGTGCGTGGCGTCTGATAGCTGGCTTGGAACGGGCTGGCGACCGGATCGATCGTTTCCGGCCACATCGAGGTGATGCCGCGCCGGTTCGCCAGGTTTTTGGCGTACAGCTCGACGGTCCAGTTGGCGTAGTTCACGCCCACGTGCAGGTCGAGATTGTTGTAGCCGGGCAAGTGCGAGCGCGGCGCAGGCACAGGATTGAAGTCCGATTCGCGCGCACCGACGTAGCTGAAATTGCCGCCCACGAAACCGGACCAGTCACTGCCGCCGAGCGGGAAGTTGTAATCCGCGCCGAGGTTCGCGCTCCACATCGGCACATACGGCAGGCGATCGCCTTTCAAGCCGTAGATGCTGCCGGTCGGCGTATCGGCGGCGAGGCGCGCATTCGTATACGTGCTGTTCGCCCATACGGTGAGCCCACTCAGCGGCGTATAGCGCCAGCTGAATTCCGCACCCTTGCTGGTCGCCCGGCCGCCGTTGCCGAGAAAGCTGAAACCATCGGCGGTAGTGGTGAGCTGCACCTTGCTCCAGTTGATGTAGAACACATCGGCCTCGATGCTCATGCGCTTGTCGAGCAGCAACGACTTCAAGCCGAGTTCGTAGTTGACCAGCTTGTCCGGGCCGAACGTCAAGGGCGCGCCCAATCCCGGCGGCACACCGACGTTCGGCCCGCCGGGACGAAAACCCGAGGCCACGCGCACGTACGCCATCACGTCGTCGCTGAACTTGTAACTCGGGTTGAACAGGTACGTGATCGGATGATCGTGGCCGCGCGTGGTGAAATCGGTCGTGCCGGTCAGCAGGCCTTGCGTGGTTTGCGTGTACGAAGTGCTGTCGTTGCTGTAGCGCGCGCCGACCAGGATGCTCAGCTTTGACGTGGCATGCCAGGTGAGATCGCCGTAGCCTGCCCATTCGCGAAACAGCGCAGGCCCCAGCACCACGCTGCCCAGTGGTGGCAAGGCGATCGGCGCGCCGGTGCTTGCATCGAAACTGAGGATGTCCTGCTTGTCGGAGCTGTGCTCGTGCGTGAAGAACACGCCGGCGCGCCATTCCCAGGTTTGATCCGCGGGGGATTGCAGGCGCAGCTCCTGCGTGATCTTGTTCAACGCAATGGGTTGCAGCTCCGAGTAGCCGCCGTTGGTCAGGCCGAACAGCGGATTGAGCACCGGCCCATACAGGCTGGTGATATCGGTGTTTTCCTTGAAGCCAAGCGTGCTGAAGCTGGTGGTGGAAATCAGCTTGGCCCAGCCAAAATCCGCATTGACCGACAAGTCGTAAAGGCGGTATTTGATTTTGAACAAGCCGGTGCCTGCAGCGCGCGCCTGTTCGCGCCAACCGTAGATCGGTCGCAGCGTGGCGGGATCGACTTCAATGCCCTGGTTGGCGAGCCCGTCGCTGTTGAGGTTCTGCGCCAGCGCGGAAAAACGCACCGATACCTTATCGCTCGGCGTCCACAGCAATTGCGCGCGTGCGCCACTGACCTTGGCTTTGTCGATTTCCGATTGGCCGGTAGTGATGTTGCGGATGTAACCCGGATCGTCGCGGTCGTACACGCTGACGCGCAAACCCAGCTTGTTGGTTACCAGCGGAAGATTGACCGTGGCGTGCGCGCCATATCCGCTACCGCCGTCCTCGATGCTGCTGGTGTTGAAGCCGATGCGCGCGCTGGCCTGTGTGGTATCCGGCGGCGTGGTGACGAACTTGACCAAGCCACCTAGCGTGTTCGAGCCGTACAGCGTGCCTTGCGGGCCGCGCAGCACTTCGATGCGCTGCAAATCGCTGGGATCGATATCCGGCGTAAGCATGCTGCCGGCGGCGTAGATGGTGCTGGACCCGTACGGCGTATCGTCGATATACGTGCCCACCGTCGCGTTCGGTTGCCGGCT
Source organism: uncultured Dyella sp. (assembly GCA_966430775.1). Lineage (GTDB taxonomy): Bacteria > Pseudomonadota > Gammaproteobacteria > Xanthomonadales > Rhodanobacteraceae > Dyella_B. The sequence continues at coordinate 11,876 of CBJMMB010000076.1, read as the reverse complement.
GCCCGAGGTCACGCCGCGCAGCACCAGCTGGGTCCAGCCTTCGCCCGAGGAGATCAGGTTGAGCCCGGGCACCTGCGTGGCGTAGTCGGTAAAGCTGACGGCGTTCTGCCGTTCCAGGCGCGCGTTGTCGAGCACCGATACCGCCATCGGCACATCTTGCAGGCGCTCGCTGCGCTTGTTGGCGGTGACGATGATGGTGCCCAGTTGCGTTGGCGTCGCACGGCTGGCGGTTGCGTGCCTGGTGGATGCATCGGCGGGCGCGCTTGCGGCGACCTGGCTGGTGGTGTCGTTCTGCGTTTGCGCGAACAGACATAGCGGACTCATCAAGCCGAGCCCAACGGCCGCACAAAGATGGCGGCGAGTGAACAGCGTACGACCCATGCCACGACCCCTTTCCCCGAGATACGGACAGCCCGTGCGTGCATTGGTATCAAGATAACATTTTAGTGTCAATGATATTCATATAACATTTTTGGATATGGGGCGGGTCGAGCGGTGAATGCTCGCCTGCAAGGTTGTGGATTGCCGAACGCGTCCTCCCCCTGCGCAGGGGTCTGATTGGCTGAAGGGACAGATGACCTTTGGGTGCTGCGTAATGGCAGTCCGTCGTCCCGGCGAAGGCCGGGACCCAGTGTCTTTCCGCTTTAAAGTCGCTGGACCCCGGCGTTCGCCGGGGCGACGAGCATGAAATGGATGGCCCGGCTGAGATTCGACGCTATCGGGGTGTTCATTCGAAGCAAGTGGACATCCGCTTGCGTGCCATCTTCAAACATCGGGAAGGAACGTAGTCTGGGATATAAATCCCAGCATCGCCATCCATGTATGGAACGGATGCCGTCTATCGCGCCACCATCAGGCCGCGTCTTCCGTCGCCCAGTATTCGGCTTTCGGTTCGGGCTGGGCGGCGGCTTGCTGCCGCAGCCAGTCGTCCTGGATGCGTTCGGTCACCAGGCACGGCTCGCCCATGCGGCATTGGGAACAGGACTGGTTGTGCAGGATCAGCGCTGCGACGACGGATGATGTGGCCATGATGGAACCTCCCCAGGCCCCGCGTGGATAGGGCCTGGGGAATCTATCGGCCGGATGGCAGAGGGCTTGAGTCGGCCTCGGCCGCCGCGGCGAGAATCCACTTGGACGGCGGCGAAATGCCATGGCTTGCCAGCACTTCGTAGATGCGCTCGGTGATCCAGTCGTAGTGTTCGAGCGATACGTGATCGCGGATGGCGTCGGCGCGTTCCATGAACTCGACCCAGAATTCGGCGCCCGGGCTGTGCTGCAGCAGGCGCGGCATGGCGCTTTGCAAATCGGCCAGGCGCTGCTCGATCTCGTGGAAGCTCAGGGGCATAGCATCACCGCATCCGGGTAGCCAAGGTCATCGGCCAGCCGCGGGCTGGCCTGAGGGAGACGTTTGGCGTGCCGAATTTTGAAATGCGGTACGGAAGGTGGGCAGCGGCCGCCGCAGCGAAACCCTTAGGAGCCGGCTTCGTGCGCGCTCACCGCATCCATCACCCTGGCCGAGTACACCAGCGCCGCGCCGGCGTTGAGGGCGATGGCCACGCCCAGCGCCTCGGCGATTTCCTCGTGGCTGGCGCCGTGCTTGAGGGCTTCGCCGGTATGCACGGTGATGCAGCCGTCGCAGCGCGTGGTTACGGCCACGGCCAGCGCGATCAGCTCGCGCGTCTTGGCGTCCAGGTGGCCGGTTTTCTGGCCGGCCTTGGACAGGGTCTGGTAGCCGGCGACGGTGTCGGGGCTGAGCTTGGCGATGTCGCCGATGCGGCCCAGCAATTGCTTGCGGTAATCCAGCCAGTCGAGCATGGGAAAGTCCTCGCTAGGGATGGCGGCGGGGCAGCGTGCCCCGGCCGCTCCCCATCATGCGCCGCCGCGCGGGCAGGCGCATGTGCGGTTGAAGCGAAGGATCAATCGCGTCGCGTGATTTCCACCAGCACCACATCGTTGGAACGCATCGGCAGCACCAGGCTGGCATGGCCGCTGGCATCGACCACCAGCGACTGCTGCTTTGGCGCATCCGTAGTCAGCGCCTGCAGCTTTTTCTGCTGCTCGGCGCTCAACGATTTGGGCAAGCCCATGCGCAGATAGGCGGTGTACGCATCGTTGGCGTCAAAGCCGGTGCGGTATAGCGCGACGCGATAGTGGCCGGGCTGCATGTGCTCGAGTTCCAGCTTCACGTTGCCGGTCGAGTGCGACGGAAACACTTTCGTATAGAACGGACGATTGCTCTGGTCCTGCTTCGGTTGCACGAAATCCCATACCAGCGCCTTGAGCACGCCATCGTCCCAGGTCACGTAACTTTGCGCGTCGCTGGTTTTCAACGCGTGGGAACCGAGTCGGTTGAGGTACTTGTAGGCGAAATACACCGGCTTGCGGATGCCCTGCGGATTCATCAGGCCGAAGCCACCCTGGAACGGTGCGGTGGGCGGACCCGGTTCCTCGAACAGATCGCTGAAGGTCCAATAGCTCATGCCTTGCGCCATGCCTTCGGAAGCCTTGAGCTTGCTGAGCACGTAGGCGGCGCTTACGTACGAATCGTGCACGGCATCGCGCGGCGTATAGCTGGTGCTCCACTCGGTGAAATACAGCGGCAGACCCGGCTTGGAGGAATGCTCGATCTGTTCGCGCACACGGCGCACGTCGCCGACGATCGCATCGGGCGAGGATGAAAGCTTGGTGTCGCTTTCGCCGTGCTCATCGAGAAAGCCGCCGTCCACGCCATAGGTGTGCGTGCTGATGAAATCGAGCGGCACGCCAGCCTGCGTGGTATGCGCGATCAGGTCCGGCACCCAGGCCGCGCCCGCCGTTGCCGGTCCTCCCACTTTCAATTGCGGATCGACCTGCTTGAGGGTGCGCGCGGTGGCGTCGAAAAGTTCGAAATACGCCTTCTGATCGGCACCTTCCCAGAAGCCGGCCAGGTTGGGTTCGTTCCACACTTCGAAATACCAGCTGCGCACTTCTTTCTGGCCGTAGCGTTGTTCCAGATGGCGCGCGAAGGCATCCACCAGCGCCGTCCACTTCGACAGCACCGGGTGCGAGGTGTTGCCCTTCCAATAAAAGATGTGTTGATCGGAGGTTTTCATCGCTTCGGGCGTAAAGCCCAGTTCGACGAAAGGCCGGATGCCCATCGCCAGGAGCTGGTCATACAGATGATCGATGCCGGTCCAGTCGTACACCGGCTTGCCGTCGACTTCGCGATACGTGCCCAGCACGTCATGGAAGATCGCGTGGAAACGGATATAGCGAAAGCCGAGTTCGGTTTCCACCGTGCGCAGCTGGGCGAGACTGTCCTCGCGCTTCAGCGTGCCGGGGTAATCGGAGCCGACGGAGAGGTTGAAGAAACGATCCAGCGGCGTGGTTGTGCCTTGCACGTCGATGGCGATATCCCGCTCGGCTGTCGCCGCTTGAACGGCAGGTATCGCGACCCCCAGCGCGCAAGCTGCGCTGGTGATGGCGATCCATTTGCGAAGCGTCGTTCCGCGCATAGGTGTGTCCCCTCCGGTCATCGATGCGCAAGTCGAACAAAGCTGGGTCAATGATTTCCAGGGGAAGCGGTTTATGATTTTGACCAGCCGGCCTGAAAAACGCGCCGGAGGCCGCGGTTTCGGCGCTTTGGAGCGGCTCAGCCTTTCGGCGTGTGCTCGGCGGGCCGGGCGAGGTTATGCGGCGCTACCGGCATGACCGCCACCGCGCTGATCTCGAGCATCACGTCCTTGCGGAACAGGCCTTTCACTTCCACCAGGCTGGCCGTGGGCAGTGGGCCGTGCATGTATTCGTCGCGGATTTTTCGGAAGGTATCGATTTGCGACATATCGGTCACGTAGATGGTCATCTGCACCACGTCGGAGAAACCGGCGCCGCCGGCATCCAGCGCCGCTTTCAGGTTCTCGAAGGTTTGCCGCACCTGCGCCGCGAAATCGCCCGCGCCGACCAGTGCGCCATGCTGATCGAGCGGTACCTGGCCGGCGATGTAGATGGTGCGTCCGCCATAAACGCTGATCACGTGCGTATAGCCGTGCGGCGCGCTCAGCGTGGACGGATTGATGTGCTGCACGCTGCCGCCTTGATCGGCGGCGAAGGCGATGCTGGTGAGTCCTGCGAGCATGAGTGCCGAGAGCATCTTTTTCATCGTCTGCGTCCTTGAGGGAGGGAGGTCGAGCGCAGGTAGGCCGGGATGGCACCCAGCCTACGGCGCGCGATGAATGGCATCAAGGATGCGATGACGAGGGTGCGGTCGGCGCCGTCTTGTTCGAGGTGCTCTTCAGCGCCCGCGCAATATAGTCGTGCACATCCTGCTTGGACACGCTGCCGCGGTTCTTCACGTCGATCGCATCGAAGTTGGTGGCGATGAACGGCACGGCCTGCGCTTCCTGACGCGTGAGTTTGCCATCGTGATTCTTGTCGGCGGCGTCGAAATTCTTGTCCAGCGCCTTCACGTTGTGGGCCAGCTCGTTGAGGCCGATCTGCGCCGATACAGCCATCGGCAGGCTGGCGGACAGGACGAACAGCAGGGCGCATGCGAATCGCAGCTTCATGGTCGTTCCCTTCGAGAGCAGGGGAAACGAGAGCTTACGACGTTGCGCGTAACGATGGCAGCGCGAAAGCGCGATACGTGAAAAGCGCGTCGAGCGGATGTTGCTATTGAACCTGCAACGACCGCGCGTCGGCTTGTTCCAGCGCATGGTTGAGCGTCTGCGCAATGCGCTGCGCCAGCTCCGTGTAGGTGGCCGCGCGCGGATGACGATCACGCTTGGCACAGCCGTCGAGCAGGTCGGTGGCGATGTGTCCTTCGCTGGTCATGCGGTGCGCGTAGAGGCAGGCGCGCGGTGCATCCAGAAACGCCTGGATTTCCATGCCGATGCGTTCGGAGGCTTCCGCCGTAGGCAGTATGAAAATCGCCAGCGCGCGGCTGCCGTTGCGGCGCAGATGGCGCATCGATTCTTCCAGCTCCACGATCAGCGTATGCCCATCGGGCACATTCAGATCCCGCAGCAGCATCGCTTCGATTTCCGCCGCGGCCTTGCGCGCTTCCATCTCGATGCGTCCCAGGAAACCCATGCGCAGTTCCTGGCGCGTATAGCGCAGCGGCATGGTGGACACCTGGGTCTGGTTCTTGCGCACGATCCAGGAATGATTGACGCGCTCGAAGGAAATGCCTGCTTCCTCGTAGCTTTGCTTGCAATGCTCGGCGCTGATGCTGGCGTGGGCCGCCCAGGCAGCCTTGAGGTAAGCGAGATTCGGGCGCGTGCTGATCATGGATGTCTCCTGGAAACGCCGCCGGCGGCACGGAAGGCTGCCGGCTCAACCAGGCTATCGGCGGGTGGCCGGGAAACTTCAGTCACGACCGCCCATCAGGCATGCTAGGCGCCTTCTGGCGAAAGGATCGACCATGAAAACCCTGGGCTTGATTGGCGGCATGAGCTGGGAATCCACGGTTCCCTACTACCGGTTCATCAACGAGGCGATCAAGGCGCGGCTGGGCGGCCTGCATTCGGCCAGGATGGTGCTCTACAGCGTGGACTTCGAGGAAATCGCCCGCCTGCAGCACGCGGGCGACTGGGATGCGGCCGGACAGGTGCTGGCCGACGCGGCGCAGCGGCTGGAGCGGGCAGGCGCCGAGGCGCTGGTGATCTGCACCAACACCATGCACAAGGTGGCGCCGGCGATCGAGGCGAAGGTGCGCATTCCGGTGCTGCACGTAGTGGACGCCGTCGCGGCAGAGATCCGCGCGGCCGGCTTTCACAAGGTGGGCCTGCTCGGCACGCGCTTCACCATGGAGCAGCCGTTCTACGCCCAATACCTGGCGCGACATGGACTCACCACGCTGGTGCCGGAGCAGGCCGATCGCGATCTCGTGCATCGGGTGGTGTACGAGGAATTGTGCCTGGGCAAGATCGTCGATGCTTCGCGCAATGAATATCGCCGCATCATGGCCACGCTCGCTGCGCAGGGCGCCGAGGCGATCATTCTCGGCTGCACCGAAATCAGCATGCTGGTGGGGCCGCAGGATGCCTCCGTGCCGTTGTTCGACACCACCGCGATTCACGCCCGCAAAGCGGCAGAATGGGCGGTGGCATAGGCGCGTCGCGCACTATGCATGCACGTCGGTGTGTTGCGAATAAAGCGCGTGCCAATGGCCGTCGACGTAGATGAAGACATCGGAAGATTTCACGCCTTTCTGCGGACCCAGCGTTGGATCGTAGAAGCTGATGACCGCCGTATCGCCATGCACGACCACGGCGCTGCCGTAGGGATGTTCCTTGCGGTAGGCGGCGAATTTCTGTTCGGCCTGCTCGAGGCTGATGCCTTTGCGTTTTGCCGCGCCGGCAATAATCGCGGCCTTGGCATGCGCGACGCCGTCGTGGCCTACCGAGCGGTATTCGGGCAACAGCATTTGATCGAGCCAGGCGGTATCGCCGGTCATTTCGGCCAGGCTCCAGTGATTGTCGACGGCCATGACGGCTGCTTCGGTGCGTTGGGTTTCGTCTGTGGCTGCGGCGTCTTGGGCGTGAGCGGCGAGGGGTAGGACAGTCAGCGCTGCGATGACGAGGAGTAACGTGCGAGCGGTTGCCATGACGCGTCCTTTGAAGGCGTGGGGTATGCGTGGAGTCTGGGCGGTTCGCGGACGGGGGCACGCGTTTTGTGACCAAGCTCAGGGTGGTGACGCAAGCGGTCGAAAGATGAGGTTGAGCGGTCGGTTGGATAACGCACCGAAAGCCGGAACATTCGTAGGCTGCCTCACCGTCATTCCGGCGAAGGCCGGAATCTATCGCCAATACGAAGCATGGATGATTCGCTTCGCTCACCCCTTCCGGGCCGTCCTACGGACGTTCTTCGCGCTTCGCGCTACGTCCGGCCTGCGCCGGAATGACGGTGAGGTAATGGAGCTACAAATCCAAGCGCCTGGCAATTTGCGTTGCAACCTCATAAGCATCGCCAACGGGGCGATTGCTGTAGGACTGCGTACCACGATTCCATGCATCACCCATCGCAAACCAGTCGATCGGTTTAGGCGGCGCGCCGGTGCGCAATGCCACATCAAGGCTCGAGAAGTACGCCTGCCAACGCACGCGATAATAGTCACGCGTCAACCCAGCCCAATCCTTGTTGCCGTAATCGTGCAGGCTGGCGCCTTCGCTGGCTTTGCGATCGCCCCAGGTGGTGAGCAGTGAGCGGGCGTCGTAATCGAGGCGTGCGTATTCCTCAGGCGTGGTGGCCCACGGTTTCACCCACGAAAGCCAGCGACCAACCAGAAAGTAGCGATTCGTGGCGAGCAGCCGATCCTGCAGCTCCATCAGTTGCAGCCAACGCTGCGTGAGCGTGTCGAAGCGCGCGCGATCCTTGGTGTCGTAGGCGTCCTTGAGCTGCGGCAGCAACAGGCGGCTTTCGTTGGCCAGCGTCTGGCGCGCGATATCCACCAGGTCGTAGCGATAGGTGTCGCTGCTGCGCAGGGCAGGGGCGACCTGCAGCAGCTCGGGCAGCGCGCGCTTGAATGCATTTGCGCTGTAGCGCATCGCTTCGGGCGACCAGTTCGAGGCGTGATTCGCGGTAAGGCTGGGCTGCGCGTTGAACAGGGATTCCTGCGCCGCATCGCGCTCGCTGTTGAATGTGACCTGGTCGATGCGAATGTCGTAGGCGGTATGCAGCAGCACGTTCCACGCCGCCAGCGCGTGCGGATCGGCCGCGCCATAGCGGCGTTGCACGTAGTCGGCGGTCCATGCGTCGAGATCGACCGGCTTGCTGCGCCAGGCCATTTCGGTGAAGAGGTCGAAGGCGAATGGATTGGTGTCCATGCCTTCGGTGAACACGGCTGTGCCGGCCATGTTGTCGTTGCTGCGACCAAGACGTTGCAGGCGTTCGGTGATATTGCGGGTGTTGGCGCCCAGGGTGGTGCGTCCCCCGAATTCCCAGATGCCGCCGAACAGGAAAGGTGCGTCCTGAAAGTCCTTCTGCCGGTTGTCGCGCGGCACGCGATCATGATCGATATCGATGATCAGCAGGTGTTTGCGATCGACGCCGCTAAGCAGGTCCTGGCGTGGATTGCCTTGCCAGGCGAGCATCATCCAGCGCGCGCCGGGATGCGCGGCGAGCAAGGCGTTCTGCACGGCTCGTGCGGCGGCCGGCACCGGTACGTCGCCCGCGTCGCCACCTTCCTGGAACACTTCCATGTCGTAGATGCTGCTGTCGCCGAACAGCTCGCGTTGATGGCGATAGAACGACGCGGCGAGCTTGGCGAACAGCGGATCGCGCGGATCGAGCCAGCCCGGCCGCGTAAAGCCGGCCCATTCGCCCTGCGGCACCACATGCGCATCAGGAAACTTGCGCTGGAAATCCGCGGGCACGATGCCGTAGAAGCCAGGCAGCACCGGTGTAATGCCGAGTTCGCGCAGGCGCGCGACGATCTGTTGCGCGGATTGGGCACGCTTGCGCATCAACGCGGTGCTGATCGGCCCGTTGAAGCAGCACAGGTTGCCCATGAGCTGCCAGTTCTGATGCGCGGGCTGGGTGATCCAGTGACGTATCTCGTCGTCGGTATAGCCGACATCGCGGAACGTCTGATACAGCACGCTATCCATGCCGCGTTCGATCAGCACCGCGTTGATGCCGGACAATGCCAGCACGTCCATCTCGCGTTGCCAGCGCGGCCAATCCCAGTACGCCGTGGTGTAGCCGTCGACGTTCTCGTTCAGCGCATAGCGATAGGCGTACGGTGTTTCCTGCTCGATCACCGCGGTGGGCAAGGGGAACGGCGCGTTGCCGATGCGGTCGCCGTTGGGCGAGATCTGCACGTGCGCCACGTATTTCAGGTACCAGTTCACGCCGAACAGCAAGGCGCTGGGCGTGCTGCCTTCTACACGGATATGGCCGTTCGCCGGGGCGATGCGAAAGCGCTCGCGACCGTGCCCCTCAGCGAGCGTACCGAGTTCGAACTGATGCGCCTGCCGCGGCAGCAGGCGGGCGAGCACGGCCTGTTCCGGAGCGGTGTCGAACGCGCCGGCGAAGCATGAACTTGCGACCAGCCAGGCTATCGCGGCAAGCCCGAGCAAGGCCGGATAGTTGCGCATGGGCGCCGGGAATCAGTCCGCTTCGGGCTGCTTGCGCAACATGATCAGGTTGCGCAGGAAAATGGCCAGCGTCACCGCTTCGCCGATGATGAACACCGCCTCGCGCTGGTGGATGGCGTAGCTCAGCAGGATCACGCCACCGGCCACGCTCAGGTACCAGAAGGCCGGCGGAATCAGGCTCTGGCCGCGCGCTTCGCTGTACAGCCATTGCACCAGGAAGCGCACGCCGAACAGCACCTGGCCCATCAGCCCGGCACCGATCCACAGGGTTTGGTTGTCCAACGTCATGACGCCAGCTCCGATTCGACGGCCGGTTCCTTCTTGTCGCGCTTGCGCATCTGCAGGTTGCGCACGTAGATCAAGAGGCCGCTGGCCTGGCCGACGATAAAGACCGGGTCTTTCTTGTAGCAGGCGTAGCACAGCAACAGCAGGGCGCCGATGATGCTGGCGTACCAGAAAGCCATCGGGATCACGCTGCGCCGCTTGTACTCGCTGTAGAGCCACTGCAGCAGAAAACGACCGGAAAACACCGTTTGGCCGATCAAACCCAGCGCAAGCCAGGCGTTGTTAAAACTTCCCATTCAGGTTACTCGGGTGGCCGGAAGCGGAAGGACTCCGCCTCGAATTCAACGACTTGACGGGGTGAACTATAAGACAGGCCTGCCGGCCCCGTCTCGAACCATGAGCCTGAGACCCTGAAAAATGGCCCTGGACCCCGTTCCCAGCTTGGCCTACCCTGCGCCGGCTGCCCCCTACGCTGCGTGAGAATGCCATGAAATTCCTGGTGATGATCTACAACGACGACACCCTGCTGGACGCCCTTCCCCCGGGCCAGTTCGACACCATGATGAACGGCTGTTTCAAGCACGCCGACGAGCTGCGTGCCGAAGGCCATCTGCTCGATTCCATGCAACTGGAGCCGCCGGCGCAAACCAAGACCGTGCGCGTGCGCAACAGCCGCACCACGGTGGTAGATGGCCCCTTTGCCGAGGCGCGCGAATACCTGGGCGGATTCAACCTGATCGAGGCGGCGGACATCGATGAGGCGGTACGCATTGCGCAGTCGTTCCCGTGGGCGGCGACCGGGTGCATCGAGGTGCGGCCGGTGAAGGATATTGACGCGGAGCGCCAGCGCGTCGGAGCGTGAGGGTCACGACTCACCGTCATTCCGGCGAACGCCGGAATCCAGTTCAAATATGCGTCCGAAGGACACAAAACTGGTTTTGAGTGCTTCGCACAGCGCATTTAAACTGGATTCCGGCGTTCGCCGGAATGACGGTGGGGCTAAATTTGGCTTTTCAAAAGTTGTGCGGGTACCCAGCTTGACTACGTAAGTTGATGCCGCTCTTCCTCATCCAACGGCAACACATCATGGAAGACGTTGTAATCGATCACGCTGACGCCATTGCTGTCCCGGTGCACCAGATCGACATAGCGGTGATTCCAGCGCACTTCCTGGATGCCCCACTGATGGCGCGCCAGCATCGATTGCGAGGTGGTTTCGTCGATGCCTTCGATGGTGAGCAATAGCGCCGCTTCGCTGGCTTCCAGGCTTTCGGGCGTGGCGCCGTACAGCGGGCTCTGCTCGTCGATCACATGCATCACGTTCCAGCTGAGCATGAAGATCGGGTGTTCGTTGCGCACCAGTTTCAGGTCTTCGATGCGGCGGATCTGAAACCCTTCCGGCGAGGCATGCATGCGCAGCAGGTGCAGTTGCGCGGAGGCCTGCGCGATCAGGTTCTGCCGCATGTTGGCGGCGCGCATCATCAGCGTCCGCTTGCCGTCGATCATGCGCACGATCGGATGCTGGCCGAACAGGATCTTGGCGCGCGGGCGTGAGAAGCGCGCGAAGATCAGGCCGGTGAACACGGCGATATTGCCCATGCCCAGGATGATTTCTGCGGTGGCGACCACATGCGTGTACACCGACTGCGGATGCATGTCGCCGTAGCCCACCGTGGCGAGCGTTTCCACGCTGAAGAAAAACGCGCCGGCCAGGCCCTTCGGATACTGGTTGGCGATGCCGTTCGGGTCGACCTGGTAGATCATCGCGAACACAGCGTTGAACATCAGGAACACGCTGATGGCCACCCCGAAGAACGCGGGCCAGGTCATGATCAGGGCGCGATGGTAGAAATCGTCCCAGAAGCGCTCCTTCAAGCCGTGGGACACGAACGGCCGGCCCCCAATCTGCACGACGCGCGGACGCTGCCAGAAGGACTCATCCCGCTTGTGGTTCATGCTGAAGCTCCCCGCCCATGCCGTAAACGAATTGTAGCGTCCGTTCCGGGAGCGCCGGCGGCCATGCGTCCGGATGGCGGGCGCGGTAAGCTTGCCGGCCCCACCTGAAGGCACGGCTCATGCTCAAGCTCATCGGCTTTGACGGCGACGACACGCTCTGGCACAGCGAGGGCTACTACCGCGAGGCCAGCACGCGCTTCGTGGCGATCATCGGTCGCTATGTGGACGTGGGCGATACCCAGGTGCAGGCCGGCATGCTGGCGACCGAGCGGCGCAATTTGAAGTTGTTCGGCTACGGTGCGAAAGGCATGACGCTGTCGATGGTGGAAACCGCCATCGCGATTACCGAAGGCCGCATTTCGGCCGCGGATATCCATCAACTGGTGGAGATCGGCAAGACCGTGCTGCAGCATCCGGTGGAACTGCTGCCGGGCGTGCGCGATGCGGTCGCCGCAGTGGCCGAGCATCACGCCGTGGTGCTCATCACCAAGGGCGATCTGTTCCATCAGGAAAAGAAGGTGGCGCAATCGGGCATGGCCGATCTGTTCCGCCGCATTGAAA
>CBJMMB010000075.1:0-19296 GCA_966430775.1 uncultured Dyella sp. | reverse complement strand
CGCCGCCGATCGATGTGGTGATTACGGTGTGCGACAACGCAGCGGGCGAGGTGTGCCCGATCTGGCCCGGGCATCCGGTGACTGCGCATTGGGGTGTACCGGATCCGGTTGCGGTGGAAGGGACGGAGCAGGCGCGTCGGCAGGCGTTCGAGGCGGCGTGGTTGATGCTCAAGCGGCGGGCGGAACGGTTATTGGCGTTGCCGTGGGATGAGCTTGATCGTGATGCTCTTCAGCGGGAGTTGCGGGCGATTGGTGAAATGGATTCGCGTGACGACTAGTGTGCGCATGCGCCTGATTAGCGTCGAACTTTAGCTGTGCGAATGACGGCTCCCTCCCCTGCGCGCAGGGGAGGGCTGGGGTGGGGTTGTTCGAGCTTGCCGCATGGTTGAAATGCGCCGCGAGGTTGCTTCACCCCACCCTAACCCTCCCCTACTACACGTAGGGGAGGGGATACATCCCAGCAAGCTGAGATTCGACGCTGATCTGATTGGAAGAAGAGGAATTCACTCAGGCAACTTAGCGTGCAAGCGCGGCTGCTTTTTCGAGCGAAGGAATCACAGCTTCAAGAGGACAACGCCCAGCGCCATCATCAGCACAACCAGCCAGATGCAGCGTTACGAAGGCAGGAACCGCCCGCTGCCCATCCAACGCACGCAACTGCGCCAAACTCTGCGCCTGATAAATCACCCGCACATATCGCTTCCCATCCACCCGACTCCGCCACACCTCGATACCAAGCGCACCACCGATCGGCGGATCATCCTCGGCATAGCCCGACATCTGAAAGTGCAAACCGAGCACCGAGGCGAGCGCGACAATATTGTTGTCGCTGCCAACCAGCACGCTCAATTTCGGCGCATGTTCGTCCTGCAACAGATGGATGATGCGACGGCTCATGACCGAGGCGACGCGTTCGGCCATGTAATCGGGGCGTGCGTAGATACCGAACAGCAACGCATGCAATTGCGAAAGCTGCTGCAGCTGCCTGGCGGTAACGCGGCCCCAACCGACATCGCGCATGGAACGGCCTTCGGCGTAAGCCATCAGGATCGCTTCGGCCGTGCCGGAGGTGGTGGCGATGGGGCCGGTCAGCTGCATGTGTTCGGTGTCGGCCGAGACGGTGAGATTGCCGTGCCAGTGGTCGGGGTGACACCAGTCCGGATCGTGATGCGTACCGCAACCCATCACTTTGGCAAATGCCGAGAGCGCATCGAGATGGGCGTCGGTCAACCGATCCGGACCACCAGTGCTGTGCATGATAGAGTTCACCGAATCACGCGCATTCCACGCAGTCGCCCCCGCTTCGATCGGATGAAACAGCGGATCTTCGCTGCCTTGAGGCAAATGACCGACGTCGATGCGGCAGCCGGGTGCGAAACCTTCGGCCAAGGCCTGGGCGCTGGCGATGGTGCGCTGATCGGTGTTGGCCCAGAACCATGTCTGTGACGCATCGGGGCAGCTAGTTGCCGAGAACAGGCCCGCTGCAACAAGGCGCTGCCGATCATGGCGGCCCATCAGGCGAGCGCCGGCAGCACCGTGCGGCGTCAACTCGCTAGGTGGTTGCGCCCACGTCGGCCATGCTTTATCGCTGACTTCATTGAGCTGGATTTCGCCCGGCAAGGGCGTGCGTACGCCATGGCGGTAGAGCAATACGACACGCTCCAACTGCACGCTGTCGCTCGCGTACGCCTGCGCGCTGGCGAGCGCAGCAACGAAAAGCCAGCCGAACGATACGAATCGCATGGTTCAGGGCGAAAGATCGGCGGTGGTGCAATGCGCTTGCGCAAACAACGGATTGCAACGCGCGCGCAAGTGATCGGGAAAGCTCACTACATAACCTGACGCCGCCGGTTCGCCATCCGGAAAATCCGTGCTGAGGATCTGCGCGCCGCTGGCCAGCATGGCGTCGCGGCGCGTGGTGTCGTTATGCGCCGGCTCTTTCAGATCCGCATCGGTGCGGGTGCGCACCAGATAACCTTGCTTGACCAGCTTGCCGATGCTGGCCGCGTCGCCGTCGTTGAGTTCCGTAAATGCCGCATCATCTGTGCCCGGCGCTGCGTTAGTGAACAGCACGCGGCCACGCAGCGAAGGATGCCCCTGCAGGTAGATCGGTCCGGCCCAGCGTTGATCGAGCAGGAAGATCACCTTGCCGCGCGCGCTTTCCAGCGTGGGCCAGCCTTGTTTGCGAATGGCCTGGTTGAGCGTGGCGAAACGGCCGCGCACATCGTCCGGGCTGATGTATTCGTTGCGTGCGAACACGGAGCGGATTTCCGCATCCAGCGCATCGAACGCCTTGCTGTCGAACGGCGCGGCCGGCACGGTGGAGTAGGGCGCTGGCGCCTCGGCGCGTTTGGTTTCCACCAGGATGAAGATCGGCAAATGCCGGGGATGCGCTTTCGACCACGCGTGGATCTCGGCAAGGCAGGCGGTGAACGGCTGGCAGTTGCTGCGCTGGTCCAGGTCCTGGATATGCATGACCTTGAAGCCGGGCCGCTGCATCATCGACGGGTCGGCAAACGGCGGATCCGCCGGCAGCCCCGCCTTGCGCACTTGTTCGACGATGGACGGATGCGCGTAGCGTCCGCCTTCGGGGTCGCTGTAGATATCCAGCTCGAGCTGGCGCACGCCATCGTCGAGCTGGCGGCTTAGCGCGGGATGCGCGTAGTCGATCTCGGCGAACGTGGCCGGATCGGTGCGTTTCCACAGCGCCGCTTCGCTGGGCGCGAGGCCGGCGTGGTAGCTGTTGTGGCTGCCGATGTATTGGAGCTGATTCAGGCGCAGGGAAGATGTTTGCGCGGCGGCGTGTGTGGCGGCCAGGGCGAGTGTTGCGGCCACGATGCGCAAGCCGATGATGGCGCATGCGGAGCGCTGGCGAGGATTCAGGGCGGATTGCTTTTTGATGGCCATCGTTTTTCCTGGCTGTTTACGTTCCAGTCGCACACGGCTTGCAGTGAAAACATCATATGCCCTCACCGTCATTCCGGCGCAGGCCGGAATCCATTTATATCCACGCGTAATGCATGAAGTTCTACGCAATGGTCAGCATGGATGATTCGCTTCGCTCACCCCTTCGGGGCCGTCCTTCGGACGTTCTCCGCGCTGCGCACTACGTCCGGCCTGCGCCGGAATGACGGTGAGGCGACGGGCAGGCAATTCAAATTCAATCGATCTATATAAGCCACTTTCCATCACTCTCTCTTGCAACGATATGACACGACGATGAAACGACCACATCGTCATTTAGACGTCCAAATAAAAATGGACGCAGACCCGAAACAGGTGACGAAGTTCATTCCAAGCGCAACGATTCATCTCACTGCCATCGAAATTACATGCACGCTCTCTAGCTTCGTCGCCTTTCGCCTGCCTCTTGCAGGCGCGTGGTTTGCGACTACTACCGGAGCGTGTTTGACATGTACAAAATAAAGCAACGTTTGCTGGCCCGTTCGATTCTGGCTGTCATGAGTGGTTACCTCGTGGCCTCTGCGGCCTATGCCGGTGACGTGACGGGGGTGCTTGCCGATCCGTCCTCCGGCCAGCCGCTGGCCGGGGCCGTCGTATCGGTGGCGGGCAACGGGCAGACCGCCACCACCGATACGTCCGGCCATTTCATGCTGGCGAATCTGCCGGCGGGCCATTACACGCTTACCGCCACCAATGCTTCTTCCCGCACGCTTTCCGCCACGGTGGACGTGCCGGCGCAAGGTACGGTCAGCGCGGTGTTCAACAACGTGGCGTCTTTGGCGAAGATCACCGTGGCGGCCAACCGCTACGACGCCAGCCAGATCCAGATGGATGCCACCAACACGGTCAACGTATTGTCTGCCGATGACTTGAAATACACCGCCGTGCACAACGTCGCCGAAGCGCTGGGCCTGCTGCCTGGCGTGAACGTATTCAACACCGGGCAATCGTATTTCGGCGGCATCGATGGCGCCTCGCGCGGCGAGGGCATGTTTACCTCGGTGCGTGGCTTGAACGCGGAATACAACGTCAACCTGATCAACGGCGTGAACGTGGCCCAAGGCATGGCCTACAGCCGTGGCGTGCAGCTCAGCCTGTTGCCGCCCTCGGGCCTGCAGACCATCGTGCTCAACAAGACCTCTACCGCGGACATGGATGGCGATGCGATCGGCGGCACCATCGATTTTCGCACGCCCACGGCCTTCGATTTCAGCGCACCGACCAGCGGCAGCATCACTGCCAGTGGTCGCGTGGAGAGCAAGGCGCGCGATTACGGCGACAACGGGCTGGGCGGTGGCCTGGCCGGCGAGTTCCAGACCAAGTTCGGCGCAAGCCATCAGTTCGGCATCTATACCAGCGCTTTTTACGATAGCCGTAACTACGTCAACAGCGAGGCCGCTGGCGCAACCGCGGCGCTGGGCGACGGCGCGTGGCGCTACGCGCGCACCACGGCGACGGGTGCCAGCGCACCGGGTTTCGACCTGGAGCGCAACCTGGAAAGCACGGGCATGTACCTGGGTACCTCGTCCGGCGATACGCGTCGTTACGGCGGCAACGTATCGTTCGACTGGAAGGTGGACGACACGCTCACCACCTATGCGCGCATGACCTACGCGTACGCCAAGACGGCGCAGAACACGACCTACCTGCAGCTTATTCCCGCCAACGTGAGCTACAGCCAGATCGGCAGCACCGGCATCTACCAGCCGGTGATCGGGCGCATCGCCACGCGCTTCTGGTATGAAACCAATCCGGAAAAGGCGGACCTGGGCACCGTGCAGTTCGGCGCGGACAAGAGCGTGGGCGGCTGGACCTTCTCGCCGAACCTGTTCTATAGCTGGGGCCACAACGATCGTCCGGACCACGTGGAAATCTCGGCCCGCAACGACGAATACTCCTCCGCCAATTTCCCCTATGGCGCCAGCACGGTGATGAGCTACGGCGCCAACGGCCTGGCGTACCCGATGCTGACGCCGGCGATGACGGCGCAGATCAACAGTGTTTCCACGATGTACGCGCGCCGCGCGGGTGAGCTGACCGAATCCTATAGCGGTCAGGAAAAGGGCGGTGCGAAATTCGATGCGCGCTACGATTTCAACGATGGCGCGCTTACCTCGGTGCAGATGGGCGTGAAGTACGTCGACAGCCATCGCGAATTCACCAACCGCGACTGGACCACGCCGAAGTTCACCGACGGCCGCAGCTTCGGTTCGCTGGGCTTGATCGATGGCTATTACAGCTCGGTTTTCCCGGGCGTCTACAACTACGACGTGCCGACCATCGACCAGGGCGCGTTGAAGCGCCTGATCGCGGCCCATGTCGTGCCGGCGGATCTGGACACCTGCAGCGATCTCTACATCAACAACTGGAACTGCAACACGCAGCGCGCCAACGAAGCGGTGGCGTCGGCCTATGCCATGGCCACGTTGAAGTGGGGCAACCTGGAAGTGATCCCCGGCCTGCGCTTCGAGCACACCGATATCCGCAACACCTTCTGGGTGATACCGCAGGATGCGTCGGGCAATGAAATCCCCGGCTATTTCGCCAAGAACTACACCCACTACAACGAACCGCTGCCCAGCGTGTTCGTGAACTATCGCCCGAGCGAGAACGCGGTTTACCGCGGCGCGATCTGGACCAGCTATACCCGGCCGGCATTCGTGCAGTTGGGTGGCGGCTCGCAGGTGAGCGTGTCGGCCGATGGCCTGACCACCATCACCGAAGGCAATCCGAACCTGAAGCCGATCGAATCGCTCAACATCGATCTTTCCGGTGAGTGGAGCAACCAGCACGGCGGCCATGCGATGCTGGCAGGCTTCTACAAGAAGCTGTCCAACTATATCTATGAGGCCGGCAGCGATCCGGTCAACGCCGCCACGGTCGATGCCGGATCGATCCAGTACATCCGGCCGACCAACGGCGGCAACGGCAAGGTGTACGGCATCGAAGCCGCCGTGCGCCAGAAATTTCAGGATATGCCGGCGCCGCTGGATGGTTTCGGCATGGGCTTCAACGTGACCGGCCAGCGCACGTCGGTGGATCTGGGCATGGACGGCTTTCACAACGAGCGTATCCAGAACGCGCCGGATCTGATGGCCAACGGCGAGCTGTTCTACGAGAAGGACGGATTCTCGGTCAACCTGAGCTACCACTACGCCGGTTCGTACATCGCCACCTACGATTATCTTGGCCGCGGCGGCTCATGGGACGATCTGTGGGTGCGCCCGATCACGCGCGTCGACCTGCATGCCGGTTATGCCTTCCACAACGGCATCCAGCTGGATCTGTCCATTTCGAACCTGACCAAGGAGTACTCGTATTGGTCGCACGTTGGAAAGAGCAGCCTAGCGCTTTCCGATGTGGTCGATTCGGGCATGACAACGTTGGTAACGGCGAAGTATTCGTTCTAATGCAGAGAAGGCCCAGTAGGTTGGGCTGAGGCGCTGCCGAACCCCAACGTACGATGCGTATGGCGACGTTGGGTTTCGGCGTTGCCTCTACCCAACCTACGGGGACATTTTCGTTTCGGGCAAGAAAAAAGGCGCGGAAAACCGCGCCTTTATTCCAAACATTACCGATCAGCGGCGCTTGATCCTGCGACGCGTCGCCTTCTTGGCGGCCTTTTTCGCCGTGGCCTTGCCCTTGCCGGCGCCGGCCTTGTCGATCAGCAGGCTGTCCAGCGTGACGCCGCGGCGCTTGAGCGCAGCCACAACCCACAACGGACGCTTGCCGCGGCCGGACCAGGTTTGCGAAGCGTCTTCAGGGTTGCGGTACTTCGGCGCCACCACGGCGCGCTTGCCGGCCTTGCTGGCCTTGCCGCCACGGGTGGGGTAGACGTCGGCTAGTGACAGGCCGGCGTTGTTGAGCAGGGTGTCGATTTTCTTGCGGATTTCCTGGACTTGATTGCTTTTGGCTTCTTGCATGTGTGCTTCCGCGTTGGCAATCAACGATTGCAGTTCTTTCGGTGAAAGGGCTTTCAGGTCAATGGCCATGTGTGGTCCTTATAGTGGTATTTATGGACGGTGCCGCGGAACAAATTAATCAAGATGAACGGATTTTGCAAATCGTCTTAGGCGAAAAAGGCAAATCGGTCTGATTAATCGGATTTTTCCTGCAGAAGAAAAAATGCAGCACGTATTTCCCTCGATTCAGTCCTGACAGGACAAGCGGTTTTTATCGACCGGGAAAAAAGGAGAATCAGTTCTCCATTTTCATGGCCCGCATCGAAGCTGTCATAACCCATCCCATAACCTATAAAGAGCCTATGAAAACGGGCTTTGCACGCTTTACACACGCCCCGGTGTTACATTTCATCCGGCAATTGGCCGCAAGTATGGACAAAAGAGGGGGTTCCCATGTTTCGTAAACCATCCGGTTTCGCTTTGCGCGCAGGCGCTGTTTCCACATTGTTTGCAGCGCTGTTGTCCACTGCGGTGCTTGCCAACGAAGCCCCCGCGACCGGCCTGGGCGAATCGTGGCCCAATGCCACGGACGTCAGCGTGAGTCCGCATTACCACGTCTACGTATTCGTTCGCGACGGCATTCGCTATATCCAGGTCAATGATTTGAACGGCACGGTGCGCGGCGCGGTGGCGATGGCCGACCGCGTGGTGCTGGTGTTGCCGGTGGGCGTGGATGCACCTTATGTCACCACGCAGCATGTGCAGTTGCCGGTGACCCGTGGCGAGACGGTGTATCGGGATAGCGCTACGCGCATTACGGCTACACCGACCAATACGGGCGGGGTGCAGCTCGATGTCATTACGCCGGCTGATGCGTCTGCTATTTGTACGAACCCAGCGGGTTGCGTGGGAGGGATTGCTGCCAATTGAGGTGGCAACTGATTGAGCGGTGAGGTAGAGCTACCTCACCGAATATATAGTTCAGTAGGAGCAGGGCGACTGGTGAGTTCACCGTGTGGTTCCTGCGCGCGCTGCTGGCTTACGTCATGCACCAATGCCGTGACACGGAACGCATCTGGTTTCGTGAAGGTGTGCAATTCGCCGTTGTATAGGCGCGCGTAGTCCCGCAATGCCATCGCGCCCAGGTTATTGGCGCCCAATTTGGCCGCCAACTGCTGGTTCTGTAGTTTGCCGTGCGCGGGCAATGCATCTGCATCATCAGCCCTGCCTTCCACGCGAAGCGTCGCCCAACGTTGGCCGTGCGTGAACCCGCCACGTAGCGAGATGATGATGGTAGACCACGCCTGTTTCCCGCACACGTACACAACGGTTTCGCAGGCCAGACGATAAATCGCTGCATGTACTCCCGGCGACAACTGGCTCAAGCCGCGACCGTGCAGCTCAAAGCGATAAGCGATGCCAGCCTCGTCCAGAGAGCGCCCGATGGTTTCGCGCATGGCAGCCGGCAGGCCGCGTTCGCGCCAAGCCGTGGGATGCATGGACTCCACCAGCTGATAAACCTGGCTCTGGGCATTCGCCATCTGCTTGTAGTAAGTCTGGCCTTCCATCGGCGGCAGCATGTGCTTGAAGCGATTGAGCAACCTCGTTTGCGTCAATTGCAGGTTGCCGCTGATCTGCTCGAGTGTCTGCGCAGCTTGACGCATGCGCAGTTCGCATAGATACATACCTTGCTGCGCCACCTTGACGGCAGCCTTTGCATCGACCCGTTCCTGTTCTTCTGCGGCATTCTGCAAAGTGACGCGGATGCCAAGCGCAAACAGGCAGGTCACGGAGAACGCAACAAAGGCTTGGGTACCGATGACATCGAGCGCTTCATAGTTCGGCTCCATGTCGAGGAAAATGCAAACCATCGCGGCTGCGGTGCCGATGGCGGCGGCTCTCCACCCATGCTTCATGGTGAGCCAGGCAGCCGGCAGCAACATGACCATGCGTGTGATCTGCTTGATGTCCGCCGATACATGTCGGTTAACCCAAAACAGCACAGCCAGCGTCGGTAGTAGCAATATCAGGGACTCGTGCACCAATTGGTTGCTTGTCCAGCTTTTCAAGCGTGCGCGCCAGGGCTGAGGTTCCCGAAGTTTGAGCGCAAGCGCGAGAGGCAAGATGGTGAGAATGCCAACATAGCGTCCAAAAAAGAGCAGTACGGCTTGAATGTTGTGGAATTGGTAAGGGTGGGGAGTATTTGCTGGTTGCACAACGACAAGCAGCAGTGGCACTGCGGCTGCTGTCCAGACCGCAGACGTGAGCACGACACAGATAAGCAGTGCCTTCGCCCGTACCAGCCGCTTGGAAGGGAACAGGCCCAATCGGCGCTTGCACCAAGCCACCACTGGCATCGCGAAGAGGATGGCGGGAATGGAATTGCCGATCTGCCATGCCAGGCCGAAGGGCGCCTGATCTGGCGTGTTGTAGTAAATCTGCGGGCCGAGTTCCGCCAGTACGAGCGTGGGCCAATAGCGATAAGGCAGAAGCAACAGGCAGCTCAGTCGCAGCCCGCCGGTAATGTTCCAGATGCCATTCGTATAAGGCCGCAGCAGCAGATACGCCACCGCATATGCCACGAACACGGCAACCTGCCGCAGCCATTTGTTTTCAGTCATGGGTTTCATCATCGGTGCACCCCTGAGCCTTCGAGAATCGCGCCCAGCCGTCCTTGAGCGGTCTGACATCCGATGGTGCAAGACAAATAAAGCTTAGACCGTGCCATGCGAGCCTACCCACCCCCGGTCTAGGCTTTTTCTTGCGCACCAAGCACGGCATTGGGTGGGCATCATACGGAGCGGCATGCTGGGCGGCGTGAAGGGCGGGGCTCGGAACCTGGTGCTGCATCACGCTTTTGCGTCTTCGTATGAAACAGCTGTCTGCGCCTGGCGCAACCTGCCTTTCCGGCCGGTTTTGACCGGCTGTTTCCCGCTACTTTTCATATCTGGAAGCAGGGGGAAACCGATGGATGGCGTTCACGGGTATGAGATAATCCGGGGTCCTGCAGCACACCCGGTTCCCATGACCCTCCCGAAAGATGCCTTCCGCCGCTTCCAGGAAGAACTCGCGGCTCTCGACAAGGAGATCGAACAGCGTGCGCCCAAGCCCAGAAAGCCGACGGCCAAACAGGCCGCCATGTCGGCCATGGAACGGGCCAGAGAGGACTTTCTGGCGCTGCGTGCGCGTCACAATCTGACCGTGGCGGACGTCGTGGCCTTTTTCCCGGAGGAAGAGGGCATCGCCTACCTGCAAAGCCTGATCGCACAGACGCAGGCCAAACCGAAGCGTGGTCGCAAGCCCAAGGTCAAAGACGGCAGCGCTTGAGAAAGCTGTCGTGTTCCTTTCATAAGCAAGGAAGGCTGTGCGCGACAACCGGCCCCTTCAGGGCACGATGACGACGCGTCCGGGCGTGCCTTCGGCGACGGCCTCGTAGGCCTGCCGTCCCTGCGAAAGCGCGTAGCGGTGAGCGATCACCGGCGCATCGAACTTGCCGTTGTCGAATCCGCGCGCCACCGCCTGCATCAGCCGGGCCGAGGCCACCACGCCCAGCTTGGCGCTGTCGGCGCCGAGCAACTGGGTTTCGTTGTGATAGAAGTCGGTGAGATCGAAATCCACCCGGCGCCGCCCGGTGGCGCTGATTTCCACCACGCGTCCGCGACGCCTGGCCAGGCCGAGCGCGGTTTCGAAAGCGATGCCGCCGACGCTGTCGAACACCACGTCTACGCCGTCGGCCAGGTCATCCAGGCTGCGCACGGCGGCGACGGTATGCTCGTCGAACGGCACGAAGGCATGAATACGTTTTCCTGCCGGCGAGCTGGCGTCTACCGGTTGGCGATCGATACCGATGATGCTGCAACCCAGCGACTTGGCGATCTGCGTGACCGCGCCGCCCACGCCGCCGCCCGCGCCGATCACCGCAATCGTTTCCCCGGCGCGCAGTTGCGCGTAGTCCACCACGCCCAGCCATGCCACCACGAAGTTCACGCCGATCGCCGAAGCTTGCGCGTGGTCCAGCCCGGCGGGCTTGCGTACCAGCGCGGCCACCGGTACGCGGATGTATTCGGCATGCGTACCGTCGCGCACCAATCCGATATCGCCGCCGGTGCCCCACACTTCCTTGCCGCGCCAGGCCAGCGGTCCTTGTTCCACCACGCCGCTGAAATCCCGCCCCGGAATGCGCGGCAGCGTGGTCTGCGCGAAGTGGCCGGCCACGTTTTTCACGTCGCTGGGATTGACCGAAGCGCCATGCACCCGCACCAGCGCGCTGTCCGCGTCGATGGGCGGCGGCGCGACCTCGGTGTATTCCAGCACGTCGGGTGCACCGTGGCGGCTGAATCGCAGGGCTTTCATGCACGTCTCCCGGCTGTTGGTCGCGAGCGGATGGCGGGCGATCACCGGCTGGCTTCCGATAAGACCGCCCTAAGCTAATCTGCGCAAAATGGCGGCCAGGAACAATACCTCCGCTAAAGTAGCCCTAAGGTAAAGAGGTATGCACATCATTCTGGTGGAAGATGACCTGCAGTTGGGCGAAGCCATCCGGCAGGCGCTGGAGCGGCTTTCCTATGCGGTGACCTGGCTGCGCGACGGCCGCGAGGCGCTGGTGGCCATGCGCGACCAGACCGCCGACCTGGTGCTGCTGGACCTGGGGCTGCCGCACAAGGATGGCCTGGACGTGCTGGCCGAGGCGCGACGCTCGCAGGTGAATACGCCGGTGATCGTGATGACCGCGCGCGACGGCCTGGAAGCGCGCGTGCGCGGCCTGGACGCCGGCGCCGACGATTACCTGGTCAAGCCGTTCCACGTCGAGGAACTGAGCGCGCGCATCCGCTCGCTTACGCGCCGCGCGCAGGGGCTGGCCGCCAATCGCATCGACGTGGGCGTGATCAGCCTGGATATCGGCACCTGCGAGGCAGAGTATCGCGGCAAGCGCATCGAGCTCACGCGCCGTGAATTTTCACTGCTACGCATCTTGATGGAGCGCGCCGGCCGCATCGTGCGCCGCGAGCATCTGGAGAATTCCTTGTACGGCTTGGACAACGCGGTAGGCAGCAGCGCGCTGGAAGTACAGATCCACGCCTTGCGCCGCAAGCTCAGTTTCGACGCCATTCGCACCATTCGCGGCGTGGGCTACATGATTCCGCGGGACCCGACGTGATGCGCCTGAGTCTGCGCGGCCGGCTGCGCTGGATGATCATCGCCGTGCTGGTCGCCGTGTTGTTGCCGCTGGGTTTGTACAGCTATCACCGCGCGCTGAAGGAAACGCGCGAATTGCTGGACGGCCGCCTGGCGCAATCGGCGCGCACGCTGGACGTGCTGATCCAGCACGCGGGGCTCGACGCCTTGCGCAAGCCGGAACTGGGTTCATTAGTGGTGCCGATTCTTGGCCGCAAGGCCGAAGAGCAATTGATGCACACGCGCACCTACGAGGCCGAAGTGGGTTACCAGGTGTTCGATATGCACAACCATATGCGCCTGAGCACCGCGAACCTGGCGCAACTGCCGCTGCAGCCGACGCCCGTTTCCGGCTTCGAAAACTTTTTCTTCGAAGGCTACGGCTGGCGCGTTTTCACCCTGGTCGACGACGTCAACAACGTGGTGGTGCGCGTCGGCGAACGCGACGACAGCCGCCGCGACATCACGCAGGCGCTGTGGCTGGATCTGGTATTGCCGCAATTGGTCGGCCTGCCGCTGCTGGCCGTGCTGGTGGGCTGGGCGGTCCGGCGCGGCTTGCGTCCACTGGAACGCCTGCGCCAGGCGCTGGCCGCACGTTCGCCCGGCAGCCGCCAGCCGATCCAGCTCAAGGACGCGCCACAGGAACTGGAGCCGGTGGTGGATGCGTTGAACACGCAACTGGAACGGCTGGAAGATGCGTTGGAGCGCGAGCGGCGTTTCAGCGCGGACGTGGCGCACGAACTGCGTACGCCGCTGGCGTCCACCATCCTGCACCTGGACAGCGCCATGGCAGCCAAGCTGCCGGCGGACGCCACCGGCGCGCTGGTCAGTGCGCAATCCGGGCTGGCGCGATTGACCCGGCGCATCGAGCAATTGCTTGCGCTGGCGCGACTGGAAGCGGGTGCGGCGGCCGGCCAACAAAGCGAAGTCGACTTGATCGCCGTGGCGATGAACGTGATCGACGAGCTGGCGCCGTTGTTAGGCGAAAGCGGCGTGGACTTTGCGTTTGTGGTGCAGGAAGACAATTTGCGCATTCACGGTTACGAAGCCGCGCTGGCTGCGTTGCTGCGCAATCTGATCGAGAACGCCATGCATCATGTGCCCACCGGCGGCCATGTACAGCTGTCGTTGCAACATGCGCCGGAAGGCATCGTGATCGAAGTGATCGACAACGGCCCCGGCATTCCACCCGAACGGCGCGCCAGCGTGTTTGCGCGCTTTCACCGCGAATCCACCGCGGGCGATGGTTATGGCTTGGGGCTTTCGATCGTGCAGCGCGCGGCGCAATTGCATAACGCGACGATCGATCTGCTGGATGCGCCTACGGGGCGTGGCTTGCGGGTGCGGGTGGTGATTCCGCAGGGTTGAATGTGGGGCGGGGTGTGCACCCTGAAATATCTCCACGTTTTCGTTCGATATGTTGAGCGAAATAAGAAGACTATCTGTCTCGCACCAAATTTTCCCTCACCTCACCGTCATTCCGGCGAAGGCCGGAATCTATCGCCAGGACGAAGCATGGATTCCGGCTTTCGCCCACTGCTGTCCGGGGAAAATGAGGCTCTTCAAAAAATGCGCGATGCGCGGCAATTTCCCCAGAAAATTCAACGCTACCGAATCGTCATCCCAGCGAAAGCTGGACGTAGCGCGCAGCGCGGAGAACATCCGAAGGATGGCCCCGAAGGGGTGAGCGAAGCGAATCATCCAGTGCCTTTGACGCTTTGTAAGTCGCTGGATCCCAGCTTTCGCTGGGATGACGAGCGTTTTAGCCATTTTTGCAAGACGTGCAGACACTTTCCCCGGACAGCAATGCGCCTTCGCCGGAATGACAGTGTGGCTTTTCTTAGCAATGCGCCAGTATGAAGCTCTTCAT
The DNA here is from genome assembly GCA_966430775.1 of uncultured Dyella sp. Taxonomy (GTDB): domain Bacteria; phylum Pseudomonadota; class Gammaproteobacteria; order Xanthomonadales; family Rhodanobacteraceae; genus Dyella_B. Next base: position 5,385 of record CBJMMB010000075.1, on the reverse strand, counting down.
TTTGCAGACATCGCGCGCTGCTCGTACCCTCACCCCAACCCCTCTCCCGGAGGGAGAGGGGCTTTACACCTTACGGCCTACCCACCGTCAACAACGTAAACGAACCCGCCACCGGTATCGGGCGGCCACGTTCATCCTTCTTGTCGCTGAGCTGGGCGGACGACAAGTACACACGATGCTTCAACGGATCCAGGGCCAGCGTGCGGGCGCTCTCCTTGGTGGGAACGTTGGCGATGACCTTGTAATGATCCGGATCTTCTTCATGCACCACCGTCAGCGTGCCGCTTTCGCCGTTGGAGCTGTAGATCAGGCCATCGGCGGGATCGTAGGCCACTGCATCCGGGCCATCGCCGATCGGCACCGTCGCCACGCGGTGGCCGTCGTGCGCATCCAGCACCGTCATCAGCTGGTTGTCGCAGACCGAGAACAGACGTGCATGCGCGACGTCGAACGCCAAGCCGCTGGGCGATTCGCACGGCGCCAGCGGCCAGGCGTGCAATACCTTGTTGGTGTTGCTGTCGATATCCATCAGCTCGGATTTGTCTTCGATGTTCACGTAGACATGGCCGTTGCCGTCCGCCGCGGCGAATTCCGGCTTGCCGGGCAGGGGAATGGTGGCGATGATGGCGTTCTTGGCCGGATCGATCACGCTGGCATTGTTGCTCTTGCCGTTGAAGGTGAAGAGATGATGCGAGGCGTCGTCATACAGGATGGCGTCGGGCTTGTCGCCGGTGCCCTTGATGGTGGCGAGGGTCTTGAGCGTATCCAGGTCGAACACGGTGACCGAATCGGCCTTGCCGTTGCTGGTAAAGCCGCGATGCAGGCTTTGCGCAATCGCCACGCCGTGTACGCCGTCGGTATCGGGAATCAGGCCGACCTGCTTGTCGTGATCCACGTCGAGCACCAGCACCCGATCGCCGCGGGTCACGAACAGGTGGCGGCGCTGCGCGTCGAAGCTGAGGTAGTCCCAACCACCGGTACCGCCGAGCTTGAGGCGATGCGTGACGGCAAAGGACGGATGCGCGGCATCGGCCGCCGCGGTGGACGCGGCGGCCACGGATGCCAGCGATGCGAGTACAGCGATAACGAGGGGCCGATACATGGGAGCAAACTCGCTGGAAAGGGGCCTCAAGCTTGCGCCGGGTTTCTTACGCCTTCCTTAGGTTTCATGAGCCGCCTCCCCACAGGATGCGCAGGCCCAGGTCGGCGGTTGCGCCGCGCCGGTGCAGGTTGTCGATGTTGTGCAGGTAGCTCGCGTCGCCGTAAACACTGATGCGGCGGCTGAGCTTCGCGCTCACCCCACCGCCGAATTCGAGGGCGGTACCGGCAAGGTTGGTGGCGATCGCGTCGCCGCCGAACACGGTGTCGTAGTTGCGATGGAAATTGCGCCACAGGTTGAGCTTGAGGTATGGCTCCCAGGCTTGCGCGTCGCCGCCGAAGCGGCCAAGCAGTCGCGCACCCATGCGACCGGTGACTGCGTTGGTGGAACGGAAATCGACGCGGGAGACCGGGTCCTGGAAACCGTCCGTGCTGATGTGCTGCATGATCAGCTGCGCCTGCGGTTCCACCAGCAGATGCGCGGTCAGTGAAACCGGTACGCCGCTTTCCAGCGATGCGCTGACCGAACGCCCGCGCGTGCTGTTCTGGAACGCCTGGATCGATTGCACGCGCGTACGCGACCAGGTGCCCATCAGCACCACATCCACATAAGCCTGCGATGCGGTGACATGTGTCCAATAGCCCCCGACGCTGTCGGCATGCGCGTGCACGTTGCCGGCGCGCGCATTGGCGAATCCACCCACGCTGCCGTTCACCCAGCCATTGGCGTGCGTGTAGCCGACGAACAGGCCAAGGTGATCGTGCTGGCCGTGCTCGCCATCGTGGGCAAACACATCGTGGCCGATTTGCGCGCCAGCGAGATTGCCGTCGAAACGCGGCGTGGCGCCGCCGCTTTGCTGCGCATTGTCGTGCACGCCGAGCACGCGTACCCAGCCATCGGGCGTGGAATGGCTTTCATCGAGCAGCCACTGGCTGCCTTGTCGCTGGTCGAACGTGCCCAGTTGCGCCAATCCCATATCCACGATGACGGCAGGAATGGCCGAATCCAGCGCGACTTCCGGACGGTACAAGGCCACCGGTGGATCGCCGGCAGGAAGCGCGGCAGGCAAGGGTGGCGTGCCTTCGGCGGGAATCGGCGTGGTAAGTGTTGGCGTCGGAGTGGGCGTTGGGGTTGGGGTGGGAGTCGGTGTAGGCGTAGGCGTTGGAGTCGGGGTGGGCGTCGGTGCCGCAGCAACCGGCAACGTGGAACGCAGATACCAGTTGTTCGACGTACCGGCGGTCTGACCGCCTTCGAACAGATAATAGGTATACGCGCCTGCCTGCAGCGATCCGCCATTGAGCGAAAACGCCGTGCTTGGAATGCTTGCACCATGGGTGGCCTGCACCAGCAGAATGCCGTTGCCGGTGGTGAGCCCGCCTGCGCCATCGGCGTTGTTGACGTGAATGCTGGTGCTGCCGCTGGCCGTGCCGCCCGCGAGTACCAGCTTGTCGGACGGCGCGTTGTCCGTGCCAAGCACCGTGTTGAGCAGCAGCTTGGCCTGATTGCCGGTGTAGTTGCCGGCGATGGTGAAGGTATTGGCCGCCGTCGATCCGCCGTTGGTGAGATCGATGGTGCCCGCATTGGTCACGTTCACCAGGTCGCCGCTGGTGTACGGCGCAATACCGCCGTTGGCGCCATTGCCGGCGAGCAAGGTGCTGCCGGCGTCGATCGTCACGCTGCCGGTGCCGGTGGCGGCATTGCCGACGACCATCGTGCCGTCCATGGTCAGGGTTGAGCTATTGACGTTTACCGTCGGCCAATTGGCGAACCCGGCGATACCCGTGACGGTCGCGCCATTGAAGCTCAGCGTATCGGTGGATGCGCCTGCACTGGTCACCGTGCCGGTGAGGTTGAACGTGCCCTGGATCTGCGCGGTGTTGAACGCGCCACTGCCGCTCCAGTTCCAATCACCGCCCTGCGCCTGCAAGGTCTTGAAGCGTGTGAAAGCATTGGTGACGTTGCCGGTGCCTTGCAGTATCACCGTGCTTGGATTGGCGCCGCCGCCGCCATCGGCCGACCCGACAATGGACGAACCGGTCTGCAAGATCAACGTGTTGACACCAAGCCCCATTTGCACCGCCACGCCGCTGTTGCTTTGAAGCAGACCGGCGTTGGTGATGGTGCTGGTGCCATTGAGCGTGCGCACGGCAGCGCCGGATTGCGCAATGATTTTTCCGCCCGCCAGATTCTGGATGTTCGCGCTGAAACTGGAACCGGCCGTATTGGAAAACACAGCATCCGATGTGGTGCCCTGCGCCTGGATGGTGCCGCTGTTGACCAGCTTGTCGTTGTTGCCTTGCAGGTACACGGTAGGGCTGCTGGTGCCGGTGGTCAGCAACGTGCCGGTGTTGGTGACGCTGCCGTTCTGCCCAAGAATCGACATCGCGCGCGCATTGCTGCCGGATGTGCTGATCGAACCGCTGTTGATCAGCGTGTTGTTGGTTTCGCCAACATTGGTCTGGCCCCACGCCGCCGTCATGCCATACGCGTTGGGGCCTGCGGTGGTGATGGTGCCGTTGTTGATCAGCGTGTTGCCGTTGCCGTTCGCCGCCATGCCGTCATTGTAGGCGCCGGTCGTGGTGATGCTGGCGTTCGCCGCATTGGTCAGCGTGTTGTTGTCGCCGGTGCCGAGCAGCACGGCGCCGCGATTGGTGCCGCTACCGCCACCGCCGGTGAGCGCCAGCGTGCCGCTGTTGGTGATCTGGCTGGCGTGATCGACACTGAAACTCACCGGGCTCACGCTGCGCGGGTTGGCAAAGTTCACATCGCTGTTGATGGTGATGGTGACGTTCGAACTGCCTGCTTGCGCAATGACAGGTACCACGCCGCTGCCGCTGCACGTTACCGACGTGCCGGTGGCGGGTGCGGTGCCGGTACACGTGGCATAGAGCACGCTTGGATGGCAAAGCGAAAGCAGCAGCGCCGGCGTGGCGGCGAATACGTAGCGGGGAGTGTGCCAGGGGTGAAACGGGTGGCGCCTTGCATGTACGTGACGCGACATATGCATACCTCCTGCGTTCCTGCGGATGGAAATGCTTTCTGTAACGGTCATGGTGGACGTTGAAGACGTTTCGTCCACGCGCGCAAGATATCCCCCTGACGGCTTGCGCGGCTCTTTTTAACTATTCGATGTCAACGTCAGGTGAAATTTTGCTCGAGGAAAACGCTGAACAGCCTCGATTTTTTCCTGCACGCGACGCAAGCTTCACGTGCAGGTGTACTCTCCGACCCGACGCGGATCATGAGGGATGGAAGGATTCCATCCTTCTCCGATCGTTCCATCGGGGGTTCTTATGCGCATTGTCATCGCTGACGATCATCCCATCGTCCTGGTGGGCTTACGCATGCTGCTGCAAAACCATTGCGCCGATGGCCAGGTGATCGGCGAGGCGCATGGCAGTGCCGAGTTGCTTGCGCTGGTGGCCACGCAAACCTGCGACCTGGTCATCACCGATTTTTCCATGCCGGCCGAAGACGAGGTCGTGGACGGGATGGGCATGATCTGCCAGCTGCGCGAACGCTATCGGCGATTGGCGATCATCGTGCTCACCATGTCGCACAATCCGGCCTTGCTGAAGGGCATGCTGGCCGCCGGCGCCAATGCGGTGGTGGAAAAGACCGCCATGACCAAGGAGCTGATCACGGCGATCCAGACGGTGCGCAAGGGGCGCAGTTACGTCAGTGAATATCTGCGCAAGCGGCTGGCGGAACACGCACCGGTGGCGACTGCGCAACGCGCGCACGAAGAAAAGGTCAGCGTCACCTTGTCGATGCGCGAAGCCGAGATCATGCGCATGCTGGCGCGCGGCATGACGGTGACGGAAATCGCCAAGGTGACGTGCCGCAGCATCAAGACCATCAGCCAGCAGAAACACGACGCCATGCGCAAGCTTTGCATCGACAGCGACAGTCAATTGTTCGAGTACATGCGCACGCACGGGCTGTGAAAAAGCTCGCGCGCCGACGCCTTAGGGCCAATGGCACTACTTCGGCCGATAACTCACCGCTTGCCATGATCACTCCCTCCCCTGCGGTAGTAGGGGAGGGCCGGGGTGGGGTTGCCTGGGCTTTAGCACACAGCCGAATCTCGCGATGATTTTTGTTGGCAAGAAATATCGGGTGATAGATAACTTGTGGCGGTGTTTAGTTTTCGCCGCTCGCTGCGCTCGCACCCCACCCTATCCCCAATGCTCCGAATTTAACGCTCGCCGCAAGGTATTTTCCCGCCTGACGTCATTCCGGCGAAGGTGTTCAGACCGGACACATGGTTTACAGGTGTGCCAAGA
>CBJMMB010000074.1:0-19597 GCA_966430775.1 uncultured Dyella sp. | reverse complement strand
TGCAGCGGCCCGACCACGTTCGGCAAGGCCTGCGGAAACACCCGCCAGCCCTGCCACAACGTCAGGCCGAACAGGAACGCGATGCCGAACAGGTTGTGGCCGAACTTATACAGCCGGCGACCCATCAATTGCAGGCGCGCCTTTACCGCCGGCTCGCCCTCCGCCTCGGCAATGTTCACCAGAATGCGCGGCAGATAGAACACCGCGGACATCCAGGCGATCACGAACAGCACATGCAGGCTCTTGATCCATAGATACGTCATGGCGACTCCACGCAATGAGGGGACGGCGCGCGCAATGGTACGTGGATCGGGCCGCGGCGTCAGCGTCTGCGCGCATGCGCCGCATGGCCGCTAGAGACGCTCGCGCGGAAACACCATGCGCACGTCCGTGCCGCGCCCCGGCTGGCTGGACACGCTGATAGAGCCGCCGTGCCGCTCGATCACTGTCTTCACGAACGGCAGTCCCAGGCCCACGCCCATCTCCACGTTCGGCTTGCCGGCCACCTGGAAGAACGGCTCGAACAGATGCGCGAGGTGTTCCTCGGCAATGCCGATGCCTTGATCGATCACGTGCAGCGCCAGGCGTCCTTCGCCAATATCCACAATACGCAAGGTGATCGCGGTATCCGGCGGCGAGTACTTCAGCGCGTTGTCGATCACGTTGGCCAGCGCGCGGATCAGCATGTCCGAATGACCGCGTATCAGCGTATCGTCCAGTTCGCATTCCGGCCCGATCAATTCAATTGACTTGCTTTGCGCGGTCGGCCATAGCTGATCGGCCGCCTCCGTCGCCACGTCCAGCAAGGCGATCGGAGCGAAACTGTCGCGCCCCAGTTGCTCGGCACGCGAGAGCTGCAGGAAATCCTTGGCGACACGCAACGAATAATCCGCCTGCCGGCGCAGTTCGTCCAGAAACGCCTGCTCATGACCGCTAGTTTGCGATGCGTCATCGGCGCGCGCTTCGATCATGGACAGCATGATCGAGAGCGGACTGCGCAGATCGTGCGCGATATGCCGCAAGGCCAACTTGTCGTGTGTAACGCCCTGTTTGATGTCCGCGATATCGACCAGACAGACCAGGTAGGAAGCATGAGCCTGCGCACGCCCGAGGAACGTATCCGCGCTGGCGTAAGGCACGCACAGCAGCATATGTTCGCGGCCACTCAGCGTCGCCTCGACGCTGACGTTTTTCTCGCCGCGACAATGCTCTTCCACCAGGCGCTGCACCTGCGCCAGCGTGATCGCATGGTCGCCGGTGTTTCCTTCGCTGCCCGCAAGCATGTCCGACGCCTTCGCGTTCCAGACCGACAACTTTCCTTCGGTGACCACGAACACCGGATACGGCAATCGATTGGCCATATCGATGAAGGTGCTTTGCCAGCTGCGGATCTCGCGCATGGCGTCACGGATCTGATGCAGCGGATCGCGCGGGCGGGCGGTCGGCACGGGTACGACGACGCCCTCCTCCGTCACCGCCACGGTGGATCGAATGGCGCGCAGCTTGTCGATTTCGCGCTTCAGCAAGTTTTGCGTTCGACGCACGCGCTCCCATGCGAAGTGCGCGTAAATCAGCAGGCACGCTACCGGCAACAGGCCAAGGCCCAGCCAGCGATGCACTGTCGCCAGCAACAGCACCGGCAGCACGAGCATGCCCACGCCCCACGCGATGGCGCCCGCATGCATCCAGCCGCCGCGTCCATACACACAGATACCCACCATGCCCAACGCGATCGCCAGATAGATCGGCACGGCCACATAGCGCGGCAGTTCGCTGGCCATGTTGCCGCTGATCACCGCATCGGCCACCAAGGCATCCAGTTGCGGCCGCGAAACCGCATCCATATTGAGCGAGGACACCTGGAATCCCGCATCCACGCCCACCGCATCGCCGACGAACACCAGTTTGTTCGCGAACGCTTCAGCGGGCACGCGATCGTCGATCACGTCGGCGAACGAATACTGCGGCACGCGCGCCGGATCGCCCAGCATCACCAGCACCGCATGCTGGTAGACGTGCGCCAGCGACAGCGCGTAGCGCCGCAGATGCGTCTGCATCGGTTCGTGCACGTGCTGCGCACCGGCGACGCGGATCGCTTCGAGCACGATATGCGGATACCCGCCCTGCCCGACATCCAGGTACGGCACAAAGCCGTTGACCGCACCGTAATGCCCCAGCGTGAATTGCCGCTGCCCTCGCCCTGCCGCGCGTTCGCGCAAGGCCGAAGGCACGGCTTCGATATGTTCGGACACCGCATGCGATGACGACAGCGGCAGCACGACGCGTCCGCTATCGGCGATCGCCTGCGCCAGCTCGCCGGTATGCGCGTCGGCCGCCAGCGGATAATCGAGCACGATGCTGGCCGCCTGGTCGAGCTGGCCGAGCAATTGAACGGTGCGCGTGGAAAGCCCGTCGGTGCCGTATTCGCGCAAGGTCTTGCCGTCGATCAGCACCACCGCCACTTCGCGCGACGAGGGATGACTGAAAAAACGCGCGGCGGTATCGAACAGCACCTTGTCGAGCGCGCCGGACACGCTCGCACCCAGCGGATAGCCGCTGAGCGCGGCCAGCAGCAATGCGATGCCGATAAAGACGATCCTGGCCCTCGTAGTGCGGGTCAGGCGTCGAACGTAAGCCGATAGCGACAACACGCAAAGATCCCCCTGCAAGCTGGTTGCTGTTCACCCGTTCGTGCGGCAGTACGCACGCATGGCGGATCAATACGTCGAAGCACCGCGTCGCGTCACCGCGCGCACACCGGCCGCAGGCGCCCGCCGAGCGCCCGCCTGCGGCAGTTCTTCCAGGCGATAGCCGTGGCTGTAGACGGTGGAAATAACCATGCCGTTCTTGGCGCGCAACTGCAGCGCATTGCGCAGCTTGCTTACGTAGGTGGCAAGCGTGGCGTGATACTTGTCATCGGCGTGGCCCCAGATTTTCTCGCACAGTTCTTCCTTGGCGATGACGCAGCCGACCTTGTTGAAGAAGTGCATGGCCATCACGAACTCGCGCTCGGGCAGGTTCACCAGCTTCTGGCCGTCCACGCCATCGACCAGCACGTTGCGCGCTTCGGCATCGAGCGTGTAGCGCCCCACCCGCAGCCTGGTTCCGCGCATCGATTCGGGGTAGTACTTGCGCGCCTGCGCACGCACGCGCGCCACCAATTCGGCTTCGCGCGCCGGCTTCACCACGTAGTCGTCCGCACCTTCGTTCAGGCCCTGCACCACGCTCGCTTCGTCGTCGTGCTGCGTCAGCATGATGATCGGCACCTTGGCGTGCGCGCCGCCGGCGCGTGCCCACTTCAGCACCTCGATGCCGCACTTGCCGGGCACGTCCCAATCCAGCAGCAGCAGGTCGGCCGGCTCGTTTTCCAGCATCTGGATGAAACTGTCGCCATCGTGCCGGATCACGCTTTCGAAGCCGGCGCGCTCCATCCAGTTGGCGACGCAATGGGCCTGCTTGACGGTGTCTTCGAGAATGGCGATGCGCACGATGTATGTCCTCTTTCAGCGAATCAGGCTGTAGGAAAATCCTAGGCAGTGACGCGCGTTTTGGGTTTCGGACAAGTACTAAATACGCGGGCAAATTGTGAAATTCTTGTGAATCAATGACCTGCAGCGCATGGAAAACGGCGCACCCGAAGATGCGCCGTTCGAAACGGTACCGTCGGTATCTACCGATGTATCTCCCCGTTGATGGTCTGGCCGGTGCCCGTGGCGATGAACGTACCGGCCGCATCGCTGTTGTCGAGATAGAGGGTGAAGTTGCGCCCATCGGCGGTGGCGACCGCAAAAACGCAACCCGGTACTGTTGAGGCGACCGGGCTATAGGCGAAAGACGTGGTCTTCGCTGCGATCGTGCCGCCTGTGCTGGTGGTTTCTTCGATGGTCCCGCTGCCCGCACCGTTGGTCGACAAGTGTCCGGCCGATGCGTACGGAACCACCGAAAGAACCAATGCTATGGAACCGGAATCCTTGAAAACATAGTTGCCACTGAATGCTGCGTCGGGGCAGGAACCTTGAGCATAGGCACCGCCCGTTGCAAGCATGACGCACGAGCAAAACGCTAAGTGAGCGAATTTCGCTTTCATGACGACTCTCCATGTGATCCCCGCAGACTGCGGGACGCGCAGTCTGCGAAGCATGGGGTTATCGCCGGATGAAAGCCCGGTTTCGCGCAGCGAAAATCCGGTGATGCGTTCCGCAAAAACAACGGCGCGGACCGTGTGGCCGCGCCGTTGCAGGAAACGAATTGGTGGGCGGTACAAGGATCGAACTTGTGACCCCTTCCATGTCAAGGAAGTGCTCTACCGCTGAGCTAACCGCCCGTAAGAGCCGTGCAGTGTACCCGAACGGATGGCCTACCGCAAAGCCTGTTCGCGCAGCTGGTGGATCCGGTCGCGCAGGCGGGCGGCTTCCTCGAATTCCAGGTTTTCCGCGTGCTTGCGCATGTCCGCCTCCAGCCGCTTGATCAGCGCCGAAGCCTGCTCGGCGTCCAGCCCCGCGTACTCGGCAGCCTGTTCGGCCACCGCGCCGGCGCGGCCGCGCGAGGCCTTGCTGCGGCCGCGGCCCGGGGCCTCGCTGCGCGCGCCTTCCATGATGTCGGCAATGCGGCGCACCACCGACTGCGGCGTGATGCCATGCGCCGCGTTCCAGGCGATCTGCTTTTCGCGGCGGCGGCTGGTTTCCTCCATCGCCGCATGCATCGAGCGGGTCACCTCATCGGCATACAGGATCGCCTTGCCGCGCACGTTGCGCGCGGCGCGGCCGATAGTCTGGATCAGCGAGCCGGTGGAACGCAGGAAGCCCTCCTTGTCCGCATCGAGAATCGCCACCAGCGAGACCTCAGGCATGTCCAGGCCTTCGCGCAGCAGGTTGATGCCGACCAGCACGTCGAACTCGCCCAGGCGCAGGTCGCGGATGATCTCCACGCGCTCCACCGTTTCGATGTCCGAGTGCAGATAGCGCACCTTGACGTCGTGTTCGCTCAAGTACTCGGTGAGATTCTCCGCCATGCGCTTGGTGAGCGTGGTGACCAGCACGCGATCGCCCATCGCGATGCGCTTCTTCGCCTCGCTGAGCAGGTCGTCCACCTGGGTGCGCACCGGCCGCACTTCCACTTCCGGGTCGACCAGGCCGGTGGGGCGCACTACCAGCTCGACGATCGCATCGCCGGATTTCTGCAGCTCGTAGTCGCGCGGCGTGGCCGATACGTAAATGGTGCGCGGCGCGCGGCGCTCGAATTCCTCGAAGCGCAGCGGGCGATTGTCCATCGCCGACGGCAGGCGGAAACCGAATTCCACCAGCGTCTCTTTGCGCGAGCGGTCGCCTTTGTACATCGCACCGAGCTGCGGCACGGTGACGTGCGATTCGTCCACCACCAGCAGCGCATCCGGCGGCAGATAGTCGAACAAGGTCGGCGGCGGCTCGCCCGGCGCGCGGCGCGTAAGATGGCGCGAATAGTTTTCGATGCCTTGGCAATAACCGACCTCGGCCATCATCTCGATGTCGAAACGCGTGCGCTGGTCCAGGCGCTGCGCTTCCACCAGGCGGTTTTCCTTGTACAGCTGATCGAGGCGCTCCTTCAGTTCGATCTTGATCGTCTCGATCGCGTTCAACACGCTTTCGCGCGTGCTGGCGTAGTGCGTGCGCGGATATACCGTATAGCGCGGCACCTTGCGGATGGTTTCGCCGGTGAGCGGATCGAACAGCGAGAGGTTTTCCACTTCGCCGTCGAACAATTCGATGCGCAGCGCCTCGGTTTCCGATTCGGCCGGGAATACGTCGATCACTTCGCCGCGCACGCGGTAGGTACCGCGGCGCAGCTCCATCTCGTTGCGCGTGTATTGCAGCTCGGTGAGCTGGCGGATCAGCGCGCGCTGGTCGATGCGTTCGCCGCGCGCGAGGATCAGGCGCAGCGACAGGTAATCTTCCGGATCGCCCAGGCCGTAGATCGCCGAGACGGTGGCGACGATCAGCGAATCCTTGCGCGACAGCAGCGCCTTGGTAGCAGCCAGGCGCATCTGCTCGATGTGGTCGTTGATCGAGGCGTCTTTCTCGATATACGTATCCGACGCCACCACGTAGGCTTCCGGCTGGTAGTAGTCGTAGTAGCTGACGAAGTACTCCACCGCGTTGTGCGGGAAGAATTCCTTGAACTCGCCGTAGAGCTGCGCCGCCAGCGTCTTGTTCGGCGCCAGCACGATGGTCGGCCGCTGCACCTGCGCCACCACGTTGGCGATGGTGAAGGTCTTGCCGGAGCCGGTCACGCCCAGCAGCGTCTGCCCCGCCAGTCCGGATTCGAAGCCGTCGACCAGGCGCCTGATGGCATCGGGTTGGTCGCCGGCGGGTTTGTAATTGGAAACGAGTTCGAAACGGTCGCGATCGGTCATAGGGGCTCAACGTGCGGGCGTTTTGGCGGATTTTAAATGCGGGTACTGACAGGCATTGTCAGCAGAGACGTACGCCGGACCTGCGCCGTAGCGGTTGGCCTGCGGAAATCGGGGTCTAGCATGGAACCATGCAGTCTAGACCCTCCCATGGCTTTGGCCTGGCCGAGCAGATCATCGCACTGGCCGTGCTGGCGGTGCTGATCGCCCTGGCCGTACCCAGTTTTCATCGCATGCTGGAGACGCACGAACTGCGCGCCGCGCAATCGGACTACCTGGCAGCCTTGCAGCATGCGCGCAACCTCGCCGTGAACGAACAGGTGCGCGCCATCTTCTGTCCCAGCCGCGACCAGCGCACGTGCAGCAGCGATGGTTCGTGGGGTGACTCCTGGCTGATCGGAAAGGCCGATCCGGACAAGCCCAGCCAGTTGCTCGGGCCGCCGCGCTACGCCGGCCAGAAACCTCGTGATGCGCTGGTCGTCACCAGCAGCAGCAAGCTCGGTTACGTGGGATTCGATCCGATGGGGACTTCCATCAATACCAATCAGACGCTGTCCTTCTGCATGAAGAACGAAACGCAGCCGATTCTGAAGGTGATCGTCTCGCTCGCGGGACGCATCCGGGGCCTGCAAGGGAACACGTCGGGGTGCCCGGCACAGAACGGCACTCCAGAGCCCGGCTCAGACGAGCCCGACGAGTGAACTCAAAGCAATACAGGCCGATCCGGCAATTCATCCGGCCTCGGCTTGCCATGGCCGGGAAAATGCGTGGCCAGCAACGTATGCACCTGGGTGATGCCCTGCAAGGCGCCGGCGCGCCACTGGCCGGCGGCGAAGTTTTCGCGCATGCCGTTGCAGATCGCCACCCACTCCTCCGGTTTCACGCGCCGCGCGATGCCGCGGTCGGCGACGATCTCGATGCGGTGCTCGGACATCAGCACATAGATCAGCACGCCGCAGTTGTGCTCGGTATCCCACACGCCGAGCTGGCCGAACACCTGGCGGGCGCGCGTGCGGGCGTCCAGCCCGGCCCATACCGCGGGCAACGGCAGGCGCGATTCGACCGCGAAGCGCACTTCGCCCAGATGCGTGTGCTCGCCGTCCGCGATCGCCGCGGTCATGTCGTCCAGTAGTTCGGGAGGAAAACGCCGATGCAGCTGGAACCAGCCCTCGAACAGATTCGTCAGCAGTCGTTGGCCGCGCGTCGCCATGTCACCAGCTCCCCGAGGCGCCGCCGCCTCCGAAACTGCCACCGCCGCCGCTGAAGCCCCCGCCTCCGCCGCCACCAAAACCACCACCGCCGAAGCCGCCGCCTCCAAAACCGCCGCCGCCCCAGCCGCCGAACCCGCCCCAGCCACCGCCGCCGATCGACCGGCCAGCGCCCACCGGGATCAGCATGAACAGGCCGCCGAGCAGACCGCCGATGATCCCCACGCCGATCGACGCCAACAAGCCGGTGGCGGCACCGATCACCAGACCGCCCAGCGGCGCGCGGACCAGCGCCGGCATACCCCTGAACACGCCGCGCAGCACGATCAGCAAAAAGAGCGCCAGAAAGAACACGCCGCGCAGATCCGGCCCGTGCGCAACGTCGTTGCCGTGCACCGGCGGCGGCAGCGGCTCGCCGTTGATCAACTGCGTCAGCGCACCGACCGCATCGCTGATGCCACCGAAATAATCATTGCTGCGGAATTTCGGTGCAAGGTATTCGCGAATGATGCGCGCGGCCGCGGCATCGGGGATCGCGCCTTCCAGGCCGTATCCCACTTCGATGCGCACTTGCCGGTCGTTCTTGGCGATAAACAGCAGCACGCCATCGTCCACGCCCTTGCGTCCCAGCTTGTTCGCTTCGGCCACGCGCAGGGAATAGTCGTCGATGTCGTCGGGCCGCGTGCTGCCGATCATCAACACGACCAGTTGCGCGCCTTTCTGTTTTTCCAGTTGGACGAGCTGCGCGTCGAGCTGATCGATCTGCTGTGGCGTGAGCGTGCCGGTGAGATCGGTGACGTGCCGGCTGAGCGTGGGCACCGCCGGCTGGTCGTCGGCATGCGACACGGTCCACGGCGACAGCAAGGCCATCGCCAGGATCATCCACAGGCGCAGCCAGCGCCGCGTCATGTCAATGCGCCGAGGCTGCCGGAGCGGGCGTACTGGTGCCGAAATCCACCGTCGGCGCCGTGGAAATCGCCTTCTCGTTCTCCACCGAGAAATTCGGCTTGACCTGATACCCGAACATCTTGGCGGTGAGGTTGTTCGGGAAGGTGCGCAGCAACGAGTTGTATTGCTGCACCGCCTGGATATAGCGATTGCGCGCCACGGCGATGCGATTCTCGGTGCCTTCCAGCTGCGCCTGCAGATTCTGGAATACACCGTTCGCCTTCAGATCCGGATAGCGTTCGCTGACGGCCATCAACCGCGACAGCGCGCTGGTGAGCTGGCCCTGCGCGGCCTGGAACTTGGCCAGCGCTTCTGCATTGTTCGCCAGCTCGGGCGTCACCTGGATACTGCCCGCACGCGAACGCGCTTCGGTGACTTCGGCGAACACTTTCTCTTCGTGCGCGGCGTAGCCCTTTACGGTGTTCACCAGGTTCGGCACCAGGTCGGCGCGGCGCTGGTATTGGTTGAGCACTTCGGACCACTGCGCCTTGACCGCCTCGTCCTGCTTCTGGATCGCGTTGTAGCCGCAACCGGAAAGCATCGACACCAGCAGCAGCAACGCCAGCACGCGTAAGGTTTTCATTGGAAGGCTCCTTTCCCGGCAAGCGCTCATTGCAGCATCTGGCTGTGGGCGATGCAATTGCCGTACGGCGAATCAGAACCAGCGCGGCCCCAGGATCAGGCCCCAGCACAACACCACCAGCACCAGCAGCACGAATACCGCGGCCGAACCCATGTCCTTGGCCCGACCGGCCAGCTCGTGAAACTCGGGACTGACCTTGTCCACCACCGCCTCGATGGCGGAATTGAGCAGTTCAACCGACAACACCAGGATCACTGGTGAAACCAGCGCGATCTTCTCGAGCGCACCTTGGCCCGCCCACAGGCCGATAGGGACAAGGATGACGGTCAGCATCGCCTCCAGCCGAAACGACGCTTCGTGCCGCCAACCCGCGCGCAAGCCATTCATCGACCATCGAAAGGCGCGCCACAACTGGCGCGGATCGCCGCGAAATCCGTTACCGGGCATGGCTGGAAAGGCTCACCGACAAGGAAACGACGGCACTTTTCGGCATGACGAAGATCGCTCCATGAACATGGCAACAGGCGCGCCATGATGCCACAAGCCGGCGCCGACACCGATTTCCCGCAGGAATTTGCTTGATGCAATGCAACTTCGAGCTAACGGCGGATCGGTTACGCTTCAACGAATGTGCCCGTAAAAAGGCGCAGAAAAACAGGCCGATTCTGGCCTTGCAGTACACGTATTCCGGAAGTGCCCATGACCGTCCAGACTCGCTCCGTTTCGCCGACCCGTTCCTTCACCACCGTATTCCTGATCGAAATGTGGGAGCGCTTCGGCTTCTACGGCATGCAGGTGCTGATGGTCACCTTCATGATGAAGAAGCTGGGCTTCGTCGACACCAAGGCCAACCTGGTGTGGGGCGCGGCGGCGGCATTGATCTACGCCACGCCGGCGATCGGCGGCTGGGTGGGCGACAAATTGCTGGGCACGCGGCGCACCATGCTGCTGGGCGCGACCATTCTTGCGCTCGGCTACGCCATGCTGTGGGTGCCTACCGACAACGCGTACATCACTTATTTGTCGCTCGGCGTGATCGTGGTCGGCAACGGTTTCTTCAAGCCGAACGCCGGCAACCTGGTGCGCAAGATCTACGAAGGCGACGACACGCGCATCGATAGCGCCTTCACCATCTACTACATGGCGGTGAACATTGGCTCGATGGTTTCGATGACCGTCACGCCGTGGATTCGCGACGTCATCGGTCAACGCTATGGCGACGACCTGGGCTGGCATACCGCATTCGGCGTGTGTTCGATCGGCCTGGTCCTGGGCTTGATCAACTACATGGCGATGAAGCGCACGCTGTCACACATCGGCTCGCCCAGTGACGAGCGGCCGGTGGATTTCAAGCGCCTGATCGGCGTGTTGCTGGCGGGCCTGGCCACGGTGTTCATCGCCGCCTTCATCCTGCAAAGCGAAACCGTCGCCAAGTGGTGCGTGTATGGCGCGGGCCTGGTGATCCTCGGCATTTTCATTCACCTGATCCGCAGCAGCCGCCCGAGCGAGCGCGCCGGCTTGACGGCCGCGCTGGTGCTGACGGTGCAGACGATCTTCTTCTTCATCTTCTACGCGCAGATGGCGACGTCGTTGAATCTGTTCGCGCAGCGCAACGTCGATCTGTCGTTCGATGTGTTCGGCTTTCATCTGTTCAACTGGATTCCCGAGCAATACCAGAACTTGAATGCGATCTGGATCGTGCTGCTCAGTCCGGTGCTGGTGTTCATCTACAACTCGCTCGGCAAGCTCGGCAAAGATCCCTCCGTGGCGGCGAAATTCGCGTGGGGCTTCGCCGCGGTGGCGCTGGGCTTCTTCATGTACGGCGTCGGCGCCAAGTGGGCGGTGAACGGCCAAGTGTCTTCGTGGGTGATGATCTGGGGCTACGGGCTCTATTCGCTCGGCGAACTGCTGGTCAGCGGCCTGGGCCTGGCGATGATCGCGCGCTACGTGCCCGAACGCATGGGCGGTTTCATGATGGGCGCGTACTACGTGGCGGTGGGCATCTCGCAATACCTGGGCAGCGTGGTGGCCAACATCGCGCACATTCCCGACAACATCACCGATCCGGTGCAGTCGCTCACCATCTATACGCATCTGTTCAACATTCTCGGCTTCGTCGGCATCGGCTGCACCGTGGTGGCGGTGGTCATGCTGCCGCTGATGAACAAGCTGTCGGCCTCGCATTCGGACACGGCGGCCAACTACGATCCGCTGCCGGCCGTGCGCAACGAGGAATACAACACGCCCTGATCCACCGCGATCCCTCGGAGCCTGCTCGATACCCGGCCATCGAACAGGCTCTAATATCGGCGCACCGCAATCACCCCTGGCCGGTCATGCCGCAACACCAGCTCAAGCAACCCATCGGGCCGTTCGCGCTCACGCGCACGCTGGCGTGGCTACGCCTGTGCGCCATCGCCGGACAAAGCATGGCGGTGATGATCTGTTCCTGGTGGATGCACATCGACCTGCCCACGCTGTCGCTGCTGCTCGGCATCGACATGCTGGCGGTGTTCGCGGTGTTCGCCGCATGGCGCATCAGCCAGCCGTGGCCGGTGCACGAGTGGGAAACCGTGTGTCATATCGTCGCAGACACGCTGGTGCTGAGTTACCTGCTCTATTTCACCGGCGGCGCGCGCAATCCGTTCGTCACCTTGCTGCTGGTGCCGATCGCGCTCAGCGCGGCGGCCTTGTCGGTGCGCGCCATTCTCGCCGTGGCGGCCATCGCTGGTGCTGCGTATTTCGTGCTGCTGCGCTGGTTCGTGCCGTTGCCGATGAACGAGCTGAGCGCCAACGACCATGGCTTTTCGCTGCACGTCGCCGGCATGGGCGTGAACTTCGGCATTACCGCGCTGCTGCTGGGTTTCTTCATCAACCGGCTGGCCACCGCGGTGCGCCAGCAGCAGCAGGAAGTGCAGCGCGTGCGCGAGCGCGCCTTGCGTGACGAAGGCATCCTCGCCATCGCCACGCAGGCGGCCGGCGCGGCGCACGAACTCAATACGCCGCTGTCGACCATGCGCACGCTGCTGCCCGAATTGCGGCGCGAGCACGCAACGGATGCGGCGCTGAACGAAGATCTGCAATTGCTGGAAGGCCAGGTGGAACGCTGCCGCAGCATCCTTCGCGAGATGGTCGCCTTCGGCAAGGCGCAGTTGTCGCAGGAGCCGGAACGGTTGGCGCTGCCGGCGTTCATCCACGGCTGCGTCGAGCGCTTCAAGCTGCTGCGGCCCGAAGCGGAACTGGAACTCGCCGTGCAGCCGCAACTCGATGCGCTGGTGCTGCGCACGCCGCCCGGCCTGCGCCATGCGCTGCTCAATCTGCTCAACAACGCCGCCGATGCTTCGGCGCTGTGCGATTCCCACTTCGTCATGCTCGAGGTGCGACGCCACGAGCAATGGCTGGATTGGATCGTGCGCGACCGCGGCCCTGGCTTCACGCCCGCCGGCGCGACCGCTGCGATCGGCATCAGCGGCAAGCAGAGCGGTCTGGGCATCGGCCTGGCGCTCGCTGAAGCGACCGCCGAGCGGTTGACGGGCGAATTGATCATCGCCAACACCGGCAACGGCGCGGAGCTTCGCCTGCGTTTGCCCTTGTCGGCGATCGCCGCCCACTGAAGAATTACCCGCACGCGCCCCGTATCCGGCAAAATAGCGGCATACGACCAGAAGCAAGCGCATGAATCAGCCAAGTCCCACCAGCGGTCCCCGCCCGCTGCTTATCGTCGATGACGATGCCACCTTTGTCCGTGTCCTCCATCGCGCACTCACCTCCCGCGGTTTCGAAGTGATCAGCGCCGGCAACGCCGACGAAGCGCGCGCGCTTTCGCAGCGCCACCAGCCACGCCATTGCGTGCTCGACCTGAAACTGGGCGAAGAGAACGGCCTGCGCCTGATTCCCGAGCTGCGCGAACTCGTGCCCGACATGCGCATCCTGCTGCTGACCGGCTACGCCTCCATCGCCACCGCGGTGGAAGCGATCAAGCGCGGCGCACACGATTATCTGGCCAAGCCGGTGGATGCCGATGCGGTGGTGCGCGCGCTGCTCGAAGGCAGCGACGCGGCGCCGCAAGGCGAAGACGAAGTCATCGACGCCCCCGAAGCCCCGCTCGCCCTGCGCCGCCTGGAATGGGAACACATCCAGCGCGTGCTCACCGAATGCGACGGCAACATTTCCGAAACCGCGCGCCGCCTCGGCATGCACCGGCGCACGCTGCAGCGGAAATTGAGCAAGCATCCGGTGCGCGAGCGGCCCAACCAGCCTGGCTGAGCCTTACCGCGAGATCATCACGGCATACGACGCCGTGCGTTGAAGCCTGCGGCACATGCGCCGCAAACTCGCGGCGCCGGGCATCAGTGCCGAAAGCGCACGTAGGCGCGCTTGGCCAGGTACAGCAGGTGTCCGGTAAGCCCGCGCTCCTGCGCTCCACGCAATGCCGTGTTATCCGCATAAAGCATGCGGATATGGCCGTCGCGCTGGTCGAGCAACTGCTTGAGCTCGGCCAGGTCGCTGCGCGTCAGCGTGTACCCTTCCGCAAAACGATCCGGCAACTGGCGGTTAACGTAGTACGTGGTGTGCCGGGGTGCAATCTCTTCGGCAGGCCGATCCTTGCTGTAGAAGTACAGCGCCACCGAGCGCCTCGTCATGCCGCTGCGTTCTTCCGGAAGCTGGATGGTGTCGAAGCCATGCCAGGAACGTTCCGAGGTTTCGAAGATGACGCAACGGTTGAATACCGGAGCCACCGAGCGCGAGGGCCGGCCGTCGACATGAGGATCGTGGAACAACTCCAAGCGGCCGCCCCACTCCTCTTGCCAACCGGGATTGAGATAGACGATGAGATTGAGCCTGCGGTGCCAGCGCTCGCTCGGGTGATAGTTGAAATCCACATGCGGATCCAGGCTCATCCCGTTGCGATTTTCGTGCGTTCCGCCGCCGAGGTACCAGGGGTCGTAGAGCAATCCCTCGATGCCGGTAATGGCGCCTATCGCTTGCAGGAATTTCTCGCTCTGGATCGCATCGTCCAACTGTTGATACGCCGGTCCCAGGCCGCGCACCTTGGCCAGCGTGGACTTGCCGCCGACCTCGCCGCTGTCGCCGACCGAATTCCCACGCTCGAAGGGCGGAAACGCATCGAGCAGGGACTGCGCGAATTCGGGTACCAGGAAATTCTCGATCACCACGTGCGGAAACGGCGCGGCGGCGGCAAACTCCCGGGCGTATTCCGGGACCTTGGCCAGCACGGCCGGATTGATGATCGCGTCGCCTGCGACAATTCCCATAAGCATCCTCTTCAGTCCATATCCATATTTCGCTGTGACCACGCCAAGTGGCATGGCGTTCGCGCAGGGAGTTGGGCATTCTAACAGCCCAATCCGCTCGCCGAACACGCCGGGCTCATGGACGCCACGGACCGCCGCCTTTGAGGGACATCGGCTCATGCACGCCTCGCAGCAGCAAACCCATGCCCGCAGCAAACATGTCTTCGGCCTGTTGTTCGCCGGATATCTCTTGTTCGTGCTTTACCCGATTCTTCGCGCAAACAGGCCGCACAACGATGACCTGATGCGAATGCTCGCCGGCAGCTACAACTGGAACGCCAATGGCCGGCCGCTGACCAACCTTCTGATGCGCGTGCTGGAATTGAATTTGCCGCGCCTGGTCGATGTCGCGCCGCTACCCCAGTTGCTTGCGATCGCCTGCATGGCGCTGGCCGGCGTGTTCATCGCGCGGCGCTATGTCGTCGGCTCTCCCTGGCTGGCCGCCCTGATCGCCCTGCCGCTTGGCGCGCAACCTTTTTTCCTGGAAAACCTCGCGTTCCGCTTCGACGCTCCCGCCATGGGTTTGTCGATACTGCTTGCGCTGGCGCCGGTATTGTTGTGCCGCGATACGGTCCGCGGCTTCTGCATGGGCGCTCTGTCCTTGCTGGGCTGCCTGTGCAGCTATCAGCCGGCCTTGAACGTATTCGTGATCTTCGCCCTGCTCGACCTGGTGGCGCGCCAGGCTCATGACGAAGCGCCGCGCCGGCTCGTTCGCATGGCCGGTTTGTATGTGGGCGAAATGCTCGTGGCGATGATCGTCTATCAATGGACGGTTGCTCCTCACGTCAAGGACTGGATACACGAGCACAGCCAGACGATTCACGGCATTCACCAGTTCGACGTCGTGGTGAACAATGCGAAGACCATGGGCGCATTCCTGCTCGACGGGATGGCGCCGCGCTGGAAGCCCGTGCTTCTCGGCCTGCTGTTGCTTGCGGCGGTCGCTCCCGTCGCCATCGGTTTGCGCTATGCGCTTGCTCCCAGCGGGGTTCGCTCGCGTCCTCTCTGGGTTACGGCATGCCTTAGCCTGTTTGCGCTGCTGCTGCCGCTCGCAGCACTGGCGTGCATCGCGGGGCCGATGCTCCTGCTGATTTCGCCGGTGGTGTCACCGCGGGTATTTCCAAGCGTCGGCGCGCTGATCAGTGCGGAATTCATTGCACTTCATCTCGCATTGGCCAAATGGCGGCCTTCCTGGCGAGATCGCCCGACCTATGCCATAGCCGGCATCTGGGCCCTGGGCATGCTGACCTTTGCAAACATCTACGGCAATGCGTTGTCGGCGCAGCAGCAATATGAAAACCGGATCGCGTCGCAGCTATCGAATGACCTGGTCGAACTCAAGGAAAAAAACCACGTAGCGGATTTCCTGCTCGACGGTTCGGCCGGACTCTCGCCGCTCACCGCCCATGCGGCGGAAGCATTTCCTTTGCTCAACAGCTTGGTGCCACCTTATTTGCAGGAGCGGGATTTCAATTCCCGCAACTTCATGAAGCTGTACGACACGGGGCTCGATGAAGGGCGTCAGGACTCAGCCCGTAACGCGCGCATGGATACCGTGCTGACGCACGTCTGTGACGCACCCGTGCTCTATACGAGACATCGCTACACGCTAAGGTTGATTGATGGCACCGCGGTGGTGAGTTTCACGGGTGGACATGCCTCATCCTGCCCGCGACCCGATGCACCTTCAGGCCGTTGAATCATGATTTCAACAAGCACTTAGTGAGTGTCTGAGGATTCGGGCGCCGGCGCATGATTCGACGGATCCGGCTCATCGTCATAGATCGCCACGTGCGCCACGCCATCGGCGCCGATCCAGCCGCGGTACATGCCATCGGTGTTGAACGGCATGGCGATATTCCCGCTTGCATCCAGCGCGATGGCGCCGCCGTCGCCGCCGAGGGCAGGAATTTCCTGATTGATCACCTCGGCGGCGGCGCGCTCGATCGGCTCGCCGAGCATCGAGACCTTCATGCAGATGTCGTGCGCCGCCACCGTGCGTATATAGAACTCGCCCCAGCCAGTGCCCGAAACGGCGCATTGCGCATTCGCATAAGTGCCGGCGCCGATGATTGGCGAGTCGCCCACGCGGCCCCAGCGCTTGTCGGTCATGCCGCCGGTGGACGTGCCCGCGGCGAGATGACCTTCACGATCCAGCGCCACGGCACCGACCGTGCCGAAATGCTTGGCCGTTTCCGGATCGGCATGCGGCTTCTTGTCGCTGTCTTCCTTCAGCGCCCTCTGCCACTGCTGCCAGCGTTCGTCAGTGCGGAAATAGGAGGGATCGACCAGGGTGATGCCCTGCTCCTTGGCGAAGGCTTCCGCGCCATCACCCACCAGCATCACGTGCGAAGAATGGTCCATCACCGCGCGCGCCAGCAGAATCGGATTCTTCACCCGATGCACGCCCGCCACCGCGCCCGCGCGCAAACCTTCGCCGTCCATTACCGCGGCGTCCATTTCGTTCCGGCCGTCATGCGTGAAGACGGAGCCCTTGCCGGCGTTGAAGTTCGGATCATCCTCCAGCACGGCGATGGCGGTGGTCACCGCATCCACCGCCGACTTGCCGGCCTTGAGCTGGGCGTAGCCGTCGTGCAGCGCCTTGGCCATCGCCGCCCGCACTGCCTTTTCCTTCGCGGCGTTCATGTCGCGCTTGATCACGCCGGCGCCGCCGTGGATGACCAGTACCAGCGGAGCGGCGTGCGTCATGGTGGCGACCCCCAGGGCAGCGAGCGCAACAAACAGGCAGGACAGCTTCACAAGGCACCTCTTGCATGCGTCGCGGCGAGTATAGCCAGCCGCCGTGGCGTGCCCAGCCGTATGGCGGATCAATGACATACGCTGTCGGAGACCTCCTTTTCGACTGTTGTACCGCATGTCCCGTCGCCGATCCGTCGTATCCTACGCGGCTAATATCCCCTGCAAGAAAAGGCACCCTCATGGAAAAGGTCTACGCAAGCGCCACCCGGGCTCTGGACGGTCTGCTGTTCGATGGCATGACCATCGCGGCGGGCGGCTTCGGTCTTTGCGGCATTCCCGAGAACCTGATCGGCGCCCTGCTCGCCGCCGGCACGAAGGGCTTGACCATCGTCGGCAACAACGCCGGCGTGGACGATTTCGGCATGGGGCCGCTGTTGAAGACGCGCCAGGTGAAGCGCGTGTATGCGTCCTACGTGGGCGAGAACAAGGAATTCGAGCGGCAGGTGCTGGCCGGCGAGCTGGAGCTGCATCTGGTGCCGCAAGGCACGCTGGCGGAAAAGCTGCGCGCGGGGGGCGCGGGCATTCCGGGGTTCTACACGCGCACGGCGTTCGGCACCAAGCTGGCGGAGGGCAAGGAAACCAAGCGCTTCGGCGACAAGGAATACGTGCTGGAAGAAGCGATCCACGCCGACGTGTCGATCGTGAAGGCGTGGAAGGGCGACCGGCTCGGCAACCTGGTGTTCCGCAAGACGGCGCGCAACTTCAATCCGATGATCGCCACCTGCGGCAAGGTGTGCGTGGCCGAAGTGGAAGAGCTGGTGGAAGTGGGTGAACTCGAGCCCGATCAGATCCACGTGCCGGGCATCTACGTCGACCGTATCGTCAAGGGCCAGAAATACGAGAAGCGCATCGAGTTCCGCACCGTGGCCGGCGCCAACACCGGCAAGGAAAGCCCGATCCGCATGGCGATGGCGCAGCGCGCGGCGAAGGAACTGCGCGACGGTTTCTACGTGAACCTCGGTATCGGCATTCCCACGCTGGTGGCGAATTTCATTCCGCCGGGCATGGACGTGACGCTGCAATCGGAAAACGGACTGCTCGGCATCGGTCCGTTCCCGGACGACGCGCACGTCGATCCGGACCTGATCAACGCCGGCAAGCAGACCATCACCGCCCTGCCCGGTTCCAGCTATTTCTCAAGCGCCGAATCGTTCGCGATGATTCGCGGCGGGCATATTGATCTGTCGATCCTGGGCGGCCTGGAAGTGTCCCGCACCGGCGATCTGGCCAACTGGATGGTGCCGGGCAAGATGGTGAAAGGTCCGGGCGGCGCGATGGATCTGGTCAGCGGCGTGAAGCGCGTGGTGGTGCTGATGGAGCACACCGCGAAGGACGGCTCGCCGAAGATCAAGGCGCAATGCGATCTGCCGCTCACCGGCAAGCAGGTGGTGGATTTGATCATCACCGACCTGTGCGTGTTCGAGGTGGCGAAGGGCAAGGGCCTGACGCTGATCGAGCTGCAGCAGGGGGTGACGGTGGAAGACGTGAAGGCGAAGACGGGGTGTGCGTTCGAGGTGAGTGCTTCGCTGCGCTGACGCTTTTAAGCAAGCTAGCGACGAAACCGAATCTTTAGCGCTCGTCATTCCGGCGAAAGCCGGAATCCAGTTTCAATACATCGTGCGAAGCACACAACACCATAGGTCGAGTGCTTCGCACAGCATGTTCGTACTGGAATCCGGCTTTCGCCGGAATGACGGTGAGGCAGGTCAAATCTGCCGGAGAAAAGACTAGGCCGAAACCGGCAACGGCCGCGGAAACCGTATCTCCGCCACATAGCGATTGCCGCCCTGCACATGCAGGCTCAGCGGCCACGCAAACCGCTCGCTGATCCGCTGCGCGATCGCATATTCAAAACCGCGCTGTCCCGGTGAGGGCGGATCGTATTCGCCGCCCGCGGTGGCGCTGACGCTCACCATGCCGGGCGTCACCGTGACCTGCACCACGCCCTGCCCGGTGTACTGGCTGGCATGGCGGATCAATTGCCAGCACAGCACGGCGAACACGCGCGGCGAGCCGTGCAAGGCGAACGAGGCGGGTTCTTCCAGCTGCAGCTCGATCGGATGGCCGTGCAGCATCTCGCGTGCGTTGGCCAGTTCGTCGCGCAGCACTTCGTTGACCACGAAATCCTGCTCGCCCTGGCCGTTGTCGGCCTCGCGCGCGAGGATCAACAGCGCCTCCACCAGCGATTCCATCTCGCGCGTGGCACGCCGGATGCGCTGCACCGAACGCTTGCCGAAATCGCTCAGGCCTGCTTCGTCCGACAGCATGTCGGTGGACATCTTGATCACCGTCAGCGGGCTGCGCAGTTCGTGGCTGGCGTCGCGGGTGAAGTTGCGTTCGCGTTCGTTGTAGCTGGCGATGCGGCTGGCGAAATTATGGAAGCCGCGCGCCAGCGTGC
>CBJMMB010000073.1:0-20036 GCA_966430775.1 uncultured Dyella sp. | reverse complement strand
CTTTGACGCTTTGTAAGTCGCTGGATCCCAGCTTTCGCTGGGATGACGAACGTTCAGCCATTTTTGCAAGACGTGCAGACACTTTCCCCGAATAGCAGTGGGCTTTCGCCGGGACGACGGTTCAATGCTCCTGGCCGTATTCGAATGAGTTGCGGTTCAAGTTGCCATTGGAGCCGACCCAACCAACGGGCGTTCTCAGGCAATCGCTTTCCGCGCCACCTTCTTCGTTCGAATCACCAGCGACGCCTTACGCAAGGCATGCGCAGGCGCGCCATCCTCGACGGCTTCCACCAGGATCGCCCCCGCTTTATCCGTCGATTGCACGATGACCTGAGCCAGCCCATTGAACAGCGAACGCTTGGGCTCCTTGTCGCTCTCCAGGCAATTGGGATTGCCGTTGCCGACGCCGATCAGCTGGCCCGCGCCGGTGATGCGGAACGCCAGCTTGTTGTCCGCCGTCGGTACCGGGCGGCCGTTCGCATCGAGCGCTTCCACGGTGATCATGGCGACGTCCTGGCCGTCCGCGCCGATCTCCATGCGATCGGCGGTCAGGCGCAGTTGTTGTGCGGGGCCGGTGGTTTCGCGCCGCTCGGTGAGGATGGTCTGGCCGTTACGGCTGCCGCGCGCTTCGATTACGCCCGGCGCATAGGTCACCTTCCATTCCACGTGACCAAGGCGCGGCACCTTCTTGCTGCCCAGGCTCTTGTCGTTGAGCAGCAGTTCGACTTCATCCAGGTTGGTATAGACCCATACGGAAATCTCCTGGCCTTCCTTGCCGTGCCAGTTCCAATGCGGAAACACGTGCAGGCTGGGTTCTTTTTTCCACCAGGCCTTGTAGTAGTAGTAGTAATCCTTGGGGAAACCGCACATGTCGACGATGCCGAATTGCGAGCTGATCGAAGGCCATGTATACGGCGTCGGTTCGCCGCGGTAATCGAAGCCGGTCCAGGCGAATCCGCCCGCCATCCATTCGCGCGTGGCGTAGAAATTCCACCATTGCTCCGGCGTCTGGCCCCAGTCCACCACGCCGTCGTAACTGTTGACCGTGTTCTTGCTCTTGTCGGATACATATTCGCCGCGCGTGGAAATGGCGCTGGAGGTTTCCGATCCGAATACGGCCTTGTTCGGATGCTTCTTGTGGAAGGCGTCCGGGAAATCGGTGTGGTAATTGAAGCCGACGATATCGAGCGCTTCCGACACGCCTTGCTCGTTGTCGCCATTGACCGCGGCCGAAACGACCCGGGTGGGATCGAGTTCGTGGCAGCGCTCCACCATGGTCGCGGCGATGCGCGCGCCTTCGGGCGCCATGTCGCCTTTTTGCAGTACCCATTCCTCGTTGCCGATCGACCAGATGATGATCGAGGGCGAGTTGCGATAGCGCTTCACCATCGTCTCCAGCTGCTCGAGGCCGCTGGGGTTGGAGCTCATCTGGCGCGTTTCACACATCATCAGCATGCCCATGCGGTCGCATGCCTCGACCCATTCGGGCGTGGGCATGTTGTGCGACGTGCGCACGCCGTTGCAGCCCATGCTCTGCAGCACCGCGATGCGGAACGCTTGCAGCCGGTCGGGCAGGGCGGCGCCCACGCCGGCATGATCCTGGTGATTGCAGGTGCCCTGGATCTTCAGCGGCTTGCCGTTCAAGAAAAAGCCGCGGTCGGGATCGAACACCGCCGTACGAATGCCGAACGGAATCTGTTCGGCATCGCGCAGCTTGCCGTCAACGATCACCTTGACGATGGCGGTATACAGATGTGGCTCGTCCGGCGACCACAGCGCGGGCTGGTTGACGGTCGCCTCGGCGCGATAATCCGCCGGCGCATGCGGCGCAATCGCCTGCGCAGGCGAGGTTGCCTGCGCCACCACACGGCCGGCGGCGTCGAGGATGCTCCATTCGAGCGAGGCGTTCGCGACGTGCTCGCCTTCGTTCTCGATAAGAGTGGCAAGGGCGAGCGTGGCCGCATCGCCTTTGACGGTGGAGCGCACGAAGGTTTCCCATTTGCCCAAATGCACCGGGTCCGTCTTGGTCAGCCAGACATGCCGATAGATGCCGGCGCCTTCGTAGAACCAGCCGTCGCCGAAGCTGGCGTCGACGCGCAGCACCACGTAGTTCTTGCCGCCGTAGTTGAGAAAATCGGTGAGGTCGAAGCGGAACGAGGTATAGCTGTCGTCATGCCGCCCGATAAAGCAGCCGTTGACGAACAGCATCACGTCACGCATCGCGCCGTCGAACTCGATCCAGATGCGGCGCCCGCGATCGCTCTCGGGAATCTCGAACTCGCGCCGGTACCAGCCCACGCTGGTGGCGGGATAGCGCCGCCCCAACGGCTTGTAGCCGTGCGAGACCATGCGGTTGTCTTCATCTCCCTTGTCGTCATGCACGAACGGCAGCTCGACCGCCCAGTCATGCGGCAGGTTCAGCGCGCGCCAGCCGGCGTCGTCGAACTTGTCGGTGGCGATCTTGAACGTGCCCGTCTTGGAAAAATCGCCCTGGCCGAACCCGAACCCGAAATCCTTGCTCGGATCGTCGCCATGGCCGAACGCGAACCGCCATCCGAAATCGAACTGCAATTGCTCGCGCGGCGCCATGGCCGTACCACCTTGCAGCCAGGCCTGCTTCTCCGCCTGCCCCTGGCCGGCACCGGCCCACACGATACGCGGGAGCAGGCAGGAGCCAGCCAGTCCCATACCCGAAAAGACGAACGTGCGGCGCGAGATATTGATCATGAGAACCACAATCTCCTGAAGGGTGGGCCTGCCGATGTTGGCTTTGCACCATAGCAAAGAATGTGCGGGAGGTCTTGGTGATCGGTTCGCTTCTTTGCGACCCATGCAACAAATACCGCCAGCTATATAAATAACGAGTCGTCATTCCGGCGAAGGCCGGAATCCATCGCCAGTACGAAGCATGGATTCCGGCCTTCGCCGGAATGACGATTTGGCTATTTACTTGCTATTGGCCAGTGCGTGCTTCACGCCCGTGCTTAAACAGTTATTCACAGAAAAATTTCACAACGTGATTTTCAATAAGCCAAAACGCGGGAGACATACCCATGACCAAGACATTCAAGGTCGGCGACCATGTCCGCTGGAATTCCGAAGCCGGCTGGGTGACTGGGAAAATCGTCGCTGTGCACGCCCACGACTTCGACTACAAAGGCCACACGCGGCACGCCTCGAAAGACGAGCCGCAATACGAAATCAAAAGCGACAAGACCGACCACGTCGCCGCGCATAAAGGAAGCGCGCTGCAGCACGTCCATGCGCAGAAATAAAAATCCACGCCTCCCATGACCTGCCAGGTTATTGCGCCGTCCCGTTTCCAGGCGATTAATACGCGAACAAACCACGCATGGCACGGGAGGGAATATGCGATTGCGACACTGGCATTGGGCGGTCTGCGCTGTACTGATCGCAGCTTCGGCACAGGCCGGGCAGGAAGTGGGTGACTACAGCGGCCTGCCGCAGGATCTTGCCGCCGCAGCGACGGCCTACGATCTGGCGCAATTCAAATCCGACCGGCCTGAACTCGAGCGGCTACTGGCCGACGATTACATCCTGGCCGGCTCGAACGGCAAGAACCAGGACAAGGCGCAATCCATCGCCGATGCGGTGGACCCGGCCAACAAGACCGGCTATGTCGCCATCAGCCAGCAGGTGCGCAAGGTCTGGCCAAGCGGCGCCGTGCTCGGCGGCATCGTCGACGCCAAAGGCATCAACCATGGCAAGGCCTATACGATGCGCGCGCGCTTCGTAGATGTATGGGCCAAGCGCGATGGCCAGTGGAAAGTGATTTTTACCCAGGCCAACCGGATTCCTTGAAAGCACGCGATCTGTAGGTTGGGTTAGCGCAGCGTAACCCAACAGATCTATACGCAGTCCCGCAACGTTGGGTTACGCTTCGCTAACCCAACCTACGGGCGCGTGCATGCAACTTGAAACTCTTGCGGAGGACGCGTGGCTGTTGCGTTTCGGCGACATTATTGATGTCGACGTGAACGCACGGGTCCAGGCGGCCGCCGCGGCGCTGCAAGCGCAGCTTGGCGGTGTGGAATGCGTTCCCGCTTATGCGAGCGTGCTGGTGCGTTTCGATCCGATGCATTGGCAGGAAGACGGCCGCTTTTCCGGCCAGTGCCTGCGCAACGCCATCGACGCCGCCTTGCAGCATGCGAGTTCATCGGAAACGACGTTGCGTGAAATCACCGTTCCCGTCTGGTACGGCGGCGAGGATCTGCACGAGGTCGCGGTACACGCGCATCTGTCGCCGGAAGAGGTCATCGCGCGCCATACCCGCGTGACGTATCGCGTCGCCATGCTTGGATTCGCGCCGGGCTTTCCTTATCTGCTGGGGCTTGACCCTGCACTGGCCATGCCGCGGCGGAGCGCTCCGCGCACCCGCGTGCCGGCCGGGAGCGTGGCGATCGGCGGCCTGCAGACGGGCATTTATCCGCAAGCACTGCCGGGCGGATGGCAACTGATCGGCCGCACGCCGTTGCGCATGTTCGATCCGGCGGCCGAAACGCCGTCGCTGTTGTCGCCGGGTGATCGTGTCTGCTTCGAGGCGATCGATGAGCGTGAGTATCGCGCGCTGGATAAAACCGAGGCATGAGCATCGAAGTCATCAAGCCCGGCCTGCTCACCACCCTGCAAGACGCGGGGCGGCGCGGTTACGCCTCGCTCGGCGTAGGGCGCGCCGGTGCGATGGACGAGCCATCGTGGCGGCTGGCCAATGCGCTGGTAGGCAATCATGCGGGTGAGGCCGCACTGGAGATCACGCTGGCCGGTCCCACGCTGCGTTTCCAAAGTGATGCAGTGATCGCGCTGACCGGCGGCATTATCGAAGCGCGCGCCAACGGACAACCCTTGCCGCCCTGGACAAGCTGTTTTGTGCCGGCCGATACGCTGCTTCGCCTCGGCGTGATGCGCTATGGCTGTCGCAGCTATCTCGCCGTGCGCGGCGGCTTCGATCACCCGCCCGTGCTCGGCAGCCGCAGCACCGATCTGCATGCATGCATCGGTCCGCTGCAGGGCAAGGCGCTGCAGGCGCAGGATGTGATCCCGTTCGGCCAGCACGCCGCGGCGCGCTGGTTTCGCGCCGGCAAAAAGGTGCAGGCGTTGCGCTGGGGACTCGATCCGCAACCGTGGCTGGATTACGAACAGGCGCCGCTGGCGTTGATGCTCGGCCATCACTACCGCGCGCTCGACGAGGCATCGCAACGCGCGCTGTTCGCGCAACGCTTCGCCGTCAGCAAGGACAGCAACCGTACCGGAACCCGTCTGGAAGGCGCGCCGCTGCAGTTGCGCCAGCCGCTGGAACTGATCTCCGAAGCGACGCTGCCCGGCACGCTGCAATTGCCGCCGTCGGGACAGCCGATCCTGCTGCTGGCCGAGGCGCTGGTGACCGGCGGTTATCCGCGCATCGGCCAGCTTGCCGCGGTGGATCTGGCGCGCCTTGCGCAGCGCCGGCCGGGCGATGCCATATACTTTCGCGAGACTTCCATGGACGAGGCATTCGAACGTCTGCGCAAGCGCGAGGAAGCGCTGCAACGCCTGCTTCAACGGATCGAACAACGCCTGGAATCCGCATGAAACATTCCTTCGCCAAAACCATCGACATCAACAGCGACCTGGGCGAATCGTTCGGCGCCTGGCGCATGGGCGACGACGCCGCGCTGCTCAGCATCGTCAGCTCGGCCAATATCGCCTGCGGTTTCCACGGTGGCGATCCGGACATCATGCGCGGCACGGTGGCGTTGGCGGTGGAGCACGAAGTGGCCATCGGCGCGCATGTGTCATTGCCCGACCTGCAGGGTTTCGGCCGCCGCGAAATGGCGATCACGCCGAACGAAGCCTACGCGCTTACGCTCTACCAGATCGGCGCACTGCACGGCTTTGCGCAGGCGGCCGGCACGCGATTGCGCCATGTGAAACCGCACGGCGCCCTGTACAACATGGCCGCGCGCGACATGAAACTGGCCGCGGCGATCGCGCGTGCCGTGCACGATTTCGACGCCACGCTGTGCCTGTTCGGCCTGGCCAATTCCGCGCTGATCGACGCGGGCAGGGCGGCCGGCATACCGGTGGCCGCCGAAGCGTTCGCCGACCGCCGCTACCGCGCCGATGGCACGCTGCAACCGCGCCGCGAACCCGATGCGGTGATCCAGGAAAGCGACGAAGCGATCGCGCAGGCGATGGCGATGGCGCGCGAAGGGCAGGTGCGCGCCACCGACGGCAGCATCGTTACGCTGCAGGCCGATACCTTGTGCGTGCACGGCGACGGCGCGCACGCGGTGGAGTTTGCGCGGCGGTTGCGGGCGGCGTTGGAGGCGGCGGATATGGGTATTGCGGCGCCGCGTTGAGCTGCTTAGAAATTTCCTAATGGATTAACGCTTGCGACTAGGCAGGTTCCTGCTCGATGTCATTCCGGCGAACGCCGGAATCCAGTTAAATATGCTGTGCGGAGCACACAAAACCTTTTATATAGTGTGCTGCGCACGTCATTTTTTACTGGATTCCGGCGTTCGCCGGAATGACGAGCGTTGGGCATTCCACAAATATGTAAACACCCACTCAGGAGACACCGATGAACTACTGGCCGCTGCTCGGCATTGCCGTGATCGTCATCGGTTTCGCATTGCGCTTCAACGCGGTTCCCGTGGTCGTCTGCGCGGCGCTGGTCAGCGGCCTGCTCGCCGGCATGCATGGGTCGCAACTGCTCGCGTTGCTCGGCAAGAGCTTCATCGCTTCGCGCATGCTGCTGCTGTTCGTGCTTACGTTGCCGGCGATCGGATTGCTGGAACATGCCGGGTTGCGCGAGCACGCGCAGCAATGGATGGGGCAGTTGCGCGGCCTTACGCTTGCGCGCTTGCTGATCGGTTATTTGCTGTTGCGCCAGTTGCTGGCGATGCTGGGTCTTACCGGCGTGGCGGGCGCGGCGCAGACGGTGCGTCCGTTGCTGGCGCCGATGGGCGAGGCGGCGGCCGAGAAGATTCATCCCGGCCTTTCCGACGCCGATCGTGACGAAGTGCGCGCGGTGGCCGCCGCCACCGACAATATCGGGCGCTTCTTTGGCGAAGACGTATTTATCGCGCTGGGCGCGGTGCTGCTTATCCAGGGCTTCTACGCGCAACACGGCATCGAACTCACGCCACTGTCGATTGCGCTGTGGGCATTACCTACGGCCATCGCCGCCTTCGTGATCCAGTCGCTTCGTGTCTACCTGTTCCAACGACGCCTGGCGCGGCGCGCGCGCAACGGGGCAGGGGCCTGAGCATGCTGCGCATCGAATACGTGTATTGGCTGATCGCGGCATTCCTGCTGTACACGGCGTGGCGCAATCTGCGCGAACGACAGCTTCCGCGCGCGGCGTTCTGGTTGCTGCTTGGCCTGCTGTTTGCCGGCGGCGATGTGGTGCTGGCGCAACTGCAGGCCGGTCGCGCGTGGCCGGCGCAAGTTGCCGGATGCATGGTGATCGCGCTTGCGCTGCTGGCGCCGCTGCTGCGCCGGCATGCACACGCGGAAACCGCCCAAAGCGCGGCGCGGCTTGCATCGGCGCTGCGCCTGGGCCATCGCTTGTTCATCCCGGCGTTGTTGATTCCGCTAGTCACGCTGCTGGTGGCGCTGTTCGGAAGCCATCTCTCCATCGGTGGGACGGCGCTGTTCGCCAAGCCGCAGATGGCGCTGACGGGACTCGCACTGGCCTGTGTGGTGGCATTGTTCGCCGCCGCCCGCGTGGCGCAGGCGCCGCTGCATCGAGGGTTGAGCGAAGGTCGACGCCTGCTCGATGCGATCGGATGGGCGGCCTTGCTGCCGTTGCTGCTGGCGGCGCTTGGCGAGGTGTTCACGCAGAGCGGCGTGGGCGCTGCCATCGCCGCCTTGGCGAGCGCGGTGCTTCCCGCGGGCAACGCCTTCATGTGCCTGCTGGTGTTCGCGCTGGGCATGGTGATGTTCACCGTGATCATGGGCAATGCGTTTGCCGCGTTTCCGGTGATGATGGCCGGTATCGGGCTGCCGCTGCTGGTGCAACGCTATGGCGCCCATCCGGCCGTGCTGGGTTCCATGGGCATGCTGTGCGGGTACTGCGGCACGCTGCTTACGCCGATGGCCGCCGACTTCAACCTGGTGCCGGCCGCTTTGCTGGAACTGCGCAGTCCCTATGGCGTGATCCGCGCGCAGGCGTGGAGCGCGGCGGCTATTTTCATCGTTACCTTTGTCGCCATGTGGCTGCTGGCCTTCCATTGACCACTCTTCCATTGAACGCTTCGTCGAGACCTTCCATGAGCAAGCCTCCACGCATCCTGCTGACTGGTTTTACACCCTTCGACAACCAGGAGATCAATCCTTCGTGGGAAGCGGTGCGCGCGCTCGACGGAAAATACATCGGTGACCACCAAGTCGTATCGCGCCTGCTGCCGACCGCGTTCGCCGATTCGCAGCGCGAACTGGATTCGATGGTGAGTGAGTTCGAGCCGAGCATCCTGCTCGGCGTAGGGCAGGCGGGTGGACGCAGCCGTCTTTCCATCGAGCGCGTGGCGATCAACGTGCAGGATGCGCGCATCGCGGACAATGCCGGCGCGCAGCCGATCGATGAAGCCGTCGTAGCCGATGGCCCCGCCGCCTACTTCAGCACGCTGCCGATCAAGGCCATGCTCAAGGCGCTGCTCGACGAAGGTTTGCCTGCGGAGGTGTCCAATACGGCCGGTACCTTCGTCTGCAATCACGTGGCGTACCTGATGTTGCATATCGCTGCGAGCCATCGCGGCATGCGCGCGGGGTTTATCCATATCCCCTACCTTCCCGCACAAGCGGTGCTTGTTGCGAATGCGCCGAGCATGAGCAGGGACGATGTGGTGAAGGGCCTGTCGATAGCGTTGGAAGTTGCCGTGAAGCGAAATGCGGATGAACGCTTCGGAGCGGGCACACTCGACTGACGTTTTCGTTTGTGTAAATAAGCTTTGTCAAATGGACGTATAGACGTCCATTTGTACGTCGATAACGGTCAAAATCGCCGCTACCGCGGCTCAGGCTATAAAAAACAACATACGAATTCCGTTATTTTGACAAAATTGAATACTTCCGAAATTTCACATTTGCATTTTCACGTGTGAATGACCGACCTTACCCGGGCCGTTCACAACAAAGAGGCGATTTCAGACGTGAAAAATTGGTCTGCGCAGCAACGCGCACAGGGGCATTTCTTCCCGTACTCGGGCGTATTCATTCGACGCAAGCTCAACCATAAAGTTCTGGCTGCTGCCGCGTCGCTTGCACTCTCGGTAGTGACCTTGCCGGCTTCCGCAAGCAACTGGTGGACAGCAACACCGCATATTTCAATCGGCTCCGCCGTCGTCAACGTTCGTCATTTCGGCGCCATGGGGAATGGCTCCATGGACGACACCAAAGCCATCCAAGCCGCCATCGATGCACTGCCGGCGAGCGGCGGCACCATCATCGTGCCAAACGGCACCTACATGATCGACGCACTCAAGGGCATCAGCCTGCGCTCGCACGACCGCCTGTCTCTGGCCAGTGGCGCGGCGCTGAAGGCCATCGGCAACAGCGAAAGACGTTCCTGGGTGGTGAAAGTGTGGAACGTCAATAACGTCGAGATCGTCGGTGGCGGCGTGATCGGCGAGCGTTACAGCCATCGCGGCACGTCCGGCGGCGAATGGGGCTATGGCATCAATATCTCTTCGTCGGACATGGTCTACGTGCATGACATCACCATCCAGGACTGCTGGGGCGATGGCCTGCTGATCGGCGCACTCGGCTCGGGCAAGGTGGCGACCGACATCACGCTGAACCACGTCAAGTCCAAGAACAATCGCCGCCAGGGCATGTCGATCACGCCGGCCAACCGCGTGTATGTGGTCAACAGCAGCTTCACCGGCACCCACGGCACGGCGCCGCAATCGGGCATCGACATCGAGCCGCGCGCGCAGGGCTGGGCCTCGCAGGTGCGCCTGGAAAACACCGACCTGTCGAACAACAACGGCAATGGCCTGGAAGTGCACCACAACGTGGATGCGCTGACGCTGTACAAGGTCAAGGCGGAAAACAACAAGGGTTTCGGCGTCTACACCGGTGGGCCGAAGAACATGACCATCAGCAACAGCACGCTGACCCAGAATTACCTGTTCGGCGTGGATATCTCGGCCGATTCCAGCTATGTGCACATCGCCGACAACACCATCAACTACAACGGCGATGAGTGGTATTACGTGCATGGCAAATCGATCTTCACGCCGGGCACGGCGCCGCGCGACATCGAGGTCGCCAGTTCGTCGCGATACGTCACGCAGTCGAACAACATTGTTTCGCCAATGAAGTAATACGCAAGCTCGCGTGCCGGCCATCGTCCATGCGGTGGCCGGCGCGGCTATTTCGAAGGTTAATCACCTCCGCCTGGGATTTGCGCACAAGCGCAACGATGTGTCACCCGGCAGACGTTGCGCCGTTCAGCGTATTCCGCTGCGAACGATGACAAACGAGCATTCGTTGACAAATGCAATTCAATGCAAGCAAGTCATCGAACGTCGAATAATGAATGAGCTGCCTTTTCCTGTGCTTCACAGGCGCGACATTAGCATCGCGCGCGCAGGGGCTAGGGAGGTAACTCATCATGAAAGTTACGCAGCTACTGCGTCGCCTTTCGGCGACCCCGTCGCTTGTTGCGGCCATTTCGTTGGCAACGTTATGCGCACCCGCGAGCCAGGCCGCCGACCATGAATTGCGCGGTTCGGTGATTTATTCGCAATCGCATGTCGTCAGCAGCGGTCTCTATACGGACGCCATTGCCCTGTATCGGGCGCCGGCTGCCGGAGGCGCCAGCACGCAGCTGACGCCGATGACGATCGGTAACCTGGATATCGGCGCGAGATGGTTTGCGCATGGCCACGACGTGGTCTTCGAGCGCACCAACCCCAACTACACCGCCGCGCAGCTTTTTCGTGTGGATCGCGACGGCAATCATCTGCGGCAGATTACCGTGGGTTCCACCATGCATCAGAATCCGGCGGTGGGACCCGATCATTGGATCGCCTATCTCGATGGTGGCTTCCAGCAGAACGATTGCCTGGCCCTGGTGAAGACCAACGGCGACGATCAGCACATCCTGTTTTGCCCGGAACCGACCGACGCGACAATTACCACCCCGCAATGGTCCAGCGATGGCAAGTCCATCTTCCTCGATGTGAACTGGACCGACTGGGCGCAGGGCGGGCTGGATCCGCCGCAGTGGTCCGACGTCTATCGCGTGGACGTCAGTACCGGCAAGGCCACGTGGATTTTCCACTGGTACGAGGGCGACTACCCGTCGAATTTCGTCGTCTCGCCCGACGGCACGCATGCCGTGCTGCGCTGGAACAACTCGGCGATGGTGATCGCGGACTTCGTCACCAACACCGGCATAGGATCGGAAGCCGGTCCGCTTTGGGGCGCCGGGCCCATCTGGTCACCCGACAGCAAGCATATTGCGTATACCCAGAACGTCTACATTCCCGGTTCGGGCGTGAATCAATTCGGCGCCATTTTCGTAATGAACAACGACGGCACCCATCCACGGCAGATCACCACGCATCTGGTTGCGGATGAATATTTCTATCCGGTGCAGTGGTCGAAGGACGGTTCGCACATCCTGCTCAACCGCGTCCAGTACTTCATCAACGGTCTTCACAGTTATTCGGAGCAGTCGGTGAACATGCTCGATCTGTGCAACCAGGCCATCACCCTCGTCACACCTGTCGGCATTGCCGATGATGATGCGTGGGAGCAGTACCCGTAGCGTGTCGCTTGATTGCTGATGCATTCCCTCCCCTGCGTGTAGTAGGGGAGGGGATCACGGGGTGATTCAACTTTTGCCCAGCGTGGCGAACATGACGACGGCGGCGATGCCCATCACGGCGGTCGCGATCCAGCCCAGCGCAAGCAGCCAACCACGCACCACGTGATTGCCCATGGCACGCGCGCGGCGTGCGACGATCATGATGGCCGCCATAAGCGGCACCGCGCACACGCCGTTGACGACGGCGCTCCAGTACAGCGCCTTGATCGGATCGATCGGCGAGAACGTGAGCGCCGCGCCCAGCACCATCGATCCCACCAGTACGCCGTAGAAAAGCTTGGCCTGTTTCGGCTTGCGGTCCAGCCCGTACGGCTTGTGCGCGCCGCCCGCTACCGCGAACGCGGTGGCGCCGGCGACCACCGGCACTGCGAGCAGGCCGGTGCTGATGATGCCGGTTGCGAACAGTTCGAACGCAAAGCGACCGGCAATCGGTTTGAGCGCTTCGGCCGCGTCGGAGGCGGATTGGATATCGGTCTTGCCATGCGTGTGCAAGGTGGCCGCCGCGGCCAGGATGATGAAAAAGGCGATGACGTTCGAAAACACCATGCCCACGATGGTGTCGAAGGCGATGCGCCGCAGTGCGTCCGGCGCCTGTTCGTCCGCGTGGCGCAGCGGTTCGCGTTCATCGCTTTCGCGCAGCTCCTCCACTTCCTGTGCGGCTTGCCAGCAGAACAGGTAGGGGCTGATGGTGGTGCCGAGCACGGCGACGATACCGGTGAGATAGCTCGTATTCCATTGCAATGCGGGCAGCAGCGTGGCGTGCAGCGCCTTGCCCCAATCCACGTGCACGGCGAATACCGTGCCTGCGTAGGTAAACAGGCTGAGCGCAAGCGCCTTGAGCACCGGCGAATATTTCTCGAAGGAGAGATAAACCTGCAGCACCGTGGAAACCACCGCAAAGCCGAGCGCATACACCAGGTGCGGCCCGCCGATCAGTAACTGCAATGCGGCGCCCATCGCCGCCAGGTCCGCGCCGATATTGATGATGTTGGCGATCACCAGAAACGCCAGCAGCGACCACACGGCCGGCGCGGGAAAGTTGCGCATCAGCGTGTCCGCCAGGCCGCGCCCGCATACCCGGCCGATGCGCGCGCTCACCATTTGAATCGCGATCATCAATGGGATCGTCAGGAACACCACCCACAACATCGCGTAACCGAACTTCGCACCCACTTGCGAGTAGGTCGCCACACCGCTGGGATCGTCGTCCGCCGCACCGGTGACGAACCCTGCGCTCAGGCGTTTCCACCACGGTCCTTGTCGTGAACCCTCAGGTAGACTGCGCATGCATGAACTCCGTAGCGATGGCCTTAGGGCGTTGCAGGCGATGGGGTAGGCGAGAGCCATGCATCGTGCGTACAAACGTGTATGTCCAGGCTGTCCTGCATCAAGGCCAGCGCGCGGGCATGACGCTGTTCCGACGCCGCCGCGGTCGCGTCTTTCAATACGGCAACCTCCAGGTCCCTCACGCGCGCATCCATGGCCGAACTCAGCACACAGACGTCCGTCGCCGCGCCGCCAAGCGCCAGCTTGCGAATCGACAGGGCATCGAGCAAGGACGCGAGCTGGGTATTGAAAAAAGCGGAATGGCGGGATTTGAGCAGCACGATATCGCCAGGCTCCGGATAAAGCTGCTTCAACATCGCGGCCGATTCCGGCGGGCCACGCCGGCCGGTATATGCCAGCACGTCCTGCCAGGTGTCCTGCCATTGCCCGAAATTGTCGTTGCAATACACCACGCAAACGCCTTCGCGACGACACGCCGCGGCCGCTGCCGCCATGCCGGATGCCGCGCTGGCCTGGGCGCGGGCAAGCGCGGCGCCGTCCTCGAAATGGAAGTGACTGAAGACGTCGATCAACAGCAAGGCACGCCCGTTATGGACCGAACCAGACATCATCGCCTCCGTCGCACCCCACCTCGTTGCGGGTATGTGTGCCTGATCATGCAGGCGCTTGTGTGATGCCGGCGCTGGAGAGGAGAGAAGCCAATGTCAACGTCCCGCCGCTTCAATGCACCGCTGGCTCGCGATCGGCCATGAACGATTCTTCCCTGCCGACGTAACGACGGCAGTGTTCGAGATAGATACGCTCATGCTCCGCAAGCAAGCCCAGCGTGGTGCGCCACAGCCATGACGGCGCTTCCAGCGAACGGGAATGGTTTTTCTTCAGTTGCCGGCACCACTCCTTGCGGGCGTGGTCATCCATCTGGCGCGCATGCGCGCGGCCCACGACGTGGCCAAGATAGGCCGCAAGACGGCGCTCCTTCTTTTGCTTCAGGCTGACGATGTCGAGCTTGAGATCCTGCGGAAGCAGCTCGCGCACGAACACCGGGCGCCCGAGCAGCGTGGATGCACCCATGCGATCGCCGAGTGCGGGCGACAGTTGGCGCGCGCCTTCCAGCACGCGCTGGCCATCGTCTTCCGGCAACGCGATCGAACGCGGCATCGGCACCATGGGCGATACCGCTTCCTTGATGTCCATCAGGCATAGATCGTTGCCATTCTTGGCGGCGCCTTCGATATCCAGCAGCACCGCATAACGCAACCGCCCTAGCGAGCTGCAGCCCTTGCGCCAGTACGCCGCATCGAGCACGCGCACCGTGCCGCCGTCGGGCCGCCCGCGCAACTGTGTCGCCAGGCGCATCATGGCCGGTTCCTGGAACAACGCGTTCAGCGCACGGTGCTCACGCGTCGTGATCGGCCAGAACGCCTTGCCCAAAGGCAGGCGCAGCGTCTTGCCTTCCAGCCGCT
Source organism: uncultured Dyella sp. (assembly GCA_966430775.1). Taxonomy (GTDB): domain Bacteria; phylum Pseudomonadota; class Gammaproteobacteria; order Xanthomonadales; family Rhodanobacteraceae; genus Dyella_B. The sequence continues at coordinate 5,444 of CBJMMB010000073.1, read as the reverse complement.
CGCGCGCCAGCACTTTCCAGCTGCGCGCATGCGCACGCTGGATTTGCATGCGGAGGTAAGGCGGCAGGGAAGGCGGGGGATCGTCGGCGTTCGGAAACGCCGATTCGTAACCCGCCAACAAGCCTTCCAATATGTGCACGGTGCTCAGGCCAGGCAGATCCGAACTGCGTGCCAGCACCGCCAGCGAAAGCGCCAATCGGCACAGGTCGAACGCAGGGTTGGCGATGGCGCATTGGTCGAAATCGCGCAGATGGATATGCACGTGGCCATCCTCATCCGCCAGCGGACCCAGGTTGCCCACGTGGCAATCGCCGCAGATCCAGATGTCGGGGCCTTCCGGCAGTGACGGCGCGTGCGGGGAGCTTATCCATGCGTAGAACTGCTCGATGCTGCCGCGCACGAACGCATGCGCCGACTGCGCCATCTTGCGGCGCCGCAGTTGCTCCAGGTTCGCTCTCCGCTCATGTGCGACTACAGTTGCTTGTTTGGCCATAAGGCCATCCTCCGAGGCGCAGGGGCATCGGAAGGTGAAGAGGCGAGGGGGAAGGAAGTGAAGGCGTTGACGTGGTCGTCACGCGGAAGCGTGCCTGAGTGGGTCCCTCTCCCTCCGGGAGAGGGTGCCGACAGGCGGGTGAGGGTTCGGGCGAAGCGCGATGTTCAGTGCTTGCGCAAGTCGTGGTGATCGCGCGCTGCTCGTACCCTCACCCCAACCCCTCTCCCGGAGGGAGAGGGGCTCAAGTGAATCGCGACTACCCGCGCCCAAACGCCTCGAGCTGCACCTGCTTCCCCAACAAAAACGCATCGGCGACCAGTCGCAGCGGGCGCACGTCCACATCGTCGGTGCCGTGGCTGATCAACGCATGGAAGCGTTCGTACAGCGCCGGATATTCGCGTTCGGCGCCCAGTGCGACCGGCTCGCCGGCGATCACCAGGCGCTTGCCGCCTTCGCTGATCGAGAGCAGGCCGTCATCGGTGTCGACGTCGATTTCCCACTGCTCGACCGGGCCATGGCGCCAGTCGAATTCCGCGCGCACGGGTACGCCGGTGGCATCGATGCCATCGAGTTCGGCGGCGATCGGCGTGGCGCAATCGGCGGGGACGTGCAGGGTGGCGTTATGCAGCAGCACCTCGTTCGGCAGGATGCGGGTCACGATCGACAGCGCATTGATGCCCGGATCGAACACGCCCATGCCACCCGGTTCCCAGATCCAGTCCTGGCCTGGATGCCAGCGGCGCACGTCCTCTTTCCAGCGCACGTGCACGGCGCGCAGGCGGCGATTGGCGAGCCATGCACGAGCCGGTTCCACCGCACTGGCGTAGCGCGAATGCCAGGTGGCGAACAGCGTGCGGCCTTGTTGGCGCGCCAGGTCGCGCAAGGCTTCCACTTCGCTCACGCTCGCGCCGGGCGGTTTTTCCAGCATCACGTGCTTGCCCGCGAGCAACGCAGCGCGTGCCTGCGCATAACGCACCTGCGGCGGCGCGCACAGCGAAACGGCATCGAGCTCCGGCTCGGCGGCGAGCAGCGCTTCGATATCGGTGTAATGGCGCGCGTGCTCGACCTGCGCGTGACGGCTCGCGCTTGCCACCAGCTTGAAGCCGGGATTGGCCGCGATGGCGGGCAGGTGCTGGTCGCGCGCGATCTTGCCGACGCCGACGATGCCCACGGTGTAGCACGCATTGTTTTCTGTCATGAATGTATTCCCTCTGAGCCGCAATCGGGCAGTCTAGAAACAAGGCCGAACGCCTTCCAATGAGAAATTGGACTGTTCAGATACCGGTGTTGATATCGCGCCGCCTGCCGAAATAACACGCGCTAACACCTTCTAACTGGTGATCTCCCGCCAAGCTCGTCACCCTGGTCGAAGCCGGCATCCTCGCAGGATGGCCGTGATGCAAACGCGCTTGCACGACCAGGAAACAGCATGATCACCGTCCAGAAAATTCTCTACACCGCCAGGGTCCACACCACGGGCGGCCGCGATGGCGTCGCGCGCAGCGACGATGGCCGGCTCGATATCCGGCTTACCCCGCCGGGCGCGCCCGGTACCGGCACGAATCCCGAGCAGCTTTTCGCGGCGGGCTGGTCGGCGTGTTTCATCGGCGCGCTGCGCCATGCGTCGCATGCGCGCAAGATCGATTTTCCCGCTGATGCGGCCGTATCCGCCGAAGTGGATCTTGGTCATGGCGAGCAAGGTTTCTTTCTGCAGGCGCGATTGACGGTGTCGCTGCCCGGGCTGGAACCCGAGCTTGCGCAATTGTTGATCGACGCGGCCCACCAGACCTGTCCGTATTCGAAGGCCACGCGAGGCAATATCGAGGTGAGCCTCGCGCTTGGCTGAGTTGTCGCGAAGGCTTGGGGAATCCGGCGATAAGCCGTACCGTGAATCCTTTATGATGCAGGACGTTGCGAACCTGGCTGTTCCGCTGCCATCTGCTGGCACACGATACGAGAGAGCGATTCCGGTGGAAGCCATTACCGATGACCTGCGTCCATCGTCTGCCGTCAGCATCGCCTTCGGCCCGTTCCATGTCGTTCCGGCCAAGCGGCTGCTTACCAGGGATGGCATGCCGGTGGAGATCGGCGGACGCGCGCTGGATCTGTTGATCGCCTTGCTCGAGCAGCCGGGCAGGGTGCTTTCCAAACGGGAACTGCTGCGGCGGGTATGGGCCGAGGCCATCGTCGAGGAAGGCAGCCTGCGTTTCCATATGACCGGCCTGCGCCGCATCCTTGGCGATGGCGAAGGCGGCGCGCGCTACATCAGCACGCAAGTGGGAGTTGGCTATGCCTTTGTCGGCACGGTCGACATGATCTTCGACCGAATCGGCGCGCCTGCCGAAGCGCCGAAAACCGAGCCGATGACGGAAGCCAAAGCGCTTTCGACTCACGTGGGCGCGCTGCCGCCGCGGGCGCGCCTGATCGGGCGCGAAGCCGACGTTCGCGTGATCGTCGACCGCCTCGCCAAGCCGCAGTTGTTCACCATTGTCGGCGCCGGTGGCGTGGGCAAGACCAGCCTCGCCGTCGAAGTGGGATACCGGCTCGGCGATGGGCCGTATGAGCGCGTACATTTTGTCGACCTTGCGCAGGTTGAGGATCCCTTGCTCGTGCCGTCCGCATTGTCCGGCGCCGTGGGACTGCCGGTGCAGGCGGACGATCCGGTGTTCGTGCTGCTCGCGCATCTGCGCACGCGCAAGCTGCTGCTGGTGATCGACAACTGCGAGCATCTCGTCGATGCCGTTTCGGGCGTCATCGAGCGCATCCGGGAAGGCGCGCCGGACACCGGCGTGCTGGCCACCAGCCGCGAACCGCTACGCACGCGTGACGAACAGTTGCATTGGCTCGGCGCGCTGGATTTTCCGCCGGAAACGGGCGATTTCACGGTAGAAGCCTTGCTCGCCTTTCCGGCGGTGAGGCTGTTCGTGGAACGCGCCTCCGCCGGCAACGCCTCGCTGCTGCTGGATGCGGAAAACGTCCGCCTTGTCGCCGATATGTGCCGGCGATTGAACGGCATGGCGTTGCCGATCGAGCTGGCGGCCATGCGCGTGGCGACACACGGCGTGCAGGCCACGCACGCGCTACTTGGCGAACGCTTTTCGCTGGGCTGGGCCGGTCGACGCACCGCATTGCCGCGGCAGCAGACCTTGCGCGCGACGCTCGACTGGAGCTACGGCCTGCTGTCGCCGCAAGAGCGGCTGGTGTTCGACCGGCTTGCCATTTTCGTGGGGCCGTTTTCGGTGGACGCGGCCTCGCAAGTGATCGCCGATGCGCAGATCGACCAACTCGCCGCGGTCGCCGCATTGGACGAGCTGGCAGCCAAGGGACTGGTGGCGGTCGACCATTCCGAAGCGATCCATGCGTATCGTCTGCTGGAGATGACGCGCGCCTACGCTCGGGAAAGGCTGGCCTTGCATGGCCAGGCCCAGGTACACGCCGTCGCCTTCCGGCATGCGGCCTATTACACCGAACTTCTCGGCCAGCTCGGCAGCACGCCCGACGAGGTTTTCGATCGTTCGGCGCGGTTGGCCAATCAGCTGGGCAACATCCGCAGTGCGCTTGAATGGAGTTTCGGTCCACAAGGCGACGCGGGTCTTGCGTTGCCGCTTGCTGCGGCGAGCGCATCGCTGTTTTTGCATTTCTCGCTGATGGTGGAGTGCCGCACCTGGTGCGCGCGCGCCACGGAACTGCTCGAACTGGGCTATTTCGGTACGCCGGTGGAAATGGAGCTGCAAGCTGCGCTCGGCCTGGTGCTGATGTTCACGCGCGGAAACAGCGGCGCCGCCGAAACCGCCCTGTTGCGCGCGATGGAGATTGCGACGGCATTGGACGATGCCTGCTCCCAGCTTCGACTGCTCGGCCGGTTGCAAATCTTCTACGAGCGCATCGGCGATTTCGCCTCGTCGCTGGCGTGGGCGGAACAGGCCATCGGCGTGGGCGATGCCATCGGCGAACCCGAAGCTATCGCCGTGGCCGCATCGCTCGCAGGCGTTTCGCATCATCTGCTCGGCGACCAGATGCTTGCCCGCCGCGAGCTGGAAAAATCGCTGAAATACAGCCAGCCGCCACGCCGCAGCCACTCCGTGCACTACGGTTTCGACCATCGCAATCGCACCGGCCTGGCCCTGGCGCGAACGCTTTGGCTGCAGGGCTTTCCGGATCAGGCCAGGCAATGGGCGCAGCGCGTCGAAAGCGAGGCGGCCGCGCTGGATCATCCTGTTACGCATTGCATCGCCCTGGTATGGACGCTGGGCATCTACATCTGGACCGGCGACCTGGATAAAGCGAACGCCAGCTTGGCGACCTTTTCGAAGATCGCCGAAGCGAACATGCTGGCGCCATACATGGCGGCCGCGCTGGGCATGCGCGGCGCCATCGCGGTACGCGCCCACCAGCCGGACGAGGCCATCGACTGGCTGCACGAAAGCCTGGCCCGCCTGCATGGCATGCGCTATGAACTGCTCACCACCACCTTCGAAATCGCCCTGGCCGAAGGCCTGATACTCACCGGCCGCCACGCCGAAGCCGGCCGCCTGGTGGAAGGCACGATCGAACATTGCCGCAAGAGCGGCGATGCATTCGCCTTGCCCGAACTGCTGCGCATCAAAGCGAGCATTCTCAAGGCGCTCGGCGGCGGCGATACGATGCCGGCGCAAGTGGTGCTGGAGGAATCGCTTGCCTTGAGCCGGCAGCAAGGTGCGCGTGCGTGGGAACTGCGCGCGGCGATGGACCTTGCGCGGTTGTGGCTGGAGCAGGGGCGTGTGGGGGATGCGAAGCAGTTGCTGGATTCGTGGCGTGATGATGTGTCGAGTGATGCGGACACGATGGATCGTCGGGAGCTTAGGGAGCTGTGGCAGGCGATAGGTTGACGGTATCTATTTAGGTAAGCCTCTCAGTACCTCATCGTCATTCCGGCGAAGGCCGGAATCCATTTATATCCATGCGGGATATA
>CBJMMB010000072.1:0-20086 GCA_966430775.1 uncultured Dyella sp. | reverse complement strand
AAGGACGAATCCACGCGCGCCGTGATTCGCCTCGATGGCGCCACGCCCAGCATGAGCATGGTTGCGCGCTCGGTGGAAACGCGCGAACAGATCGCCCATGGCGTGATCGACGATTCGCTGTTCGCCGCCGCCAACAAGGCGGGCTTGAGCAACGCGATGGTGATCAAGCTGGCCGATCTCTTCAAGTACGACATCGACTTCGTGCAGGATTTGCGCGTGGGCGACAGCTTCACCGTCATCTACGACACGGTGTATCGCGACGGCGCCTATTTGCGCGAAGGCGATATCGTCGCGGCCGAATTCATCAACCAGGGACAGCGTTACACGGCCTATCGCTTCAAGCGCGCCGACGGCAGCTATGGCTGGTTCAGCGAAGACGGCCGTCCAATCCAGAAATCCTTCCTGCGCATTCCGGTGGATTTCACGCGCATTTCCTCGCCCTTCAGCGCGGCACGCATGCATCCGATCCTCGGCTTGATGCGCGCGCATAAAGGCGTGGACTATGCGGCGCCCAGCGGTACGCCCATCCATGCCGCCGGCGACGGCGTGATCAAGTTCCGCGGCTGGATGAATGGCTACGGCAATTTCGTGATCATCCAGCACAACGGCCAGATCAGCACGGCGTACGGCCATATGTCGCGCTTTGCGAACGAACGCGTGGGTCAGCACGTGCATCAGGGCGATGTGATCGGCTATGTCGGCATGACCGGCCTGGCCACTGGCCCGCATCTGCATTACGAATTCCGCGTCAACGGCGTGCAGCGCAATCCGCAGACCGTCACCTTGCCCAAGCCGGAGCCGTTGCCGGGCGCGCAACTGGCGCAGTTCAAGAACGGCGTAGTGAAGCCGCAGCTTGCGCGGTTGATGGAAATCGACAACAACTACAAGCTCGCGCGCGCCAAATCCACCACGCGCAGCGATGACTGAGCCCGTGGCTGAGGCCGCAGAGCTCTATATCGGCCTGATTTCCGGCACCAGCGCGGACGGCATCGACACCGCGCTGGTGCGCTTCGACGACCATCAACCGCGGCTGGTGCATGCCTTGACGCATGCGTGGCCGGCATCGCTGCGGACGCAGATCCTGCGCGTCGCACAAAGCGAAACCACGCTCGACCTCGATGCATTCGGACGCCTGGACGTAGCCATCGGCCATTGCTTCGCAGACGCCGTCGAGACGTTGCTCGCACAAAGCGGTACGCCCGCATCCGCGGTGCGCGCCGTCGGATCGCATGGGCAGACGATTCGACATCGCCCCACCGGCGAACATCCGTTCTCGTTGCAGATCGGCAATGCCGCGGTGATCGCCGAACGCAGCGGCATCGATGTGGTGGCGGATTTCCGCAGCGCGGATGTCGCCGCAGGCGGCCAGGGCGCGCCCCTGCTTCCGGCCGTGCATGCGATGCTGCTCAACACGCCTGGGCGCACGCGCGTCGTGCTCAATCTGGGCGGCATCGCCAATATCACGGTGCTATCCACCAACGGCGATGTGTTCGGCTTCGACACCGGGCCGGCCAACGGACTGATGGATGCGTGGTGCCTGCACCATCGTGGCGAAGCGTTCGATCGCGGCGGCGCGTTCGCGGCCAGCGGACAGGTGCACGAACCGTTGCTCGCGGAACTGCTGCGCGATCCCTATTTTGCGCTGCCGCCGCCCAAGAGCACCGGACGCGAGCATTTCCATCTGACCTGGCTGGACGCACACCTGCACGCGGTATCGCTGGCGCCGGAAGACGTACAGGCCACCTTGCTGGAACTGACCGCACGCAGCATCGCGATGGCGATCGACGCGCACGCCAAGGATGCTTTCGACGTACTGGCGTGCGGCGGCGGCGTGCATAACCCGGTGCTGATGCAGCGCCTGCGGCAGCTGCTGCACCCGCGCGAACTGGCCAGCACCGCGGATTACGGCGTCGATCCGGATTACCTGGAAGCCACCGCCTTCGCGTGGCTGGCGCGGCAACGGCTGCTTGGCCTGCCGGGCAATCTCCCCGCGGTTACGGGCGCGAAAGGCTATCGCGTGCTCGGGGCGGTGTATCCAGCCCCGCGCGACGCACGCTGATCATTCCAGCAATTCGCTGACCTGCGCCGTGGGCGCAAGCTGTTCCGAACGCGCCATTGTCAAGGCCTGCAACGCTTCCTGAAAAGCCGCGCGCTCGCTGGCATCCCAGTGCCCGCCGAAAGAAAGGTCGGACGGTTCCAGCAAATTCTCGGCGAGCATGCCGTTGTTTTCCGCCACGCCCAGACCCTGGCGCAACGCCTGCAGTACCACATCGTTGATCGACCACTGGCGCGCCTTCGCCAGCAGCTTGATGCGCTCTGCCATCAATCGATCAATGTGACGAATCATCAAATCCGGCATAGGACGGTCGCTCCGCTACCACACTGCCCTGTGCACCGATCCTCGCCAACTGCATCGAAGCCTGCAATCGCCAGCGTGGCGATTCGTGGATCAGTTCGCAGTCGAGGTGTGAGCGTTTTCAGCTCTTTCCTTAGCTTGAGGGGACAGCCATCGGATCAAAGCGTCGCCAGAGACAAGCGAACAACAGCATCGCCGGCAGCACCGAACACACGGTGATCACGAAATAGCCGCCATAGCCGGCGCTGGCGACGATGCCGCCGGCGAAAAACCCGAGCACCTTGCCGGGCAGGTTCACCAAGGAGCTCAGCAGCGCGTATTGCGTGGCCGTGTGCTGGCGATTCACCAGCAAGGAAAGGAAGGCCACGGTCGGCGGCCCCAGCATGCCTTCGAAGAAATTCTGACCGGAGATGGCCAGGGTCAGCATCGTCAGCTGGCCCTGGTGGCCGATCAGCAGGATGTAGAGCAGATTGCTGATCGCGCCCAGCACGATGCATACGCCCAGCGACCGCCATGCACCCCAGCGTGCCACCGCCGCGCCGCCGGCGAAGGCGCCGAGGATGGCGATCCAGACACCATAGAGCTTGGTGACCGCGCCGATTTCGGTATTGGAAAAGCCCATGTCGCGGTAGAACGGTCCCATCAGCCCGCCGATGATCGCCTGCTCCGGAATCTTGAACAGCAGGATGAACACCAGTGTCAGCAGCGCGAGCGCCCAGCCGTAACGTTTGAAGAAATCGGTGAAAGGATCGAGCACACTTTCCCGCATCGCTTCCCGCCATGATGCAGGTATAGAGCGGCGTACGTCCGGCTCGCGCATGGTCAGCGTGGTGAGCACGGGAATCGCCATCGCCACCGCCATCAGCACGTAGATCGCGCTCCAGCGGATGTGATCGGCCAGGATCAGCGCCAGCGCACCGGAGACGAGCAGACCAAGCCGATAACCCAACGCATAGGTCGCCACCAAGGCGCCTTGCGCCGAGGGCGGCGCGATCTCGATGCGGTACGCGTCCACGGCGATATCCTGCGTGGCGCCCATGAATGCGACGAACAACGTTGCGGCGACGAACAACGGCAGTTGCTGCGGGGTGAGCGCCGCCATGACGAGCAATCCGGCGATCACCCCAAGCTGCGCCAGCAGCAGCCATCCGCGGCGCTGGCCAAGCCGCGTGAACAGCGGCAGCCGCCAGTGATCCAGCAAGGGCGCCCACACGAACTTGAACGCGTAGGTCATGCCGGCGCTGGCGATCATCGTGATGTCCTTCAACACGATGCCGTTTTCCTTCAGCCAGAACGACAAGGTGTAGGACACCAGCAGAAACGGCAGGCCGGAGGAAAAGCCCAGCAGGCACATCGTCCACGCGGCGGGCTGCGAGAACGCCTGCCAGACGGATGGCTTGCGCGCGGCCGAAGCCTCCGCTTCAGTCGGCATAGTCGACCGTGTACGGCGCGTGATCGGAGAAGCGTTCGTCGCGATAGACCGAGCAATGCTTGAGCCGCTTCTGCAGCGAGGGCGTCACGATCTGGTAGTCGATACGCCATCCCACATTGTTTTCGCGTGCGCGCCCGCGGTTGGACCACCAGGTGTATTCCACCGCCGTCGGCTTGATCGCACGAAAGCTGTCCACCCAGCCGCGCTTGTCGATCAGGTCATTGAGCCAGGCGCGTTCTTCCGGCAGGCAGCCGGAGTTCTTCTGGTTGGATTTCCAGTTCTTGATATCCAATTCGCTGCGCACGATGTTCCAGTCGCCGCACAGCACGTAATCGCGTCCGCTCTTGAGCCACTTGTCGAAGATCGGCAAGAGTCGGTCCATCGCCTTGAACTTGAACTGCTGGCGCTCTTCGCCCGATGAACCTGAAGGCACATACAGCGAGACCACGCTGAGATTGCCGAAGCGCGCCTCGATGTAGCGCCCTTCGTTGTCGAATTCATCCCAGCCCAGTTGCGTAATCACCTTGTCCGGCTCGCGCTTGGCGTAGATCGCCACACCGCTGTAACCCTTCTTGCTGCTGGCGTCGCGATAGAAACAGTGGTGTCCGTCGGGACGGAACATCGGATCGGCAAGCTGGTCTTCCTGCGATTTGGTTTCCTGCAGGCAGACCACGTCGGCGCGCTGCTGGCGCAGCCATTCGAAGACACCTTTGGTGGCGGCGGAGCGGATGCCGTTGGCGTTCAAGCTGATGATGCGCATGGGTGTTCCTCGTGGGGACAGGCCATGATAGCAATCGAGCATGGCGCGGGGGACGCGCTACCATGGCGCATCTTGTCCCCGATGCCCTTATCTCCATGCACGATTACCAGCGCGACTTCATCGAACTCACCCTGCAACGCGACGTGCTGCGCTTTGGCGAATTCACGCTCAAGTCCGGCCGCGTCAGCCCGTATTTCTTCAACATGGGCCGCATCGATTCCGGCGCGGCGCTCGCTCGCCTTGGCCGCGCGTACGCGTCGGCCGTGGTCAATTCCGGTCTGCAGGTGGACATGCTGTTCGGCCCCGCCTACAAGGGCATTCCGCTGGCCGCCGCCACCGCCATCGCGCTGGCCGAGCAGCACGGCCGCGACCTGCCCTGGGCCTACAACCGCAAAGAAGCGAAGGACCACGGCGAAGGCGGCGTGCTGGTCGGCGCGCCGCTTACCGGCCGCGTACTGATCGTGGACGACGTGATGACCGCCGGCACCGCCGTGCGCGAATCGCTGGCCCTGATCCGCGCCCAGGGCGCCACGCCCGCCGGCGTGCTGATCGCGCTGGATCGCCAGGAGCGCGGCCAGGGCGAGCTTTCCGCCGCGCAGGAAGTGCAGCGCGACTACGGCATTCCGGTGGTCGCCATCACCAGCTTCGGCGATGTGCTGGCCTACGTCGGCGAACGGCCCGACCTGGCCGAGCAGCACCCGCGCATGCTGGCCTATCGCGAACACTACGGCGTGCGTGGCTGAGCTGTCCCACGCTGCCAGTGAACCCAGTCACGTTGGCGCACTCTAGACATCGAGCCTGTCAAAAGCGGTGGCTATACTGAGGATGCTCTGATCCGTTCTGCGTGGGCGTCACCGTTCCTGTCTGTTCGCATGGCACAGGGCCATCGGCGAAGGCAGACTGGGCGTCTGTCGAGACGATGGACCGAAGGCATGCGGACAGACAGGAGCGGCCCGAAGGGTGATGTCCAGAAAGCCCGCAGGCTGCGTCGCGTGGCTTGAACAGACAGCCAGTCTGCCCTGCGCCACGCAACACAACCTGCGAGCTTTCTGGACATCATGCCGCCTACGCAGAGCGGATCAGATCATCCTTCGGGGAGGGGAATCATGCGTCGACTCGCGCTTTGCGCATCCATCATCGTGTCGCTTGGCCTGGCTGGCCTGGCGGTCGCTCAAACCACGCCCGGCGGTGTCCGCTACCGCTGGGTGGACGCCAGCGGGCTGCCCCATTACAGCGACAGCCTCACCGAGGACGCCCTCAAATACGGCTACGACGTCATCAACAGCAGCGGCATGGTGACGATGCACGTGCAAAAGCAGCTCACGCCGGCGGAGCGTGCCGCCGCGCAAAAGAAGGCCGATGAGCTCGCGGCGCAGAAGCGTGCGCTGGAAGAGCAGAAGAGCAAGGACATCCTGCTGCTCAACACTTATCCCGACGAAGCCGCGCTCAAGAACGAGCAGCAACAGGTGCTGGAAAACCTGGACGAACAGATGAACACCACGCGCGTGAACCTGCACAGCCAGGACGCCGCGCTCACCGACCTGCTCAATCGCGCCGCCGACGAAGAGCGCGCGAAGAAACCGGTGCCGAAGTTCCTTTCCGACCAGATCGCCGCGCAACGCAACGTCGTGGCCAACGAGCGCGCCCTGCTAGAACGGCAAAAGGCGACGCGTGATACGACGGTGCAGCAGCAGGCGCAGGAGCTGCAGCATTTTCGCGAGTTGAAAGCGGCGGAGAAGGCCGATCGCGGCTATTGATTGGGCAGGAGCACGAGAAGCATTCCGCGCTTCCTGCTGCCCGATTTACCGACATGCTTGATCCACCGTCGCCCCGGCGAAAGCCGGGGCCCAGTGACTTTGAGGGCGAGCGAGCACAAGTCGCTGGGTCCCGTATTTCGCCGGGACGACGAATTGCTGGATGGTTGAGGTTTACACCCGAACCACCCAGCGCAGAGCACTAGAACGGCAACTTCAACGCCGGATCCACCGCCAGCAACTGCGTCCGGAACACATCCTGGATGCGCTTGAGCGCCTGTTCGTTATCCGCATCGAAACGCAGCACCAGGATCGGCGTGGTGTTGGACGGACGCACCAGGCCCCAGCCGTCCGACCAGTCGGCGCGCACGCCATCGATGGTCACCAGCGTGGCTTCGCCGAAATTGGCCTTTTCGCGGAATTTCTCGATAAAGCGGTAGTGCTCGCCTTCGGCCATTTCCACCTTGAGCTCCGGCGTGGAAACGCCTTTGGGGCAGGTGGCGAAAATTTCTTCCGGCGTACGGCCTTCGATATCGCCGGCAAGGATTTCCAGCAGGCGCGCGCCGGCGTAGATGCCGTCGTCGAAACCGTACCAGCGCTCCTTGAAGAAGAAGTGGCCGCTCATTTCGCCGGCCAGTTCCGCGCCGGTTTCGCGCATCTTCGCCTTGATCAGCGAATGGCCCGTGCGCCACATCAGCGGACTGCCGCCGGCGTCGAGAATCTGGCCTTTGAGGTGACCGGTGCACTTGACGTCGTAGATGATCGTCGCGCCCGGCTGGCGTGACAGCACGTCGCGCGCGAACAGCATCAGCGTCCGATCGGGGAAGATGATCTCGCCGCTGCGCGTGACCACGCCAAGGCGATCGCCGTCGCCATCGAAGGCGAGGCCAAGATCAGCGCCGGTCTGCTTCACCGAGAGAATCAGATCTTCCAGGTTGTGCGGATCGGACGGATCGGGATGATGGTTGGGGAAGCTGCCGTCCACTTCGCAATACAACGGAATCACTTCGCAACCGATGCCTTCCAGCACCTGCGGCGCCACCGCGCCCGGGATGCCGTTGCCGCAATCGACCACGATCTTCAACGGGCGCTCGGTCTGTACGTCCGCCGTGATGCGCTCGATGTAGTCGGGCACCACGTCGACCAGGCGCAGCGTGCCGCCACCGTCGGATTCGAGCGCGCCGGTGGTGATGCGCTGGTAGAGATCCTGGATCGCGCCTTCGGACAGCGTTTCGCCGCCGACCACGATCTTGAAGCCGTTGTAGTCCGGCGGATTGTGGCTGCCGGTCACTGCCACGCCGCAGCCGGTGTTGAAGCGATAGGCGGCGTAATAGACCACCGGCGTCGGCACCGCGCCTACATCGATCACGTCGATGCCGGCCAGGCGCAGACCGTCAGCCAGCGCGCCCGCCAGCTCCGGACCGGACAGGCGGCCATCGCGGCCGACCACGATTTCGCGCAGGCCCTTCTCGCGCATCACCGTGCCGATCGACTGGCCAAGCAGCTTGGCTACGCCGGGCGTAAGGCTCTTGCCCACCACGCCGCGCACGTCGTAGGCGCGGAAGATCGCCGGATCGACATTGACCTGCGTGGGCGTCGCCGGCGCCGGTTTGGCGACGGGCGCCGGGGCGGGCTTCGGCTCAGGCTTGGGTTGGGCTTCCACGATATCCGACAACGTCTGTTCCTCTAGCGTAGGTGCGTGACGCTGCCTGCCTGCGCGCGTCAACAACCAAAACAAACCAGCGCCGCCACCCAGGCCCACCAAGGTGAGCAGCGCAGCCAGCGGCCACGACGGCGGCAGCACGATATACGCGCCCGGCAACACCGCCACCACGTTGAACGTGCTGCCCGGCACCGGCTTGCCGGCGGGCTCCACATCCACCGCGCTGACACTGCCGTTGGCCAGCAGTTCGAGATTGTCGCCACGATCAGTGCTCTGGTTCAGCCGCAGCCGTCCGCTGCTTACCGCCACGCTATCGAAGCGATCAGCCATCGGCGCGAAAGGCAGCTCGATCCAGGCCCAGGCCTGCGGCTTCTGTGCCGTTCCCAATGGCGCAACGAGCGTAAGGCGGCGATCGCCCGCGGCCTTGAGGATGGCTTCCACCGGCGGCCCGCCTTCGGCATCCGGCGCCGACATCAACTGCGCCGCCTTCGCGTAGCCGAACTCGCGATAGTTGGCATGCAGCACTTCGTCCAGGCCGCCGCTGTACAGCTCGATGTTCAAGGCTTCCGGCAGGCGCTGCTTGATCGCGGCGATCACTTGCGGCGCGCTGGCCGGCAAGCCGCTCGCATCAATACCGGCCACGGCCCGGTTCACCAGCTGGTGCTGCCGCACGACTTCTTCGGCGAGCGCTTGCACGGCCTTGTCCTGCGCCGCATGCACGTGCTCCACCGCGCTGCCCTGATTGGCGATCAGCCAGGTCTGCCAGGCGCTGAATACCCCCAACGCCAGCAGCAAGGTGCCGCCGGCCAGCATCAGCAACCGCCCCCATTGCACATCCGGCAAACGCGCTCGTGCGCTGCTCACTGCCATGCCCCGTTTCCCCGCAGCTTCAATGTTTTCCGGTCGATCCGAATCCGCCCTCGCCCCGTTCGGACGGTACGAATTCCTCGACCAACGTCAGCCGTGCCTGCCCCACCGGCACCAGCAGCAATTGCGCGATACGCTCGCCCACTGCAATGGTGTAGGGCTGCGTACCCCGGTTCCAGCACGAGATCATCAATGGACCCTGGTAATCGGCATCGATCACGCCGACCAGGTTGCCCATCACCAACCCGTGCTTATGACCCAGGCCCGAGCGCGGCACGATCAGCGCGCACCAGCCCGGATCGCCGATATGGATGGCCATGCCGCTGGGCACCAGCGCGCTTTCGCCGGGCTGCAGCGTGAGCGGCTCGGCCACGGCGGCGCGCAGGTCCATGCCGGCGCTGCCGACGGTGGCCGCCTGCGGTAGCGGAATACTGTCGCCCAGGCGGGGATCGAGAATCTTCACCTCGACATCGATCATCCGCGCACCGCCTGGTAGCGGCTGGCGACGCATTCGATCAGCTGGCGCGCGAGCGCGCATTTGTCGGCGCGCGGCAGTTCCAGCGAGCCGTCGGCCCAGTACAGCGTGATGGCGTTGTCGGCGGTTTCGAAGCCAAGGCCTTCGCCCACCTGGTTGGCGGCGATCATGTCCAGGCCTTTGCGGTGCAGTTTGTCGCGCGCATAGGTTTCCACGTTCTGCGTTTCGGCGGCGAAACCCACCAGGAACGGATGCGGCTGCTTCGCCGACAGGCTGGCGAGGATGTCCGGGTTCTCCGCCAGCTGCAGCGTGAGATCGGCGCCGTCATGTTTCTTGAGTTTGTGCGTGGCCACTGCGTTGGGACGGTAATCGCCCACGGCGGCCGAGCCGATGTAGATGTCCGCGCCTTGCACCGCTTCCGTCACGGCGGCATGCATCTGCGCCGCGCTGCGCACATCCACGCGCTTGGCCACACCCGCGGGCGTGGCCAGGCTGACCGGACCTGCCACCAGCACTACGTGCGCACCGGCCTGTGCCGCCGCTTCGGCGACAGCGAAGCCCATGCGTCCGGAACTGCGATTGCCGATGAAGCGCACCGGATCGATGTCTTCGTAAGTAGGCCCTGCGCTCACCACCACCTTCTTACCGCGCAGCACCTGCTTGGCGAACGAGGCGACGATCGCCGAACGCAACTCGTGCGGTTCCAGCATGCGGCCCGAGCCGATCTCGCCGCAGGCCTGGTCGCCGGAGGCTGGCCCGAGGAGATGCACGCCGCGCGTGCGCAAGGTAGCGACATTCGCCTGCACGGCCGCATGCGCCCACATCTGCTGGTTCATGGCCGGCGCCACGTACACCGGCGCCGCGGTAGCCAGGCACAGCGTGGTCAGCAGATCGTCGGCGTGGCCATGCGCCAAGCGCGCGATCAGGTCGGCGCTGGCGGGCGCGATCAGCACGCGTTCGGCCCAGCGCGCCAGCTCGATATGGCCCATCGCCGCTTCGGCCGATTCATCCCACAGGCTCACCCGCACCGGTTCGCCGGACAGCGCCTGGAACGTGGTGGGCGTGACGAAGCGGGTCG
This sequence comes from uncultured Dyella sp., assembly GCA_966430775.1. Taxonomy (GTDB): domain Bacteria; phylum Pseudomonadota; class Gammaproteobacteria; order Xanthomonadales; family Rhodanobacteraceae; genus Dyella_B. Next base: position 9,701 of record CBJMMB010000072.1, on the reverse strand, counting down.
CGTTCTCGGTCATCACCACGCGCACGCGCGCACCCAGATCGCGCAGGCGGCGGACCAGCTCGCAGGACTTGTAGGCGGCGATGCCACCTGACACTCCCAGCAAGATGCGACGTTCAGCAAGACTCATGACGTAAGTAGGACCCGACGTACGAATAGACGGCTAGCTTACCGGATTCACATAAACCAACCGCTGTCCGGAAAGCGCCTCGAACGGGATGCTGGTCACATGAGTATTCGACAGTGGCCCGAAAGCGAACGACCGCGCGAAAAATTGTTGGCGCATGGCAGCGCCCATCTCTCCGACGCCGAGTTGCTGGCCGTGCTGCTCGGCAGCGGCGTGCGCGGCAAGGACGCTATCACCCTGGGCCGCGAATTGCTGATGCAGGCCGGTGGCTTGAACGCCCTGCTCGCCCGTCAGGACGGGGATATCCGCGCCGTTGGCCTAGGGCCGGCCAAGCGCGCACGCCTGGCCGCCGCGCTGGAATTGGCGCGCCGCAGCCTGGCCGAACAGCTTGTCGAGCAGCCCTCGCTGCGCAATCCGCACGATAGCGGCGACTACCTCAGCGCCCGCCTGCGGCACCTGCCCTACGAGGTATTCGCTTGCCTCTATCTGGACAACCGCCATCGCGTGCTCGCCTTCGAAGAACTGTTCCGCGGCACCGTGGACGGGGCCAGCGTGCACCCACGCGAAGTGGTGCGCGCCTGTTTGAAGCACAACGCCGCCGCCGTGATCTTCGCCCACAACCATCCGAGCGGCGTGGCCGAACCCAGTGCCGCCGACCAGGCGATCACCCGCGAACTCGGCCAGGCACTGCGACTGATTGGCGTAAGGGTGCTGGATCACCTGGTGATCGGCCACGCTTCGCCGGTGTCGATGGCGGCGCGTGGGTTGCTCTGATTGGCGGGCCGTAACGGCCAAAAAAAACGGCGCGACCGGGAGGGTGCGCGCCGGGAGCCGCATGAGGGGAGGGTAAGAGGGATGCGGCAGTCCCGTATCGAGCCAGCGGGGGAGACGCCGGAGATACCCAGCTATTGTCGCGTTGCGTCATGACTGGCGTATGACACGGGCGGCTCTCTGCCCGCCTTGTCCGTCTGTCCAAGCCGGCCCGACAGGGGCTGGCAAGACTTATGCACACAGCGGCCCGAAGGCCACTTAGGGCCATATCACCGAAAAGCACATCAAGTTCACATTTTAATCCATTGATTAAAAAGAACTAATTGCGTGACAAACAGGTTTCGGACGCATCTTCACGCGCCCTTGAACACGCCCCCTTCACTTTCCCCACAGACTTATCCACAAGTTCGTCCACTGCGCTGCAGCAGCAGCGCAAGCGCCTGGACGACGGCCGTTTGGCAGAGGCGGAAGGCTCCGGCGCAGTGGTCTGTTACGATGCGCGGTTCCATCCCGATTCGATCCCCTCCTGTGAAAGAAGCGCTGCGCGAACTGGTCCTCACGGCCATGCGGACCCTCCAGGGCACCGGTGCCCTGCCCGCCGATATCGACCTGCCCAACTTTGTGATCGAGCGCGCGCGCAGCCGCGACCACGGCGACTTCGCCACCAACGCCGCCATGCTGCTGGCCAAGCCGGCGCGCGCCAAGCCGCGGGAACTGGCCGAAAAGCTGGTCGCCGCCCTGCCCGCCAACGCGCTGGTGGGCAAGGTGGAGATCGCCGGGCCTGGCTTCATCAATTTCTTCCTGGCCGCGCAGGCGTATCACGCCGAAGCCGGTCGCATCCTGTCCGAAGGCAACGACTATGGCCGCAGCCGTAGTGGCGGCGGGCGTACGGTGGGCGTGGAATTCGTGTCGGCCAATCCGACCGGGCCGCTGCATGTGGGTCACGGCCGTAACGCTGCGCTGGGCGATTGCATCGCGCGCCTGTTCGAAACCACCGGCTGGAACGTGAAGCGCGAGTTCTACTACAACGACGCCGGCGTGCAGATCCACAACCTCGCCATCTCGGTGCAAGCGCGCGCGCGCGGCATTGCGCCGGGCGATCCGGGCTGGCCGGAAGACGGCTACCGCGGCGATTACATTGCGGACGTCGCGCGCAGCTATCTTGCCGGGGACACGATCGTTGCCGATGGCCATGCCGTGGTCGGCGCCAAGAACGCGGACGATCTGGAAGCGATCCGCCATTTCGCCGTGGCCTATCTGCGCCGCGAGCAGGATCTGGACCTGCAGGCTTTCGGCGTCAGCTTCGACGTGTACTTCTTGGAATCCTCGCTCTACACCGACGCGAAGGTGGAAGAAACCGTGCACGAGTTGATCGCCCACGGCCACACCTATGAGGAAGGCGGCGCGCTCTGGCTGCGCACTACCGACTTCGGTGACGACAAGGACCGCGTGATGCGCAAGTCCGACGGCACTTACACCTACTTCGTGCCGGACGTGGCGTACCACCGCAGCAAATGGCTGCGCGGCTACGAAAACGCCGTCACCGTGCTGGGTTCCGATCACCACGGCACGCTGGCGCGCGTGAAGGCCGGCCTGCAGGCGCTGGATTGCGGTATCCCGAAGGATTGGCCGCATTACGTGCTGTACCAGATGATTACCGTGATGCGCGGCGGCGAGGAAGTGAAGATCTCCAAGCGCGCGGGCAGCTACGTCACGCTGCGCGATCTGATCGACGAAGCCGGCCGCGACGCCACGCGCTACTTCCTGATCGCCCGCAAAGGCGATTCGCAACTGGTCTTCGACATCGACCTGGCCCGCTCGCAGAGCAACGACAACCCGGTCTACTACATCCAGTACGCCCATGCCCGCGTATGCCGCGTGCTGGAAGAACTGGCCGAACGCAGCCTGCCGCCGGTCGATACCGCGGCAGGCATTGCCCAGATGGCCCGCCTAGACACCGAGCACGAGCAAATCCTGCTGAACGAACTGTCGCGCTACCCGGAAGTGGTGGAGGCGGCGGCGGCCAATCTGGAACCGCACCTGATCGCGCAATACCTGCGCGAACTCGCCGGCGCGCTTCACAGCTACTATCACGAGCACAAGTGGATCGTGGACGATGCCGAGCTGCGCAACGCGCGCATCACCCTCGCCGTCGCCACCCGCCAGGTGATACGCAACGGTTTGGATTTACTGGGTCTCAGCGCCCCGGAGAAGATGTAAATGGCAGCACGCAAGGGCAAAGGCCGACAGGCCGTTCGCAACAGTGGCGGCGGGTTTCCGGCCTGGGCGGGCATTCTCGTCGGCATCCTGATCGGCGCCCTGGTGGTGGTGGTGCTGATGCGCCACTCGCTGGTGCCGATGACGCCCAAGGGCCCGCAACCCAATCCCGAAGCCACCGCGCAACCGGGCAGCGACGAGGGCCTGACCCCGGCCGCCACCAACACCGCGCCGAAGAAACCGCAGTACGACTTCTATTCCGTGCTGTCGGAGAAGGAAGTGCGCATTCCGGATTCGGAAATCAGCGCGCAGGCCAAGGCCGAACAGCAGCAGCAACTGGCGCAGCAGAAACAGCAGCAGGCGCAACAGGCCGCCACACCGCCCCCGCCGAAGCTGCCGCCCAACGCGCCGGCGGCCGTCACGCAGAACATCACCGCCGCGCCGCCTTCGGCCGTGGCGCCGCCGCCCTCGACCGGCCCCAGCGGTTATTTGCTGCAGGTAGGCGCGTTCCCGAGCGCGGCCGATGCGGAAACGCTGAAGGCCAAGCTGGCGCTGCAGGGTTTCGTCGCCAACGTGCAGTCGGTGAACGTCGGCGGACAGACCTACCATCGCGTGCGCCTGGGGCCGTTCCGTTCGGCCACCGATCTGGAATCAACCAAGCAGCGCTTGTCGGCAGCCGGCATTTCGGCCATCGCATTGAAAGCCGGCGGGTAGATCAAATGTTGGGGTTTGCACCCCAACCTACGCTCGCGGAAGGTTGCGTAGGTTGGGTTAGCGCAGCGTAACCCAACGTATCCGTCGCAACCGACGATTACGGACGTTTCAACCGAATCAATCCGGAAATATCATCATCGCCATGTCCTTGCTTCATCAGCTCGGCATAGTCAGCCAATGACTGCTCGATAACGACACGCGATGTACCCGCCTTCTCGGCGATGCCCCGCACGATGCCCAGATCCTTGTGCAGCAACGCCAGCTTGAAGCCCACGCTGAATTGATTCTTCAACATCGTCGCGCCGCGCTTTTCCAGGAACCAGTTGCCGGCCGCGCCCGCGCCCAGCGTGGGAATCAAACGTTCCGGATCCAGCCCCAATGCTTCACCCAACGCGAGCCCTTCGCACACGGCTTGGGCAATACCAGCCACCAGCACCTGGTTGATCGCCTTGGTCGCCTGACCGGCGCCGACGTCGCCGAGATGCGTGATGCGCAGCGCATATGCTTCCAGCACCGGCCGCGCGCGTTCCAGCACGTCGGCATCGCCGCCCACCATGATCGAGAGCTTGCCGTTCTTCGCGCCTTCCACGCCGCCGGAAACCGGCGCATCCAGGAAATGCGCGCCAACCGTAGCGAGGCGCGCCGCGGCCTGCTTGGCGGTATCGGGCGCGACGGTGGAATGGTCGATCACGATGGTGCCGGGTTTGACGTGCGGGGCAAGCGCATCGACGGTGCTCAGCACATCCGCATCGGCGGTCACGCATAGCGCGATCACATCGCATTGCGCCGCAAGCTCGGCTAGGGTGGCGGGAGCGGTCACGCTAAGCGTGCGCGCCAGCGCTTCGGCCTTGCTGTGCGTGCGGTTGGCCACCGCATGCAGCAAGCCGTGTTGCTTGAGGTGTCCGGCCATGGGTTCGCCCATGGCGCCCAGGCCGATGAATGCTGCCTTCAAAGTCATGCGTGGTCCTGCTTCAAGTTGAGCGCGCGATGCACGTCGTGGGTAACGAAGGGATTGTCCGGCGTGGGCGGTTCGAGCCAATGCGGATGGCTCAAAGTATGCCGCATATCGGTCAGTCCGCTCTGCCAGTGCTCGTGCATGGTCGCGGCGCTGAACTCGTAATCCTTGTAATGACCTTCGTACGGCTTGTCGCGGTAGATCAGGTGGATGAGATTGGTCAGCGCGCCGTTGGCGTAGCGCTCGGCGCGGCGGTAGGCCGGATCGTCGCGCTTGTCTTCCGGCACCAGCTCCATCAGTTGGTGCAGCAGGCGCTGCTGCTCGCGGCTCTGATGCATGTATTCGGTGACCAGGCGCGTGCGGCTGGAATACTGGATGTCCTTCGAGCGCTCGGTCACGCTGCCCATGTCGCGCGGCAAGGCGCCGACGGCGCTCCACAGATCGACCTGGAAGATCAGTGCGTCGCGGTGCGGCCGTTCCGTCAGCACCTTGTACAGCGGCGTGTTGGAAACCATGCCGCCATCCCAGTAGTACTCGCCGTCGATTTCCACCGCCGGAAAGCCGGGCGGCAGTGCGCCGGACGCCATGAAGTGCTCGGGCCGAAGCGTGTCGTGACGATTGTCGAAATAGGCGAAGTTGCCGGTACGCACATTCACGGCACCGACCGACACGCGCAGGGTGCGCGCATCATTGATGCGGTCGAAATCCGCCAGCCGCTCCAGCGTTTCGCGCAGCGGCGCGGTGTCGTACCAGCTGGACGTGGCCGGCGTGCCGTGCCACTGCAGCACCGGCGGCGGCATGCGCGGCTGGAAGAAGCCCAACTGCCCTTCGGTGATCGCACGCCACGCAGCGAACATGTTGATGCCTTCGCGCAGCACGGAAGGCATGTTCACGCCTTCCATCCATGGAAAACCCGGCGCATGAGGCAGCAACGCCGACCTGCAGATGGTTTCCCAGAATTCGGTCAGCCGTTCCACCCGATGTTCCGGTGCATTGCCGGCGATGATGGCCGCATTCAACGCACCGATCGAAATGCCGGCGATCCAGTTCGGATGCAGGCCGGCTTCGGCCAGCGCCTGGTAGACGCCGGCCTGGTACGAACCCAATGCGCCGCCGCCCTGCAGCACCAGCGCGGTGACCTTGTACGCATCCTGCGCAGGATGATGGGGCAGCGCCTTGGACGGGGTCTTGGTTGCGGCCATAAAGCTTCCTACGCGTTGTTGTCGGCGAGATAGTCGTAGACCACCGTGCCCAGGTCGAGCGTGAGATCGGTGATGTAATGCACGGCCGATTCCACCTTGAGCACCGGCAGTTCGGCCACCGGCGCGAGCGCATGCGGATGCAGTTCCAGCGATGCCGGACCGGTCCACGCCCCCTTCAAGGTGACGTTGCTCGTGTAGTAGCGCACCAGCTCGCAGATGCGCGGCGTGCCGTCCACGTGCGGAATGATCTTCAACAGGAAATTCGGCGCGGCCAGGCCGGCCAGGATCGCATCCGCATCGGCTGCGCGATGCTTGAAGCCCATCGTCGCCTTGGCCACGCGCACCTTGCCGTAATCGAGCGTGCCGACCAGCGTATCGATCTCGGTATCCAGCACCGGCGTGGCGAGCTTTTTCGGAAAACCCCACAGCTCGCGGCCTCCGGCGATCGGCGGATGATCGTTGAGATACATCGCATGCACGTAGCCGCCGCGCTCGCCGCGGAAGCTCACCGGTATGACCTGTCCCGATTCGGTGTAGTCGCCGAAGCCGGTGGAATCGGGCATGCGGATGAATTCGTACTTCACCAGCGGCTCGGTGATTTCCAGCGGCTCGGGCACCACGGCGCGCAGTGCGTCCATGTCGGTGCGATAGGTGATGACGAGGAATTCGCGATTGATGAAGCGATAGGGGCCCTTGGGGAAGGCTGGGCTGGTGAGGGGCATGGCGAAAGCGTTGGCTTTGACGTCGGCGATTTTCATTGAACCTTCCTTATTCGAGTTTGCGGCGCTTGCAAAGCCCCTCTCCCCCCGGGAGAGGGGTTAGGGTGAGGGTGCGACCGGAGCGCGATGATGGCGACTTGCGCAAGCACTCGACATCTCGCCTTGCCCGAACCCTCACCCCCGTCCCCTCTCCCGGGGGGAGAGGGGTGCAAGGCAGTGTTACTGCATATACCAACCGTGGCTCACCACCACGCTTTGCCCGGTCAGCGCCGCACTCGGGAACGCCGCCAAAAACAGCGCCGTCTGCGCAATGTCTTCGACAGTGGTGAACACGCCATCCACCGTATCCTTCAGCATCACATTCTTGATCACTTCTTCTTCGCTGATGCCCAGCTCTTTGGCCTGCTCGGGAATCTGCTTTTCCACCAGCGGCGTGCGCACGAAGCCGGGGCAGATCACATGCGAACGCACGTTATGCGCCGCACCTTCCTTCGCCAGCGTGCGGGCGAGTCCAAGCAACCCATGCTTCGCCGTGACATAAGCGGATTTCAGCTTCGACGCTTCGTGCGAATGCACCGAGCCCATGTAGATCACCGTGCCGCCACGGTTGTCCTTGTACATGTACTTCAGCGCGGCCTTGGTGGTGAGGAAGCCACCGTCAAGATGGATCGCCAGCATCTTCTTCCAGTCGGCGAAGGCGAATTGATCGATCGGGTTGATGATCTGCACGCCGGCATTGGAAATAAGCACGTCCAGACTGCCGAACGCTTCCACCGTCTTGTCCGTGCCGGCGTTCACCGCGTCTTCGTTGGTCACGTCCATGGCGATGCCGATGGCCTTGCCGCCGGCCGCCTTGATCTCCGCCGCGGCCGCATCCGCCGCCTGCTGGTTGATGTCGGCGATCGCCACCGCCGCGCCGTTTTTCGCATAGAGCTCGGCGATCGCCTTGCCCAGGCCGCTGGCCGCACCCGTGATCAATGCAACCTTGCCGTCGAGACTTGCCATGTGCCACTCCTTCGGATGGATAAAAAAAAGCGGGGCAGCACATGGGATCACCGCAGGATGTTTCGAACGCATTCGAAACATCCATAAGGTTCGTCGCTAGCGCACGCCCTCGGAAAGATAGGTATAGCCGGTGAGACCTTCATTCAATGTTACAAACAGGCCTTCCGCCTGCTCGCCATCGATACCTGCTGCGGCAATGCGTTCGCGATAACTGCGTCGCAGTGCTTCCAGGTCGTAACCGACGTAGTCCAGCATCAGATCGGTGGTATCGCCGCGACGCTTGTGCGCAAACACATAGTTGCCGCCATCCACGCGTACGTTCACCGCATCGGTATCGCCGAACAGATTGTGGATGTCGCCCAGCGTTTCCTGATACGCGCCGACCATGAAGATGCCCAGCCGGTACGCCTCGCCTTCCTGCAGCGGATGCAATGGAAGACTCACGTCCACGCCCTCGGCATCGACGTAATGATCAATGCGGCCATCCGAATCGCAGGTAAGGTCGACCAGCACGCCACGTCGCGTGGGCTGTTCGTGCAGGCGCGCGATCGGCGCGATGGGGAATATCTGGTCGATCGCCCATACGTCGGGGATCGATTCGAACACCGAGAAGTTGACGAAGTATTTGTCGACCAGCTTTTCGTCCAGCTCGTCCAACGCCTGGCGATGCGAACGCTCCGCCGGCAGCAGGCGTGCGCGCACGGCATTGGCGATCGCGTAATAGAGTTCATCCAGCCGTGCGCGCGCCGCCAACGACAACTGGCCCAGCGCGTACAGCGTCTGACCTTCCTGCAGGTGATGCTGCGCTTCGTGGAACAGTTCCAGCGGCGGGCGTGTATCCAGTTCGTCGTGCACTTCGCGCAGATGACGCAGCACGGCCGGCTCGTCGTTATCGACAGAAGGCAAGCTGCCTACGGGCACAGTTTCGACTTCACTGACGTTCACCACCATCACGGCGTGATGCGCGGTCATCGCGCGGCCCGCCTCGGTGATGATGTGCGGCGCCTGCAATCCTTCGGCCTCCACCGCTTCGGCCAGCGATTGCACGATGGTGGCGGCGTATTGCTCGATCGAGTAATTGATGGAGTTGTGGCTGCGCGAGCGCGAGCCTTCGTAATCCACGCCCAGGCCGCCGCCGACGTCGACGATGTCCAGCGGCACGCCCATGCGGGTGAGCTCCACGAAATAACGCGTGGCCTCGCGCATGCCGTTGGCGATGTCGCGCACGTTGGAAATCTGCGAGCCCATGTGGAAATGCTGCAGCTTCAGCGTGTGCTTCAGGCCTGCCTGCTCCAGGCGCGTCACCAGGCTCAGCACCTGTGCGGGCGACAGGCCGAACTTGCCCTTGTCGCCACCGGTGTTCTGCCATTTGCCGGCGCCGATCGACGCCAGCCGCACGCGCACGCCGAGCAGCGGTTCCACGTTCAGCGCTTTGGCTTCGGTGATCACGTGATCGAGTTCGGACGGCTTTTCGATCACGATGTGGATGCGCAGGCCAAGCTTGCGCCCGATCAAGGCCAGGCGAATGTACTCGCGATCCTTGTAGCCATTGCAGATCACGATGGAACCGGGACGCGCCATCGCCAGCACCGCCATCAGCTCCGGCTTGGAACCGGCCTCCAGGCCGAAGCCGTGCGCGCCGGCCGCGACCAGTTCCGCCACCACGCCGCGCTGCTGGTTCACCTTGATCGGATAGACGGCCGTATAGCCGCCTGCGTAGTGCCACTCGCCGATGGCCTTGGCGAACGCGCCCTGCAGACGCGCAAGGCGGTCGGCCAGGATGTCCGGAAAACGCACCAGCAACGGCAGGCGCAGGCCTTCGGCGCGGGCGCGCTCGACGATGTCAGGAAGGGAAAAGCCGGGGCCGCTCGGGCCATGTGGACGGATAACGATGTGGCCGGCGTCGTTGATGTCGACGTAACCATCGCCCCAGTACGGCACGGCGTAGGTGTGGCGGGCGGCATCGATGGTCCAGGCATTCGCCATGACGGAAT
>CBJMMB010000071.1:0-20524 GCA_966430775.1 uncultured Dyella sp. | reverse complement strand
CTGGCCGGCGACGGTGATCGCCGCATCGTTGCCGATCACCTGTGCGGCGACCATCGCGGTGGCTTCCGGAATCACCGGGTTGACCTTGCCCGGCATGATCGACGAGCCCGGTTGCAGCGCCGGCAGCTCGATCTCGCCCAGGCCGGCGAGCGGGCCGGAATTCATCCAGCGCAGGTCGTTGGCGATTTTCATCAAGGCCACGGCCAGGGCCTTGAGCTGGCCGGAGAGTTCCACCGCGGCGTCCTGCGCGGCCATGCCTTCGAAATAGTTGACCGCCGATTCGAAACGCACGTCCGCAAGCGCCTTCAGTTCGCGCGCCACGGCCGGGCCGAATTTCGGATCGGCGTTGATGCCGGTGCCGACCGCAGTGCCGCCCAGCGGCAATTGCCGCATGCGCTTCAAGCTGTCGCCGATGCGCTCGATGGCCGATTCGATCTGTGCCGACCAGCCCGACAGTTCCTGCCCGAACGTCACCGGCATGGCGTCCATCAGATGCGTGCGTCCGGTCTTGGGCACGTTACGCAGTTCGTGCGCGCGGCGGTCGATGATGCGCTTTAGGTGCTTCAACGCCGGCAGCAATTCCTCGTGCGCGGTCAGCGTGGCGCTGACGTGGATGGCGGTGGGGATCACGTCGTTGGAGCTTTGTCCGTAGTTCACGTGATCGTTCGGATGCACCTTGCTGCCGGCCTTGCTGGCGAGGTGCGCGATCACCTCGTTGGCATTCATGTTGGTGCTGGTGCCCGAGCCGGTCTGAAACACGTCGATCGGGAATTGATCGTCGTGTTGGCCCTCGGCCACCGCCAGCGCCGCCTTGCGGATCGCGGCCGCCTGCCCCTTCTTCAGATACCCAAGCTTGAGGTTGGCCTCGGCGGCAGCGGCCTTGATCAGCCCCAATGCGCGGATGAAGGCGCGCGGCAGATGCAGGCCGGAGATCGGGAAATTGTCGATGGCGCGCTGGGTCTGTGCGCCGTACAGCGCGTCCGCGGGTACTTTCAATTCGCCCATGCTGTCATGCTCGGTGCGGAAATCGGCCATGGTTCGCCTCATGCGGGGGTTGGGAGCGGCCAGACTATATGCCGGCGAACGTTAGCGGCGGAGCAATGTAAAATGCTCCGTTCTGATCCTCCCGGAAGCTCCCTCGATGTCCACCCACGCCCTCACCGCCCTCTCGCCGCTGGATGGCCGCTACGCCGGCAAGACCGAAGCGCTGCGCCCGATCTTCAGCGAATTCGGCCTGATGCACCGCCGCGTGCAGGTGGAAATCGAATGGCTGCTGGCGCTGGGCGCCGAGCAAGGCATCGCCGAGCTGCCGCCCTTCACCGCCGACCAGATCGCCAGGCTGAAGGCGATCGCCAGCGATTTCAGCGTCGAGGACGGCGCGCGCATCAAGGCGATCGAAGCGACCACCAATCACGACGTGAAAGCGGTGGAGTATTTCATCAAGGAACGCATCGGCAACGATGCCGCGCTCGCGCAGGCCAAGGAATTCGTGCATTTCGCCTGCACCAGCGAAGACATCAACAATCTTTCCTATGCGCTGATGTTGCGCGATGCGCGCACGCAGGTGCTGCTGCCGTGGCTGGATAAGATCATTGCCAAGCTGCGCGAGCTGGCGCATGCCAATGCGGAACTGCCGATGCTTTCGCGCACGCACGGGCAGACCGCCTCGCCCAGCACGCTCGGCAAGGAACTGGCCAACGTGGTCGCGCGCCTGGAGCGCCAGCGCAAGCAGCTCGCCAACGTTGAAATTCCTGGCAAGATCAACGGCGCCGTCGGCAACTACAACGCGCACGCCATCGCCTACCCGGAAGTGGACTGGCGCGCGTTCTCGCAGCGCTTCGTCACCGGCCTGGGGCTGGACTACAACCCGTACACCACGCAGATCGAACCGCATGACGGCGTGGCCGAATACTGCGACGCGGTGCGCCGCGGCAACATCATCCTGATCGACCTGGCGCGCGACGTGTGGGGCTATATCTCGCTGGGCTATTTCAAGCAGGCGTTGAAGGCGGGCGAAGTGGGCTCCTCCACCATGCCGCACAAGGTCAACCCGATCGACTTCGAAAACGCCGAAGGCAATTTCGGCCTCGCCAACGCGCTGCTCGGTCACTTCGCCGAGAAGCTGCCGATCAGCCGCTGGCAGCGCGACCTGACCGACTCCACCGTGCTGCGCGCGCTCGGCACCGCCTTCGGCCACACCCTCGTGGCGCTGGAATCGTTGCAGAAGGGACTGGGCAAGCTCAACGTCAATGCCGATCGCCTGGCCGCCGACCTGGACGCCAGCTGGGAAGTGCTGGCCGAAGCGGTGCAGACAGTGATGCGCCGCTACGGCCTGCCCGAGCCGTACGAGCAGTTGAAGGCGTTGACGCGCGGCCAGGGCATCACGCGCGATTCCATGCGCCAGTTCATCATCGGCCTGGCGCTACCGGACGATGCCAAGCAGCGTCTGCTCGCCCTGACGCCGGGCTCTTACATCGGCCTCGCCGTCGATCTGGCAAAGACGATCTGATCCTGCGGACCGGACAAAGCCATGGAGCATTTGTCATGATGGCTCCAGCCCGTTCCGTGCGAGCACCATGGCGCCCATTTCCGAATTCCTGATCTTCACCGGCATCGGTGCGCTGGCCCAACTGGTGGACGGCGCACTGGGCATGGCCTATGGCGTGACCTCGGCGGGCCTGCTGCTGGGATTGGGCATGCAGCCGGCGCTGGCGAGCGCCAGCGTGCATTACGCGGAAACCTTCACTTGCGGCGCCTCCGGCCTCAGCCATTGGTGGGCGGGCAACGTGCAGCGCCGATTGTTCCTGGTGCTGGTCATTCCCGGCGTGATCGGCGCGATCATCGGCGCGACCGTGCTGGCGCATCTGCCGCCCATATGGATGCGCTATTTCCTTACGCCGTATCTGCTGGCGATGGGCTTGTTCCTGGTGTTCCGCACCGCACAGCGCAAGGATCGCCGCCAGGACGTGCCGCGCGGCACGGGCGTGCTGGGCTTTGTCGCTGGGTTGCTCGATGCGGCCGGCGGCGGCGGATGGAGCGCGCTCACCGTCACCACCATGGTGGCGCGCGGGCAGGAGCCGCGACTGGTGATCGGCAGCGTGCACCTGGCCAAATGCATCGTCAGCCTGGCGGCCAGCATCACGTTCCTGCTCAGCATCGGCCAGGGCAAGCTGCATGTGGTGTTGGGCCTGATCCTGGGTGGCGTGATCGCCGCACCATTCGGCGCGTGGCTGGTGCGGCGATTGCCGTCGCGCGTGTGCACATTGATGGCCGGTTTTGCCGTGCTTGCGCTCGGTATCTACAACTTCTACCGGCTGCTGCATTGAAGCGCTGCGCCCGTAGGTTGGGTTAGCGCAGCGTAACCCAACGATACCGCTGCGAATTTGTTGGGTTACGCTGCGCTAACCCAACCTACGCGTTACGCCTTTACACGCCGTTTTATCGCGACAGGTCGCAGATCCAGTTCACTTCCCAATGTTGTCCATCGGGTGAAAACGCCTGCTCCATATGCGCGGCATGCGGCGATACATTGATCCACACCCAGCGCACCAGCACCACGCGGCCGTTCCAGGTGGTGCGGTTGTAGAACACGCCGCGGTTGCCCTGAAACTGCCCTACGACAGGCGCGGCCGGATCGAGTTCGCCGTTGTCCAGATCCAGGCCGTAGATGATCCACTGGTGGGTCTGAGGGTTGTACATGCGCAGGGTCTGCGCCTTGATGTGCTGCTTCTTGTCGGTGCTGGTGACGTCGAACTGCTCGAGATTGGCGTTGGTGTCGAGCAGCTTGTGATGGTTGGAGATGCCCTCGTATTCCACCCAGGTGTGCGAGCCGTTGAGCCGGTCCGGCAGGCGGCGGACATGGGCTTTCCAGTCGCCGATGATGAAATCGAAATCGTGCGCGCCGTCGTGCTGCGGGCCGGCGAAGATCGCGGCGGGGTCTTGCGCATTTTCGTCCGCGGCGACCGGGAAGGCGCTCATCAACGCGATCCCTGCGAGCAACGATACAAAGAACGTCGGAACGGCACTTCTCGGTGCAGCCATACGATCCTCCCGTTGTACCCGCACAGGCGGGTGCCGCGCAGGCTACGCCCTTCGCCCGGCCGATTCCATACAATGCCGCCCCATGACTCTCTCGCCCTCCCCCCGCAAGCCGCTGCCGATCGAAGTGCGCGGCACCTCCAGGCTGCCGCTAGGCATGACGCCGGCGCAGTTCCTGCGCGATTACTGGCAGAAACGGCCGCTGCTGATCCGCAACGCGTTTCCCGATTTCACCCTGCCGGTCGCGCCGGAAGACCTGGCCGGCCTCGCCTGCGAGGAAGGCGCGTTGTCGCGCCTGATCCAGCACGACGAAGACCGCGAGCGCTGGCGCGTCAAGACCGGCCCACTCAAGGAAAGCGATTTCGCCAAGACCGGCAACGCCAACTGGACCTTGCTGGTGCAGGACGTCGACAAATGGGACATGGACGTGGCCGCCTTGCTCGACCATTTCCAGTTCCTGCCGAGCTGGCGCGTGGACGATGTGATGATTTCCTATGCCGAGCCCGGTGGCGGCGTCGGCGCGCACGTCGACCAGTACGACGTGTTTCTGCTGCAAGGACTGGGGCAGCGGCACTGGGCGATCAGCGACGATCCGAATGCGCCGAAGGAATTTCGCAGCGACGTCGAGCTCAAGCAGCTCAAGCAGTTCGAACCCACGCACGAATGGCTGCTCGATCCCGGCGACATGCTCTATCTGCCGCCCGGCGTACCGCACGACGGCGTGGCCTTTGGCGGCCCCTGCATGACGTTCTCCGTTGGCATGCGCGCGCCTTCCCAAGCCGAACTGGTGGGCGATCTTGCCGATTACCTTGCCGAGCATCTGTCGGAAGAACAGCGCTATGCCGATCCGGACCTCGCACCGGTCAAGCGCGCCGGCGAAATCGACAAGGCCGCCTTGAAGCGCGTGCGCGCCGCGGTACCGCTCGCGGCGGGCCTGGATGACGCCACCCTGCTCGACTGGTTCGGCCGCTTCATCACCCGCTACCGCTCGGCGCAGACGCCGCTGGCGCCGGCCAAGCCGCTGAGCGAAGCGGCGCTTATGAAGCAACTGGCTGCCGGCGCCGCGCTGTTGCGCCATCCATGGTCGCGCATGGCCTGGGCGCAGACAGGCGCACATGCTGCGCTGTACGCCAATGGTCACGCCTATCCCGCATCGGCACGCTGGGCATCGCAGTTGTGCGCGCAGCGCGTGCTGTCCGGACCCTTCGACATCACAGCCGCCGATAGCGCGCTGTTGCTGGCGCTGATCAATGACGGGCACCTTATCCTGCGCAAGCTGCGAGGCCATCAGGCGTGAGCACTCCACCCATCGCGCCGGACGAAGGCGCCCGCGCCGTGGCAGGGCCCGAAGCTATCGCCAGTCTGCGCTTGCAGGTATTGGCGGCGGCTCGTTACAAGCTGGCGATCCATCTGCCCACGCTGCCTGCCGCCATCTTCAGCAGCCAGGATGAGCTGGCCGAATTGCGACGGATCGCCATTTCCGGACGCGGTGCGGAAATTCGCATATTGCTTGGCGACGTGGCCGGCGCCTTGCGCACGGGCCACCGCCTGCTCGATCTGGCGCAACGCCTGCCTAGCGCGCTGCGCATTCGCACGACCGTGGCCGACGACGAAAGCAGCGAAACCAGCGCAAGCGCGTGGCTGCTCAATGACACCGGCGGCTATCTGTTTCTGCCGGACGCCGAACGCTGGGAAGGCCGCGCCGCCCTGCGCGACGGACCGGGACTGGCGCCCTTGCTGCTGCAATTCGAGCAGATCTGGGAACGCGCCACACCGGCCACCCAGCTTCAGCCGTTGGGCTTGTAATCGCGGGCTGAATGCCCGCACAAGCGATGCATCGGCGGCGCCAACCTGACCGGGCCGTAAGGTAAAGCCAAGAGCTTGTTCCGGCTATCTTATTGTTCCTTCGACGATCGCATCGCGGCAGGGTGATCATGCTTGCCGCAGCGCGGAAACCGCAGGCTATAATTAACGGGATTTTTCGCCGGCGAACCGGGCCTACGACAGGGCGGTTCGCTGAGGCTTCCCTTCCCTGCCGGTGGTGACGTGAGCACAAACCTGATCCGCGAGTTTTTTGAATCCTCGCAACTCGCAGGCGGCAACGCCGATTATGTCGAATCGTTGTATGACGCCTGGCTATCCGATCCCGCATCGGTGCCGGCCGAATGGAACACCTACTTTCAGACCTTCAAGGGCCGCGAGTCGGGAGACGTCTCCCACACCGCGGCCATTGCGCGTATAGAGGCGGCGCAAAAACAGCGCCCCGGCTACGCCGCGGCGGCGCCCGTCAGCGACGAACATGCGCGCAAGCAGGCGGGCGTGCTGCGCCTGCTCACGGCCTATCGTTCGCGCGGCCACCTCGCCGCCAACCTCGATCCGCTCGGCCTCGCACCGAAGACGCACGCGCCGGATCTGGAGCTGGCCTTCCACGGCCTGTCCGAGGCGGATCTGGACACCGAATTCGATTGCGGCAACTTTGCCGGCGGCGGTCAGCGCATGAAGCTGCGCGAGCTGTATGCGCGCCTGAAGCGCGTGTACACCAGCACGATCGGCGTGGAGTTCATGCACATCTCCGATCACGCGCAGCGCAACTGGCTCTACAGCCGCCTCGAGCAGGCCAACGGCAGCGCCGGGCTGGACAAGGCCGCCAAGCAGCACCTGCTGGCCAGCCTCACCGCGGCCGAAGGCCTGGAACGCTACCTGCACACCAAGTACGTGGGCCAGAAGCGCTTCTCGCTGGAAGGCGGCGACAGCCTGATCCCGATGGTCGACGACGTCGTGCGTGCGGCCGGCGACAACGGCATTCGCGACGTGGTGATCGGCATGGCCCATCGCGGCCGCCTGAACGTGCTGGTGAACATCCTCGGCAAGCCGCCGAAAACCTTGTTCAACGAGTTCGAAGGCATCTTCGAACACCACGAGGACGACCCGGCCCACTCCGGCGACGTGAAGTACCACATGGGCTTCTCCGCCGACGTGCGCACACCCAAGGGCGGCGTGCACGTGGCGCTGGCGTTCAACCCGTCGCACCTGGAAATCGTCAACCCGGTGGTGGCCGGTTCCGTGCATGCGCGCCAGGTGCGCCGCAAGGATACCGAGCGCACCAAGTCGTTCGCCGTGCTGATCCACGGCGACGCCGCGCTGGCCGGCCAGGGCGTGAACATGGAACTGTTCAACATGTCGCAGGCGCGCGGCTTCAAGATCGGCGGCACGCTGCACATCGCGGTGAACAACCAGGTGGGCTTCACCACCTCCAATCCGCAGGACGCCCGCTCCACGCTGTACTGCACCGACGTGATCAAGATGATCAACAGCCCGGTGTTCCACGTGAACGGCGACGATCCGGAAGCGGTGATCCAGGCCACCCGCCTCGCCTACGACTTCCGCAAGACCTTCCGCAAGGACGTGATGCTCGACCTGGTGTGCTACCGCCGCCATGGCCATAACGAAGCGGACGAACCGGCCGCCACCCAGCCGGTGATGTACCAGATCATCCGCAAGCGCCCCACCACGCGCGAGCTCTACGCGCAGCAGCTAGTGAAGGAAGGCGTGCTCGCCGACGGCGATGCTTCGAGGCTGGCCGAGGACTACCGCAACCGCCTCGAAGCGGGCGCGGCGATGACCGATCTGCATCCCTCGCTCACCAAGGACGTGGAAGTGGACTGGGGCCAGTTCATCGGCGGCAAGCTGTCCACGCCGTGCAACACCACGGTGGCGAAGAAGAAGCTGGTGGAACTGGCCAGCCGCATCCTGGAACTGCCGCAGGATCTCACCCTGCATTCGCGCGTCGCCAAGATCTACGACGATCGCCGCAAGATGGCCGCCGGCGAACTGCCGGGCGACTGGGGCTTTGCCGAAAACCTCGCCTACGCCACGCTGATCGACGAAGGCCACAACCTGCGCATGGTCGGCCAGGACGCTGGGCGCGGCACCTTCTTCCATCGCCATGCCGTGCTGCATGACCAGAAGGACGGCCACACCTACCTGCCGCTGGCCACGCTGCGTCCGGACGCGAACGTCGAGGTGATCGACTCGCTGCTCAGCGAAGAAGCAGTGATGGGCTTCGAATACGGCCACGCCACCACCGATCCGTACACGCTCAACATCTGGGAAGCGCAGTTCGGCGATTTCGCCAACGGCGCGCAGGTAGTGATCGACCAGTTCATCAGCTCCGGCGAAGCGAAGTGGGATCGCCTGTGCGGCCTGGCGCTGTTCCTGCCGCACGGTTACGAAGGCCAGGGTCCGGAGCATTCCTCCGCGCGCCTGGAGCGCTTCCTGCAACTGTGCGCGCTGGACAACATGCAAGTGTGCGTGCCGACCACGCCGGCACAGGATTTCCACATGATCCGCCGCCAGATGCTGCGCCCGGTGCGCAAGCCGCTGATCGTGATGACGCCCAAGTCGCTGCTGCGCCACAAGCTGGCCGTGTCCACGCTGGATGAGCTGGCCGAGGGCAGCTTCCAGCTGGTGATCGGCGAGCATCGCGAGCTGCCGGCGAAGAAGGTCAAGCGCGTGGTGCTGTGCGCGGGCAAGGTCTACTACGACCTGCTGGACGACGCCGAGAAGCGCGGCATCAACGACGTCGCCATCGTGCGCGTGGAACAGCTCTATCCATTCCCGCGTCCGGAAGTGGTTGCGGAACTGGAAAAGTATCCTTCCGCCAAGGAAGTGATCTGGTGCCAGGAAGAGCCGATGAACCAGGGTGCATGGTTCCAGATCCGCCATCATCTGCAGGCTTGCGTCAACAATAAGCAGAGCCTTTCCTATGCTGGCCGCGCCCGTTCACCGGCGCCGGCGGCAGGTCACCTCAACGATCACGTCGCCGAACAGGCCGCGCTGGTCGAACAGGCGCTGGTCGCGCCGGTCGGTCCCGATCACTCAGCAGAATAAGCCAATCAAAAGTGCGGTCAGGATGACCGCTTTTTGACTTTCGCGCTCATGGATGAGCGCTTAACCAAAGGTTCCCTTAACTATGTCCACCGAAGTCAAAGTCCCCGTTCTGCCCGAGTCCGTCTCCGACGCCACCATCGCCACCTGGCACAAGAAGGCCGGCGAGCCGGTCAAGCGCGATGAAAACCTGGTCGACCTGGAAACCGACAAGGTCGTGCTGGAAGTACCCGCGCCGGTCGACGGCGTGCTGAAGGAAATCAAGTTCCAGGCCGGTGACACGGTGACCAGCCAGCAGGTGATCGCGGTGATCGAGGAAGGCGTCGTGGCCGCTGCGCCGGCTCCCGCTCCGGCCGCGGCAGCACCCGCTCCGGCCCCTGCCGCGGCAGCGCCGCAAGCCGCCGCCAAGGGCGCGGAAAACCTGTCGCCCGCCGGCCTGCGCGTGGCGACGGAAGAAAAGATCGACGTGTCCAAGGTCGCCGGCACCGGCCGCGATGGCCGTGTCACCAAGGAAGACCTGGTCAACTACGGCAAGGGTGGCGCTCCCGCCGCCGCTGCACCGTCGGCCGCACCGACGCCGGGCGCCCGTCCGGAAGAACGCGTACCGATGACGCGCATCCGCGCGCGCATCGCCGAGCGCCTGATGCAGTCGAAGAACTCGATCGCGATGCTCACCTCGTTCAACGAAGTGAACCTCGCCGAAGTCACCAAGATGCGCAAGACGCTGGGCGAGCAGTTCGAGAAGGCCAACGGCGTGAAGCTCGGCTTCATGAGCTTCTTCGTGAAGGCTGCCGCCGAAGCGCTGAAGCGCCATCCGATCATCAACGCCTCGGTCGACGGCAACGACATCGTCTATCACGGCTACCAGGACATCTCCATCGCCGTGGCCACCGACAAGGGCCTGGTGACGCCGGTGCTGCGCGACGTGCAGACCATGAGCTTCGCCGACGTCGAGCGCAGCATCGCCGCATACGCCAAGAAGGCGCGCGAAGGCAAGCTGGGCCTGGATGACCTGCAGGGCGGCACCTTCACCATCACCAACGGCGGCACCTTCGGTTCGCTGCTGTCCACGCCGATCGTCAACCCGCCGCAGAGCGCGATCCTCGGCATGCACACCATCAAGGAGCGCGCCATCGTCGAGAACGGCCAGGTGATCGCCGCGCCGATGATGTATCTGGCGATCAGCTACGACCATCGCATCATCGACGGCAAGGATGCGGTGCTGTTCCTGGTCGATATCAAGAACCAGCTCGAGAATCCGCAGCGCATGCTGCTGGGCATGTAATTGCCCGTGGCCAGGGCGCACTCGCGTGCAGCCCTGGCCGCCCTCTTTCGAAATCCCTCACGCGCCGCCATATACGGCACGATCCCGCTCCCTAGGAAACGCAAACCATGAGCGACAAATTCGACGTCATCGTCATCGGCGCCGGCCCTGCCGGATACGTGGCCGCGATCCGCGCCGCGCAGCTCGGCCTCAAGACCGCCTGCGTGGACGCCTTCGTCGGCAAGGACGGCAAGCAAGCGCTGGGCGGCACCTGCCTCAACGTGGGCTGCATCCCCTCCAAGGCGCTGCTCGATTCGTCCAAGCAGTTCTACAACCTCTCGCACAACCTGCCGGCGCACGGCATCAGCGTCGAGAACGCCAAGGTCGACCTGGGCACCTTCATCGGCCGCAAGGACAAGATCGTCAAGCAGTTCACCGGCGGCATCGGCCAGCTGTTCAAGGCCAACAAGGTCACGCCGTTCTTCGGCAAGGGCAAGCTGCTCAAGGGCAACACGGTCGAGATTACCGGCAACGACGGCAGCAAGCAGACGATCAGCGCCACCAACGTGATCCTCGCTTCCGGCTCGGTGCCGATCGAGCTGCCGTTCGCCAAGTTCGACGGCAAGCACATCCTCGACAACGCCGGTGCACTCGACATCAACGAAGTGCCCAAGCGCCTGGGCGTGATCGGCGCCGGCGTGATCGGCCTGGAACTGGGCAGCGTGTGGAACCGCCTCGGTTCGCAGGTCACCATCCTGGAAGCGCTGCCGGATTTCCTCTCGGTCGCCGACGCGGATATCGCGAAGATCGCCAAGAAGGAATTCGAAAAGCAGAACCTCACCATCAAGCTCGGCGCCAAGCTCACCAAGGCCGAGGTGAAGAAAAATGAGGTCGTGCTGTCGTACGAAGACAAGGACGGCGCGCACGAACTCACCGTCGACAAGCTGCTGGTGGCCGTCGGCCGCCGCGCCTACACCGAAGGCCTGCTGGCCGACGACACCGGCGTAAAGCTGGACGAGCGCGGCCGCATCGTGGTCGACGAGCACAACCACACCGGCGTGGACGGCGTATGGGCGATCGGCGACGCCGTGCGCGGCCCGATGCTGGCGCACAAGGGCTCCGAGGAAGGCGTGGCGGTGGCCGAGTGGATCGCCGGCAAGGCGGGCCACATCAACCTCGACACGGTGCCGTGGGTGATCTACACCGAACCGGAAATCGCCTGGGCCGGCAAGACCGAGAAGGAACTGAAGGACGCTGGCGTCCCCTACAAGGTCGGCACCTTCCCATTCGCCGCCATCGGCCGCGCCGTCGCGATGAACGAAGCGATCGGTCAGGTGAAGGTGATCGCCCATGCCGAAACCGACCGCCTGCTGGGCGTGCACATGGTCGGCCCGGGCGTGTCCGAACTGATCGCCGAGTGCGTGGTGGCGATGGAGTTCAAGGGCTCCGCCGAAGACCTGGCCCGCATCGTCCACGCCCATCCGACGCTGTCGGAGGCCGTGCACGAAGCGGCGCTGTCGGTGGACAAGCGCGCGATTCACAAGGGCAACTGAGCCCTCGTGCCACTATGAAAACGGCCTGCTCGTGGCGACATGGGCGGGCCGTTTGGTTTCAACCACCCAGAATTTTCATCGCCGTCATTCCGGCGAAAGCCGGAATCCAGTTTCAATACGTTGTGCGAAGCACTCAAAACCGGTTTTGTGTCCTTCGGACGCGTATTTTGGACTGGATTCCGGCTTTCGCTGGAATGACGAGCTAGAAGCGAGCCCATTGATCCATGCCCCAGCCCACCGCCCTCTGCGTCTACTGTGGCTCCCAAAGCGGCCATCACCCGGTCTACGTCGAAACCGCGCACGCCTTCGGCCTGGAACTGGCCAGGCGCGGCATCACCCTGGTGTACGGCGGTGGCAAGGTGGGCCTGATGGGCACGGTCGCCAATGCCGCGCTCGCCGGCGGCGGCAAGGTGGTCGGCGTGATTCCGCGCCAGCTGGTCGATCGCGAAGTGGCGCATACCGGGCTGAGCGACCTGGTCGTGGTCGACACCATGCATCAACGCAAGACGCGCATGTACGAACTCTCCAATGCGTTCGTCGCCCTGCCCGGCGGCTTCGGCACCATGGATGAGATGTTCGAGATGCTGACCTGGGCGCAACTCGGGCTGCATCGCTACCCGTGCGCGTTTCTCGATACGCACGGCTATTACGGTCATCTGCGCAGCATGATGAATCACATGGTCGCCGAAGGTTTTGTCGCGCAAGGTCGGCGCGACCGCGTCTGGTTCGGCGATTCGATGGATGAGCTGTTCGAGTGGATGGCGCGCGATCAGACCGCGTTCGCGCCGCGCGGCATCGATAGCTCCAGCATCAAGGCATGAAGTGAGGCCTGAGTCATGACAACCTTCCAAGCCTTCCGCATTCACAACGACGCCCACGGCTACCGCGGCGGCGTCGAAACGATGCACGCCGATGCGCTGAGTCCCGGCGAAGTGCTGGTGAAAGTGGCCTATTCGTCGGTGAACTACAAAGACGCGCTGGCCGGTACCGGCAAGGGCAAGATCCTGCGTCAATACCCGCTCAACGGCGGCATCGATGCGGCCGGCGTCGTGGTCGCATCGACCGACGCGCTGTTCAAGGAAGGCGATGCGGTGTTGTGCACCGGCAGCGGACTTTCCGAAACGCGTGACGGCGGTTACGCCGAATACATCCGCCTGCCCTCGCAATGGGTGATTCCGCTGCCGGATGGCCTGACGCTGCGTGAAAGCATGATCCTGGGCACGGCCGGCTTCACGGCGGCGCTGGCCTTGTTGCGCATGCAGGACAATCGCCAGACGCCCGTACTTGGCCCCATCGCGGTCAGCGGCGCCAGTGGCGGCGTGGGCATGCTGGCGATCGACATCTTCACGCGTGCCGGCTACGAGGTGCACGCCATCAGCGGCAAGAGCGCGCATTTCGATTTTCTGCGCGGGCTTGGCGCCGCCGAATGCATCGATCGCCACCAACTTGTCTTCAGCGGCAAGCCGATGGATTCGGCGCGCTTCGGCGGCGCGCTGGATAACGTGGGCGGCCCCATGCTGGCCGGCCTGCTGCCGCTGATCGTGCCTTACGGCAACGTCGCCATCTGCGGCAATGCCGGCGGCGTCGGCTTCGAAAGCACGGTCATGCCGTTCATCATCCGCGGCGCCAGTCTGCTCGGTATCGCCTCGGCCGGTACCGCCCGCGATATTCGCGGCCAGCTATGGCACCATCTCGCCAGCGACTGGAAACCGCGCCATCTCGATCGGATCGCCACCCGGGAAGTGACGCTGGAACAGTTGCCGGAGGTGTTCGAGCGTATGCTGGCAGGTGATTCCTTCGGGCGCACGATTGTGCGCGTAGGTCACGTTTGACGCCGTTCGCGCTTGGAAGCGCCGTCGCCGCGACATAGAATTAACGAAACGACTAGGGGATTCCCACGCATATGGCACGCATTCTGATCGTCGACGATTCTCCGTCGCAGCTTCTCGGTATCAAGCGCATCGTCGAGAAGCTCGGCCACGAAACGCTGACCGCCGAAGACGGTGCCGCGGGCGTCGAGGTGGCACGCAAGGAAAAGCCGGCCTTGATCCTGATGGACGTGGTCATGCCCAACCTCAACGGCTTCCAGGCCACGCGCACGATCAGCAAGGATCCGGAAACGGCGCATATCCCGATCGTGCTGGTCACCACCAAGGACCAGGAAACCGACAAGGTGTGGGGCATGCGCCAGGGCGCGAAGGCCTACGTCACCAAGCCGATCAAGGAAGAAGAACTGATCGCGGTGCTGAAGGAACTGCTGCCCGGCTGATTGGCCGTCCAAACCGATATAAAAAACGGCGCCTCGAAGGCGCCGTTTTCATGTTCACTGCCGCGGATCGTACTGCGCGAACTGCGCCTGCAGCATTTCGTAGGCCTGGCGTTGCGCATCGCTGTCGGGCAACGGCACCCGGATCGACACTTCCACCAATTGATCGCCCGGCGGCTGCCCCGGCAAGCCGCGTCCTTTCAGGCGCAGCTTGCGGCCCGACTGTGTGCCGGCGGGAATGCGCAGATCCACCGCGCCGGCCAGGGTCGGCACCGGCACCGTCGCGCCCAGCGCGGCTTCCCACGGGCTGACCGGCAGCACGTGCAGGACATTGCGGCCATCCAGCTTGAAGCGTGCGTCGTCGCGAATGCCCACTTCCAGCAGCAGGTCGCCGCTGGGTCCGCCGCCACCACCGGGATGGCCCTGGCCACTCAAGCGGATCACCTGCCCCGGCTGGATGCCGGCGGGAATCTTCACTTCCAGCACGCGCTCCTGGCCGCTGCCGTCATCCAGGCTCAGGCGCGTGCGGCCGCCGCTGAAGGCGGTCTGCAGATCGATCTGCACCTGCGCATGTACGTCGCGTCCCCGGCGCGCGCGCGGCGCGTGCCGGCCACCGGCGGACGCGCGGCCGAACAGACTCTCGAAGAAGTCGCTGAAATCGCCGTCGCCGGCGTCACCGAAATCGAAACCCTGGCCCTGCCCCCAGTTCGGCGGCGGACGGAATTGCTCGCCCGGACGATAACCGCCCGCGCGCAGCTGATCGTAGGCGCGGCGTTTTTGCGAATCGCGCAGCACTTCGTTGGCTTCGTTCACCGCCTTGAATTTTTCTTCCGCGCCGGCTTCCTTGTTCTTGTCCGGATGGTATTTGCGCGCAAGCTTGCGATAGGCCGCCTTGATGTCGGCCTCGCTGGCATCGGGCTTTACGCCCAGGACGTCGTAATAATCTTTGAATTCCACTGCCACTCCTTTATCGGAACTGCCGGGAAAATGCCGTGCACTTCCCCAACCCGCCAAGCTTGGCACACGCGCCAGCCTGGCGATGCCGAATCGAATCTTTGTGCCTGATTCGCATCAAGCCGCGTCTTGACGCTCCACCGACGAACCCAGCACGAGCGGCCCGCCGCGGATCATCTCCGCGGCGAGCCGTTGACGCAACAGCGTGCGCGGAGCGCTTACTGCGCCGTGTTGATGGTGATGCGGCGCGCCGCCTGCTCCGGCCGCTTCGGTATCACGATCTCAAGCACGCCATGCTTGCCGTGCGCGCTGATGCCGTCGGCGTCGGCGCTGTCGGGCAGCGCGAAGCGGCGATGGAAGCTGCCGTGCGAGCGCTCGATGCGCGTGAAACGGCCGCTCTGTTCGTTCTTCTCGACCGTGCGCTCGCCCTTGATGGTGAGGATGCCCTTCTCCATGCTCACTTCGATATCGGCCGGGTCCACGCCGGGTACGTCGACGAAGATCACGAAGCGCTGGTCTTCCTCCTTGATGTCCACGCGCGGCGCCCATTGGCTGGTGACCACGTTGGACCCGTCGCTTTCTTCGTTCTGGAAGAAGCGCTCGAACGCCTGGCGGATGTCGGCCGGCAAGGCGCTGGTGGTGGTCCAGAGATTGTTGCGGCTGGTATTCATGACTGTGCTCCTCCGGTAGGTGCGGGGGTGCCCGCTTGACAGCCACATAAGTGCCCCGGAAAAAGTTTCAAGGCGACAAGCCGGCGAACCCGGCGCTACCATGGCCGCCATTTAGCGAATGCTTCAGGGACGCGCTCATGACCATCCAGACAGGGCAAAACCTGCCGGACGTGCCGGTCGCCGTGATCGACGCCGACGCCGATATCCAGCGCACCACCACGGCGCCTCTGTTCGCCGGCCGCAAGGTGGTGCTGGTCAGCGTGCCGGGCGCGTTTACGCCCACCTGCTCGGAGCGTCACCTGCCCGGCTACGTCCGGCACTTCGACGCCTTCAAGGCCCGCGGTATCGAGGTGTATTGCATGGCGGTGAACGACGCCTACGTGATGAAGGCCTGGGGCGCGTCCCAGCATGCGCCGGCCGGCTTGAAGCTGCTGGCTGACGGCAATGGCGCCTTCACCAAGGCGCTGGGGCTGGAGATGGACGGCAGCGCCTATGGCATGGGCCTGCGCTCGCGCCGTTTCGCGCTGTATGCGGAAAACGGCGTCGTGCGGCAATTGCATGTGGAAAGTCCCGGCGAATTGCGCGTAAGCACGGCCGAATCCATGCTCGATGCCGTACCGCAGGAAATCCTACAAACTGGCGAGAGTTAGATCACAACCACGATAAGAAATCTCCTACAGATTGGTCGCAAGGGCGTCACCGCCCCGGCGGTCCGGGCACGCCCAGCCCGTTTGCACGGAAGCAGCACGCACCGACCGGGCATGCAGGAGATTTCGCGTGAAGCATCGCAGTTTGTTCGTGCCGTTCATCCTGGCCGGCGTTTTTTCGGCCTCGATCCAGGCCACCCCTTTCAAAGCCACCGGCGTGATCCATTTCAGCGGCTCCGTGGTCGCACCCACCAGCGTGCCGGTCGCCGCGCAGATGCCGCTGCACGCGAATCCGGCCCAGTCGGTCACGATCGAACCGCTGGCGCAGGCGCGTACGCGGCTTTCGAGCGCGCTGCTGGATTACTACGCGCAGTACGCGAAGCCGCAGAGCCAGCTCATCAGCACGGTGTATCAGTGATTGCGCACCTGACCTGAAAGATGCTCGGCGATGAAAGCAAAAGCCCCGGAAAACCGGGGCTTTTGCATAGGGGCGCAGCGAACGCGCTTATTCGCCGGCGGGCGCTTCGTCCGGAACGTCCGGCGCCGGCGGAACATCACCAACGATCTCCGCCTCGTCGCCATTGCTCTCGTCGGCATCCAGGCGCACCACGCTGACCAGCGCTTCCTCGGCAGGCAGACGGATGAGCGTGACGCCCTGCGTGTTGCGGCCAAGCTGCGACACTTCCATCGCACGCGTACGTACCAGCGTGCCCTGGTTGGAGATCAGCATCAGCTCGTGCTTGTCCGTCACCTGCGCCGCCGACACCAGCGCGCCATTGCGTTCGGAGCACTGGATACCGATCACGCCTTGCGTGCCGCGACCCTTCTTCGGGAACTCATCGAGCTGGGTGCGCTTGCCGTAGCCGCGTTCGGTAGCGGTGAGAATGTCGCCTTCCTGCGCCACGATCAGCGATACCAGCTTGGCGTTGTCGGTGAGCTTCATGCCGCGCACGCCGGTGGCGGTACGGCCCATCGGGCGCACTTCGCTTTCGTCGAAACGCACCACCTTGCCGTTCGACGCGAACAGCAGCACGTCGCTGTTGCCGTCGGTGATCACCACGCCGACCAGCGCATCGCCCTCGTCCAGGTTGATGGCGATCTTGCCCTTCTGCAGTTGGTATTCGAACTCGGTGAGCGGGGTCTTCTTCACCGTGCCTTCGGCGGTGGCGAAAAACACGTAGCGATCCGCGCTGTATTCGTGCACCGGCAACACCGCCTGCACCTTTTCACCTTCGGCCAGCGGCAGCAGATTCACCATCGGCTTGCCGCGTGCGTTCGGGCCGGCGTCCGGCATCTGGTATACCTTGAGCCAATACACGCGGCCGGTGCTGGTGAAGGTGAGCAGCGTGTCGTGCGTGTTCACCACCCACAACTGCTCGACGAAATCTTCTTCTTTCAATGCAGACGCCGAACGACCCTTGCCGCCACGACGCTGCGCGCGATAGGTGCTGGTGGGCTGACGCTTCACGTAGCCGGCGTGCGACAGCGTCACCACCACGTCTTCCGGCGCGATCAGGTCGAGCACGTTGAGATCTTCCTGCGAAGGCTGGATCTCGGTGCGGCGCGCATCGCCGAATTCGGCCTTGATCACTTCCAGCTCGTCGCGGATCACCGAAAGCAGGCGCGCGGGATCTTCCAGGATCTGGATCAGTGCGCGGATGGTTTCGAGAATCTCGCGGTATTCGTCGGAGAGTTTTTCCTGCTCCAGCCCGGTGAGGCGATGCAGGCGCATGGCGAGAATTTCCTGCGCCTGCGTTTCGGAAAGCTGGTAACCGCCGGCCTTGAGGCCATCACGCGGATCCATGTCTTCCGGCCGCGAGGCTTCCGCACCGGCGGCCTGCAGCAGCGAGGCCACCATGCCCGGCTGCCACTTGCGCGCCACCATGCGTTCGCGCGCTTCCTGCGGCGAGGCGGAGGTCTTGATCAGCTCGATCATCTCGTCGATGTTGGCGAGCGCGACGGTGAGGCCTTCCAAGATATGCGCACGCGCGCGTGCCTTGCGCAGTTCGAAAATCGTGCGGCGCGTGACGACTTCGCGGCGATGGCGAATGAACGCCTCGAGGATTTCCTTGAGGTTGAGCGTGCGCGGCTGGCCATCGACCAGCGCCACCATGTTGATGCCGAAGGTGACCTGCAGCTGCGTCTGCTGGAACAGGTTGTTGAGCACCACGTCGGCCATCGAGTCGCGGCGGATCTCGATGACGATGCGCATGCCGTCTTTGTCGGACTCGTCGCGCAGTTCGGAAATGCCTTCGAGGCGCTTTTCCTTCACCAGCTCGGCGATCTTCTCGATCAGGCGCGCCTTGTTCACCTGGTACGGCAGCTCATGGACGAGGATCGTCTCGCGGCCGTTGGATTCGGTTTCGATCTCGGTGCGCGCACGCACCAAAATGCGGCCGCGACCGGTGCGATACGCCTCGATGATGCCGGCGGCGCCGTTGATGATGCCGGCGGTGGGGAAATCCGGGCCCGGAATATGCGTCATCAATTCATCGACGCTGAGCTCTGGATTGTCGATCAGCGCGATGGTCGCGGCGATCACTTCGGTAAGATTGTGCGGCGGCACGTTGGTGGCCATGCCCACTGCGATACCGGCCGAACCGTTCACCAGCAGGTTCGGTACGCGCGTGGGCAGTACCAGCGGCTCCTGCTCGCTTTCGTCGTAGTTGGGGCCGAAGTCGACGGTTTCCTTGTCGATGTCGGCGAGCAGTTCGTGCGTGAGGCGCGCCATGCGCACCTCGGTGTAACGCATCGCCGCCGCGTTGTCGCCGTCGACCGAACCGAAGTTGCCCTGGCCGTCGACCAGCATGTAGCGCAGCGAGAACGGCTGGGCCATGCGCACGATCGCGTCGTAGACCGAAGCATCGCCATGCGGATGGTATTTACCGATCACGTCACCGACGACGCGGGCGGATTTCTTGTAGGGCTTGTTGTAGGCGTTGCCGAGTTCGTTCATGGCGAACAGCACGCGGCGATGCACGGGCTTCAAACCATCGCGGACATCTGGGAGGGCGCGTCCCACGATCACGCTCATGGCGTAATCGAGGTAGCTCTGGCGCATTTCGTCTTCGATATTGACGCGAATGACTTCTTTGGCGAGCTCTGCCATCAATAGGCTTCCCTGGTAACGAATAAGTGCACCGAGACAGGCGCCGCAGGCGCTAGTCGGCGAGGGTCAGGCGGTAGTTTGCAATTGTATCACAGAGGGCTTTGGAAAGGCCCGAATTCCGCCTTTCCAATCAAAGAGTTAGGAGCCTGTTTTGGGGCGGCGGAAAAGCAGCGTGCGGGCGCTGACGAAATTGACGAACGCGGCGAAAATCGACCCCACGCCGACCGCCAGCGCCGGCCACCGATGCCAGCTCGGAAAGGTCATCAGGCAGACCACATAGGCGATGTAATTCACCGCCGCGCCGCCGCTCATCAAGGCCATCCAGTGCAGCCATTCCACCATCAGCGAACGCCCGCTGTGGCGCGTGGCGAAGGTCTGGCTGCGGTTCCACCACCAGGTGACGGTGGCCGCGACGAGGAAGGAAATGACGCGGCCGGCGTAAGGATTGAAGTGCGCAAAACTCACCAGGCTCTGCACGATGCCCGCATCGACGACGAAGCCCAGCGCTCCGCCGATCGCAAACAGCATCACTTCGTGCCGCAGCCTCATGCGGCGAAGACGGCCTGCATGCGCTCGAGCGTGGGATGTTCGATCACGCCGCGCTCGGTGACGATGGCGTCGATCAACGCAGCGGGCGTTACGTCGAACACCGGATTCCAGGCTTGCGCGCCTTCGACCACGGTACGGCGGCCCGCCGTGCTGAGCAGTTCGGCGGCATCACGCAGCTCGATGTCGATGTCGTCGCCCGAGGCTGTGGCCATGTCGACCGTGGACGACGGCGCCACCACCATGAACTTCACGCCGTGATGGCGCGCGGCGATGGCGAGCTGATACGTACCGATCTTGTTGGCGGTATCGCCATTGGCGGCGATGCGATCGGCGCCGACGATCACCCATTTCACCTCGCCCGCCTTCATCAGGTGCGAGGCGGCGGAATCGGCGATCAGCCTGGCCGGGATGCCGTCGCGCACCAGTTCCCACATGGTCAGGCGTGCACCCTGCTGCCAGGGACGCGTTTCGCCGGCGTAGACGTGGTCGATGCGACCCGCCGCGACGCCGGCGCGAATCACGCCCAACGCAGTGCCGTAGCCGGAGGTGGCCAGCGAGCCGGTGTTGCAGTGGGTCATCACGGCCG
>CBJMMB010000070.1:0-20541 GCA_966430775.1 uncultured Dyella sp. | reverse complement strand
CGCCGGTCGAGAACAAGCCGGCAGCCCCGGTCGCCGCCGCGTCCGCGCCGCATGCTGCCGCTCCCGCACCGGCCGTAGCCGCCGCTACGAGCGCCGCCAAGCCGGCTGCTGGTGCACCGGCTGCGAACGGTGTCGTCACCACGCCGCTGAACGCGCCCGCCAAGCCGAAGCCGGTCGTGCCGCCGCATCGCATGCCGACGCCTGCGCCGGCCGAGCAGCCCTGGTACACGGAAACCTGGGCCTGGGCGGCAGGTGGCGGCGTCATCGTGCTGGCGCTGCTGGGCCTGCTCAGCCGCCGTGGCAAATCCGGCGGGAAAGCGACCAAGTCGGCTGCGCCTTCTTCCAAGGGCGGAGGTTCGCTGGCCGATCGCTTCGGCACGGTGGACCTCGATGGCGAACATCCGGCCGGTTCCGATCCGGACCAGGATGAACTGCTCGATCAGCTCGCCGAACAGCCCGACGACATCGGCCTGCATCTGGAACTGGTGAGCCTGTACTACACCCGCCGCGACGTGGAGCATTTCGAAGCGGCCGCAGAAGCGATGCACGCGCACATCACCGACCCGGACCAGCCGGAATGGCAGGACGTGGTGCACATGGGGCGCGATCTGGCCCCGGGCCATCCGCTGTTCGCCGCACACGACGCAGACGTCACGCAGGTGCGCGAGCAGCCGCACCATTTCGACCTCGACAGCTATCCCCCCACGCCGGCCGCCGCCGAGCCGGTGGCTCCGGCCAAGGCGCCCGCGCCTGCGCCGTCCAAGGTCAGCGAATACCATTTCGACTTCGACCTGACGCCGCATCATCCGGAGCCGCTCACCCGTCCTGCCTCCGCGCCGGCGGTGAAGGAACCGGAGGAAGAGCCGATCTCCACCTGGAAGTTCGACGACGAACCGCTCGATGCGCCGCAACCGGTCCATGTCGGCGAGGTCGAGCACGAGCAGCACGCCGTGCATGGAGATCACGACGCGTTCGGCGAACTGCACGATGACCCGGTCGACACCAAGCTCGATCTGGCGCGCGCCTATCTCGACATGGGCGATCCTGATGGCGCCCGCGCCATGCTGGAGGAAGTGCTGCACGAAGGCACGCAGATCCAGCAGGACGTCGCCAAGCAGCTGCTCGAAAAGATCAGCTGATCGTTCTTCAAGCTGCACCATGCTCGGGCCGGCCATTGCCGGCCCGATGTTTTTTCGCCACCTGCTACGCTTATCCATCTTTTTGAGTGGTTCGACCACGCATGCGCATTGCCTTGGGCATCGAATACGACGGCACCGATTTTCTCGGCTGGCAGCGGCTGAGCCACGGCGCCAGCGTGCAAGCGAGCCTGGAGCGCGCGCTTTCGTTCGTGGCCGCCGAGCCGATCACGGTGACCTGCGCCGGCCGCACCGATGCGGGTGTGCATGGGCGCTGCCAAGTGGTGCATTTCGATACCGAGGTACAGCGCGATATGCGCGCGTGGATGCTCGGCGCCTGCTCGAATCTGCCGACCAGCGTTGCGGTGCTATGGGCGCAGATCGTGCCCGATGACTTTCACGCGCGCTTCTCCGCACGCAGCCGCCGTTATCGCTACACCATCCTCAATCGCGCCGTACGCCCCGCATTGGATGCGCGCTATGTGACGTGGGAACGCCAGCCGCTGGACGCCGAACGCATGCATGCGGCAGCGCAGGCCTTGATCGGCGAGCATGATTTCTCCGCGTTCCGCGCCATCTCCTGCCAGGCCGCGCATGCGCGGCGCGAAGTGAAGCAGCTGAGCGTGCGGCGCGAGGGGCAGCAGGTGATCGTGGACATCGAGGCGAATGCATTCCTGCATCACATGGTGCGCAATATCGTGGGCTCGCTGCTGGTGGTGGGGCGTGGCGAGCAGCCAGCGGCGTGGATCGCCACCCTGCTGGCCGGACGCAACCGCGAGGTGGCCGGGCCGACGGCGGCGGCATCCGGCCTTACCTTTATCGCGCCGCGCTACGAAAAACATTGGGGTTTGCCTGAGGAGGTCAGCGAATGACTCGCATCAAATGCTGCGGCATGACACGCGTCGAAGACGCCTTGCTCGCCGCCGAACTGGGCGTCGATGCGATCGGCGTGGTACTGACCGCGCACAGCAAGCGCCAGGTGTCGCTGGCGCAGGCGCGGGCGATCGTCGAAGCGGTGCCGCCGTTCGTCGCCACCGTGGCGCTGTGCATGGATGACGAAGCGAACTTCGTGCAGGAGATCATCGATACCGTGCGCCCTTCGATGCTGCAGTTCCACGGCAACGAGAGCGACGAGTGGTGCAAGCAGTTCGGCCAGCCGTATCTGAAGGCGATTGCGATGGGCGCGGGTGCGGCGGCGCTCTACCAGTTGCATGATCACCCGCATGCGGCGGGGTTGCTGCTTGACGGGCATGGCCTGGGCGAACCCGGTGGCAGCGGTAAATCGTTCGACTGGTCGCTGATGCCGCGCGATCTGAAGCAGCCGTTGATGCTGGCCGGCGGTTTGAATGCGGCGAATGTGGTGGCGGCGATTCGTGTTGCGAGGCCGTGGGCGGTGGATGTGTCCAGCGGTATCGAATCGGCGCCGGGGGTGAAGGATCACGGCAAGATGCGGGATTTTGTTGCCGCTGTTC
Source organism: uncultured Dyella sp. (assembly GCA_966430775.1). GTDB lineage: Bacteria > Pseudomonadota > Gammaproteobacteria > Xanthomonadales > Rhodanobacteraceae > Dyella_B. Next base: position 17,933 of record CBJMMB010000070.1, on the reverse strand, counting down.
GCACTGCGTAGCTGGAAGGGGCGATGTGATTTCCGCGTTGGGGTTCCCCCGGATCGAGTCCGGGGTCAGCCCAGCCTAAGGGAGGGTTGAGGTGAGCGGCGCGGAGTCGAGCTCGTTGCGCATCCACGCCGCCAATGCATCCACGCGGTTGTCGTTGCGACGCCGTGGCGTGGCCAGAATCCAGCTCGCATCGGTTTGTCGGAATCCCCACGGCGCGAGCAGACGTCCTGCGTCGATATCGTCCTGCACGAGTTGCACCGGCGCGATCGCTACGCCAAGCCCTGCGACAGCCGCTTCCAGCAAATAGAACAGATGCGCGAAGCCTTGTCCGTAGTGCAGCGCTTCGGCATTCATGCCGCTTGCCTGCGCCCAGGCGGGCCACGCCTGCGGGCGTGAGTGCGTGAACAGCAGGGCTTCCTCGCTCAATCCGGCAACGCCTTGCGCCAACAGGCGTGCAAGCCCCGCATAGCGCGGGCTGACGACCGGGCCGATATGCTCCGGCGCCAGCGCGTGCACCTGCCACGCGGCGGGCCATGGCGGTGCGGCTACGGCGAGCGCCGCATCGGGTTCGGCATGCCGCGGCGCGAGCGGGTCTTCTTCCGGCGAAAGATGCAACCGCAGCGCGGGCAGGTCGCGTTCCAGCCGTTCCAGCCGGGGGATCACCCAGCGGGCGAGCAGGCTGCCCGCGCAGCCGAGCACGAACGGCGCGTCCTGGCGATCGCGTTGCAGTTGAGCCCAGCCGTCCCGCAGCGCCTCGAAGGCGCTGCTGACGTGATCGTGCAACTGCTTGCCGATGGCGGTCAGGGCGATGCCGCGGCCCTGGCGGGTGACCAGCGGCTGGCCGAGCGCTTCTTCCAGCAGGCGCAATTGACGGCTGATGGCGCCATGGGTGACGTGCAGTTCCTCGGCGGCGCGGCTCACGCTGCCCAGCCGGGCGGTGGCCTCGAAGGCGCGCAGGGCGTTGAGGGAGGGCAGGTCGCGCATGGATATGTGAGTTTTCCTAACGGATGGTGGCGATCTTATCGCTTTTTTGGTCAGGCGATCCGCGCTATTTTCCGCATCTCACAGCGCCCCTCCGGCGGACGCCAACCCCAGGAATTCTGACCAATGTCTACGATCCAGGACTTCAACCAGTGGCCCGATCCCCACGGGCGCTTCGGCGATTTCGGCGGCCAGTACGTGGCCGAAACCCTGATGGCCCCGCTGGCCGAACTTACCGAGGCCTACCTGCGCCTGCGCGAGGATCCCGAATTTCTGGCCGAGCTCGATCGCGACCTCACGCACTACGTAGGCCGCCCAAGCCCGATCTACCACGCCGAGCAATTGTCCAAGCACGTCGGCGGCGCGCGCATCTTGCTCAAGCGCGAAGACTTGAACCACACCGGCGCGCACAAGATCAACAACACCATCGGCCAGGCGCTGGTCGCCAAGCGCATGGGCAAGCCGCGCGTGATCGCCGAAACCGGCGCCGGCCAGCACGGCGTGGCCACTGCGACGGTCGCCGCGCGCTTCGGCCTGAAGTGCGTGGTGTACATGGGCGCCGTCGATATCGAGCGGCAGAAGATCAACGTGTACCGGATGAAGCTGCTCGGCGCCGAAGTGGTGCCGGTCACGTCCGGCTCGAAAACGCTGAAGGATGCGCTGAACGAAGCGATGCGCGACTGGGTGACCAATGTCGCCGACACCTTCTACATCATCGGCACCGTCGCCGGCCCGCACCCGTATCCGATGATGGTGCGCGATTTCAACGCGATCGTCGGCCGCGAGGCGCGCGCGCAGATGCTGCAGCAATATGGCCGCCTGCCGGACGTGCTCACCGCATGCGTGGGCGGCGGTTCCAACGCAATCGGCCTGTTCCACGCGTTTCTCAACGATCGCCAGGTGCGCATGGTCGGCGCGGAAGCGGCGGGCGAAGGCATCGCCACCGGCCACCACGCCGCCTCGCTCGCGGCCGGGCGCCCCGGCGTGCTGCACGGCAACCGCACCTATGTGCTGTGCGACGACAACGGCCAGATCACCGAGACGCATTCGGTATCCGCGGGCCTCGATTATCCCGGCGTCGGTCCCGAGCATGCGTTCCTGAAAGATGCCGGCCGCGCCGAATACGTCGGCGTAACCGATGACGAAGCCTTGGAGGCGTTCCATTTGCTCGCACGCACCGAAGGCATTCTCGCCGCGCTGGAATCCAGCCACGCGGTGGCGCAGGCGATGAAGCTGGCGCGCGAACTGCCGAAGGACGGCATCGTGCTGTGCAATCTTTCCGGCCGTGGCGACAAAGACGTGCATACGATTGCCGCACGCGAAGGAGTGCAGGTATGAGCCGCATCGACCGCCGTTTCGCCGCGCTGAAAACCGCCGGCCGCACCGGATTGATCCCGTTCGTCACCGCCGGCGATCCCGCGCCGGAACACAGCGTGGCCTTGATGCACGCGTTGGTGAGTGCAGGCGCCGACGTCATCGAGCTGGGCGTGCCGTTTTCCGATCCGATGGCCGATGGCCCGGTGATCCAGCACGCCAGCGAACGCGCCATCGCCAAGGGCGTGGGGCTGGCGGACGTGCTCAAGTGGGTGGCTACCTTCCGCGAACGTGACCGGGAAACACCCGTGGTGTTGATGGGCTACCTCAATCCCGTCGAAATCCACGGTTACCAGCGTTTCGCCGCGGAAGCGGTCGCAGCCGGCGTGGATGGCGTGCTGCTGGTGGATTGCCCGCTGGAAGAGGCCGAGGTGCTGGCGCCGTTGCGCAACGCCGGCCTCAAGCAGATCCTGCTCGCCGCACCGACCACCGCACCCGCGCGTATGGCGCAGTTGTGCGAGGCCGCCGAAGGTTTCCTGTACTATGTGTCGTTCGCCGGCATCACCGGGGCCGGACGCTTGAGTACGCAGGACATCGCCGCACGCGTGGCCGATATCCGCACCCATGCCAAGGCTCCGGTTGCGGTCGGTTTCGGCGTAAAGGATGCGCAGAGCGCGAAAGCGATCGGCGAATTTGCCGACGCAGTAGTGATCGGCAGTGCACTGGTGGAGCGCCTGGACGGCGCGAACACGGCGCAGGATGTTGTTGCAAGGGTGGACGCTTTCCTGCGCCCGATCCGTGCGGCATTGGATACTTAAGGGCTCGCATTCCCTTTGCGGAGGGGGTAGGGCGCGGCGCCGGGGTCAACAAAAATAAAACAAGGGAACGGCAGTGGACGATCCGTGGTCCATGGCTGCATCGAGGCCGGGTCATCCTCGCCCTTTATCTCTGTGGAAACGTCGCCATAGAGAGCAAGGGGACGCGCAAGCCGCGTGACCGGCGCACCGATAAGGCCGCGCATGTTTCCAGATTGAGGCGGAATCCATGAATTGGCTGCAAAAAATCATGACACCCCGCGTGCGCACGCAAGGCACCGCGGCGGGCAAGGGCAAGGTGCCCGAAGGGGTGTGGGAAAAGTGCGGTGGCTGCGGCGCCGTGCTGTATCGGCCGGAGCTGGAGCGCAGCCTGATGGTGTGCCCTAAGTGCGGCCATCATCATGCGATCGGCGCGCGCGCGCGCCTGCTGTCGTTCCTCGACGAAGGCAGCACGCAGGAACTGTGGAGCAGCATGGAACCCAGCGATCCGCTGAAATTCCGTGACTCCAAGAAATACCGCGACCGCATCGTCGCCGCGCAGAAATCCACCGGCGAGAAAGACGCGCTGATCGCCATGAGCGGCAAGCTCAAGGATCAGCCGCTGATGGCGGTGGCGTTCGAGTTCTCCTACATGGGCGGTTCGATGGGCTCGGTGGTGGGCGAAAAGTTCACCCGCGCCGCCGAGCGCGCATTGAGCGAACGCAGCGCCCTGGTGTGCTTCTCCGCCACCGGCGGCGCGCGCATGCAGGAAGCGTTGTTCTCGCTGATGCAGATGGCCAAGACCTCCGCCGCGTTGGCGCGTTTGCGCGAAGCGGGCGTGCCGTACATCAGCGTGCTTACGCATCCGACCACCGGTGGCGTGTCGGCAAGCCTGGGCATGCTCGGCGACATCAACGTGGCCGAACCGAAAGCGCTGATTGGTTTCGCCGGCCCGCGCGTGATCGAGCAGACCGTGCGCGAGACCTTGCCGGAAGGCTTCCAGCGTTCGGAGTTCCTGCTGGAACACGGCGCGATCGACATGATCGTCGATCGCCGCAACATGCGCGACAAACTTGCCGATGTGTTGAACATCCTGCGCAAGGTGCCGCGCGCTGCGTAAGTTGCGAACAGATGTGTGTCGAACAACGCCGCCTCCGGGCGGCGTTGTCGTTTCCGGCCGGCGCAATGCGGCGTGCATGTTTTCCACAATCAATGTGGACGCCTTGCGGTAAACCCTGTGGAAAACCCACGCACGCATCTTTGCGATCAACCACTTGGCACAGCGTGCTCAATTTCTGCGCAGCAAGTGCGCGTACTTTTCCACAGCGATTGTGGAAAGTCTCCGGTAGAGCCTGTGGATAGATGCGCTATCTCGTTGACCGCAAAGCATGTGAGTACGGCGTGACGAACAATTGCTCAGCGCAGCTTTTGATCACATGAGCTGCGGTGCGCTGTGCACGATCCACAACGACAGCGCACCGAGACCGCTGCCAACGAAAATGGCGGCAAGCACGTCGCTTGGATAATGCAAGCCGAGAATCACGCGCGATGCAGCCACCAGCGCGGTGAACGTCAGCAGCAGCGGCGCCAGCAGCGGATACCACGCCAGCGCGACGATGGTGAAGCCCACGGCTTGCAAGGTATGTCCGGAGGGAAAACTGAATTCGTCCAGCGGCGGCACGTGCGCGATCACGCCGGGGCAGGTGCGGAACGGACGCGGACGGCGCGTCCAGCGCTTGAGCACGCGATACAAGGCCAGCGCCACCAGTCCGGTGATCGCCATGTGCGCAGCGGCTTCCAGTCCGCGGCGGCCGTCGATCAGCGCCAGCGCCAGCATCAGCGCGTACCAGAACACGCCGTCGCCGAGACGGCTGATGACGCCGAAGAACCAGCCGACGGCGTGGCGTGCGCCCCAGCGGTTGGCGGCGACGCACATGCGCCGGTCGAACGCATAGCGCGGCAGCGCGACGTGCTCAGGCAGGTGCGATGGTGACATGGCGGTCATGCATGTTCTCCTCGACCAGGTCGCGCAGCAGGTTTTCGAATTCGCGAATCACGGCGTCCGGCGACAGGCGTTCGACGCTGGCAGTCGCGGCCTGGCCCAAGTGGCGGATCAGATGGATGTCGGCGGCCAGCGTCACGGCGGCGGCGGTGAAAGCGCGCGCGTCGCCGGAGGTGATGCGATAGCCGTTGTCGCCATCGAACAAGTGTTCGCGCGCCGCGCCCTCCGCATACGCCACCACCGGCAAGCCGGCGGCGAGCGCTTCCAGGATCACGTTGCCGAAGGTTTCGCTCAGGCTCGGGAACGGAAACAGATCCGCGCTGGCGTAGTGCGCGGCCAATGCCTCGTCGCGCTTCATGCCGGCGAAAATGAAATCCGGATGCGCCGCCTGCAGCGCGGCGCGCGCAGGACCATCGCCCACCCACACATAGCGCGCTTTCGGCGCCACCTGCTGGATCGCGCGGAACGTATCCACGGCCAGCTCCAGATTCTTTTCCGGCGCGATGCGGCCCACGTAGAGCACCACCGGCGTATCGGCGTCCACGCCCCAGCTCGCGCGCAGTGTCTCGTCGCGCTTGGACGGATGGAACAGCTTGGTGTCCACTGCGCGACGCAGCAGGCGCGCATGGTCCACGCCCATCGCGGTCAGTTCCGCCGCGAGCGCATCGGTGGGCACCAGAGTGATGTTCGCGCGCTGGTGGAAGCGGCGCAGATAGCCATGCACGACCGGCGTGAGGAAACCCACGCCGTAGTGGTTGGCGTAGGCGTCGAAGCGGGTGTGAAAGCCGGTGGCGACCGGAATCCCCAGGCGCACCGCCGTCTTCACCGCCGAGCGGCCCAGCGGGCCTTCGGTAGCAACGTAGATCGCATCGGGGCGGTGCTGCGTCCAGCGCTGGCGCAGCGTGCGCGGCGCGGGCAGGCCGAAGCGCAGGCCGGGATAGCGGGGCAGGGCCGCGCCGCGCGTTTCCAGTGCTTCGATGCCCGGTTCGTCGACGTGGCTGACGGTTTGACGGGGACGGATAAGATCGATCGCGTGGCCCTTTGCGGCCAGACCGGTCGCCAGACCATGCACGGTGAGCGCGACACCGTTGATCTCCGGCGGATACGTCTCGCTGATGATGCCGATACGCATGGCGCATCCTCGTCTTGTACGGCGGTAGCTTGAACGTGCGCCGTTGCGCAGAAATGGCGGTCAAGTGACAGGCGGGTTACGCGTGTTACCGAACAGGGAAAACCATGTCCTGCGGCTGCCAACTCGGCTAAATTGGGTGAACGGACATCTGGATCAGGAGGTTTTCATGAAACGTCTGCTGCTTGCCGTCGCCTTCGCCGCCGTTGCCGGTTCCGCATTCGCCGCCGAGGCCCCCATGTTGCCGGTGACCAAGGCCCCGGCCGGCGCCGAGGTCTACATCATCTCGCCGCAGGACGGCGCCACCGTTTCGCAGAGCTTCACCGTGCGCTTCGGTCTCAAGGGCATGGGCGTTGCGCCCGCCGGCGACGCGCGCGAAAAGACCGGCCACCACCACCTGTTGGTGGACGTGAAAGAACTGCCCGCGGCCGGCCAGCCGATCCCGAAAGACGAGCAGCACCTCCACTTCGGCGGCGGCCAGACCGAGACCACGCTGAAGCTGGCGCCCGGCACGCATACGCTGCAGTTGGAATTGGGCGACGCCAACCACATTCCGTTCGATCCGCCGGTGGTGTCGAAGCGGATTACGGTGCATGTGAAGTAAATCGGCATCGCCGGGACGCGCTCCCTCTCCCCTTTGGGGAGAGGGCTGGGGCGAGGGGGCAGCTTCGCGCTTTTCGTATCCATCGAGCCCCGGTTTCTTCGACACAGCCAACTGTCTATGCAAGATTGGCCCCTCACCCCGACCCTCTCCCCGAAGGGGAGAGGGAGCAATGCGCCGTGATCGGCTAAAATTTCCCGTTCCGTCCATGGCAACGCCGAAATCATGACCGTCCGCACCCGCTTCGCCCCCAGTCCCACCGGTTTCCTGCATATCGGCGGCGCACGCACCGCGCTGTACTGCTGGCTGGAAGCGCGTCGTCGCGGCGGCGATTTCCTGCTGCGTATCGAGGACACCGACCGCGAGCGCTCCACGGATGCAGCCGTGCAGGCGATCCTCGACGCCATGCACTGGCTGGATCTGGACGCCGACGCCGCGCCGATCTACCAGACCCATCGCCTGGAACGCTACAAGCAAGTGGCCGACGAACTGCTCGCCGCCGGCAAGGCGTACTACGCGTACGAGAGCAAGGAAGAAATCGAGGCGATGCGCGAAGCGGCCATGGCGCGTGGCGAGAAGCCGCGCTACAACGGCTATTACCGCGATCGCAACGAACCCTATCGCGACGATCCGAACCGCGTGATCCGCTTCAAGAATCCGTTGGACGGTTCGGTGGTGTGGGACGACAAGGTCAAGGGCAGGGTGGAGTGGTCCAACGGCGAGTTGGACGACCTGGTGATCTTCCGCTCCGATGGTTGGCCCACCTACAACTTCGCCGTGGTGGTCGATGACATCGACATGGGCATCACCGAGGTGATCCGCGGCGACGACCATGTCAACAACACGCCGCGCCAGATCAACATCTATCGTGCGCTCGGCGCCGCGGTGCCGGAGTTCGCGCATCTGCCGATGATCCTGGACAAGGAAGGCAAGAAACTGTCCAAGCGCACCAATTCGGTGAGCGTGATGGAATATCGCGAAAACGGCTTCCTGCCGCATGCGATCCTCAATTACCTGGTGCGGCTCGGTTGGTCACATGGCGACCAGGAAATCTTCTCGCGCGAGGAAATGATCAAGCTGTTCGATGTCGGCGACGTCAACAAGGCGGCGTCGCGCTTCGATACCGAAAAGCTGCTGTGGCTCAACCAGCATTACTTGAAGACCGATGATCCGCAGACACTGGTGCCGGAATTCGCATGGCATCTTGCGCGCGCGGGCATCGATATCAGCAAAGGTCCTTCGCCAGCCGACGTGATCGTCGCCCTGCGCGACCGCGTGCAAACGCTGAAGGACATGGCCGAGCGCGCGAAGATCTGGTATGGCCCGATCACCGAATGGGACGACAAGGCCGTCGCCAAGCACCTGAAAAACGAAAGCGCGGTGCAGGTGCTGCACGCCGCGCGCGAACTGCTGGCGACGTGCGAGTGGAAGCCCGAGCCGATCCATCAGGTGATCGAACAGGTGGCGGCAAAGCTGGAACTCGGCATGGGCAAGATCGCCCAGCCGCTGCGTGTGGCGATGACCGGCACGCAGGTATCGCCGTCGATCGATCACACGATTTATCTTGCCGGGCGCGAGGTGGCGTTGAAGCGCATCGATGATGCCGTGGCGTTGGCGCAGGCCTGACCATGTAGGTTGGGGTGCCAACCCCAACGTCGCGATGCACGGGCATGCCAATGTTGGGGTTCGCACCCCAACCTACGTTTCTTCGGAGCACGCGTGGACGAACTCATCGCCAAAGCCACCCAAGGCGTCGACATGGACGCCCCGGACGCCTTCATCCACATCTTCATCAACCTGATGGCGATGGTGCCGTGGATGGCGCTGTTCTGGTGGAACCTGGCCTTCGTCGCCGTCGGCGCGCTGCTCGGCTGGTGGCGCGGGAAGCTCTTGGCAGGCGTGGTCTGGGCGCTGGTGCTGGGGCCGATCGGCTGGATTGTCGTATTGCTCATGCCCAAATCCGCCAAGCCGCCACCGCTGCCGCGTTAGTTGGGGATGCGCTGATCCATTTCGCGCAGGCATCACTGGCCCTGTCTGTCCGCATCTCTTCGGTCCATCGTCTCGACAGACAGCCAGTCTGCCTTCGCCGATGGCCCTGTGATCTGCGAACAGACAAGACCAGTGCTACCCACGCGAAATGGATCAGAGCATCCCTAGGTGTATGATCGCCATCGAGGTGAATTCAGTGAGTCATCCATCCGCCAAGGAGCACATCCATCATCATCACGACAGTCCCAGCGACTTCGTGGCGGCGGTGGAACATGCAAGCGAGGAGCGCGGCCTGCGCCTCACGCCGCTGCGCAAGGAAGTGCTGGAGCTGATCGCCGCGGCCGGCAAGCCGGTGAAGGCGTACGATCTGCTCGACCACCTGCGCGAACGTCATGGCAATGCGGCGCCGCCCACCGTCTATCGCGCGCTGGATTTCCTGCTCGAGCACGGTTTCATCCACAAGCTGGAATCGATCAACGCCTTCGTCTCCTGCCACCACCCGGCCGAGGCGCATCAGGTGCCGTTCCTGATTTGCGACGTCTGTTCCAGCGCGCAGGAAGTATGTGACGAGCGCGTCGCCGAGCTGATCGAAGCCCAGGCCAAGGCGTTCGGCTTCCGCCCCCAGGCGCAGACGCTGGAAGTGCACGGCGTGTGCAAGCAGTGCCGCAAGGCTTGAGAACCTGTTCCAACCCTCCCGCAGCCCGCATGCTCAAGCGTTGAGAGCCGCGCGGGCGTCCGTGTCCCTTGCGGACAGCTTGCGGATGTTATAACGTATCAAAACCTCGCCGGTCCCCGCCGGCCATTCGCATGGTGTCGTCCCGCTTATGGATCCCACGCCAACGCCGTCGAACGCCCGCTGGTGGCATATCGCCGACCGTGTCGGCGCAGTCGCTTCATTCCTGTGCGCCATCCACTGTGCAGCCTTGCCGTTCGTGCTGGCCATCCTTCCGTTACTGGGTCTGAGCTTTCTTGCCGATCACGCTTTCGAGCGCGGCTTCGTGCTGTTCGCCAGCGCGCTGGCGCTGCTGTCCCTGGTCAACGGCTATCGCCGCCATCACCGTGCGCTGCCGCTGCGGCTGGCGCTGCCCGGCCTGATGTTGCTGGTGATGGGTGTCACGCTCGCCGAAGGCTATTCGATCATCGTGCACAGCGTGATGGTGACGTGCGGTGGCCTGCTGGTGGCTTGCGCGCATTTCTTCAATCTGCGCCTCGATCACCGCTTCCGCCACGAACACGGCCCGCAATGCGCACACGGATAAGCGTGCCCGAGCGCGGTGATTGTGTAACGGCTGCACCGCTTTCTAGCATGTCGGCATGAGTCACGCGCACAGCCACACCCACGATCACGATCATCACCATCACGCGCATGCCCACGAGGCGGGTGCGACGGGGCGCGAGCGCAAGCTGCTGTTCGCGTTCGTGCTTACCGCCGGCATGATGGTGGCCGAAGCGGCGGGCGGCTGGTGGTCCGGTTCGCTGGCGCTGCTGGCCGATGCCGGCCATATGCTGGTGGACGCCGCCGCGCTGCTGCTTGCACTGGTCGCCGCGCGCATGGCGCAGCGTCCGGCCGATGCGCGCCGCACCTATGGCTACGGGCGCATGGAAGTGCTGGCCGGCTTCGTGAATGCGCTGACGCAATTCGTGCTGGTCGGGTTGATCGCCTATGAAGCGATCGAGCGCTTCTTCAAGCCGGTGGCGATTCTTTCCGGCGTCATGCTTGGCGTCGCCATCGTCGGCTTGCTGGTGAACCTGATCGTGCTGCGCAGCCTGCATGACCACGCGCACGACGACGTCAACATCGGCGCCGCCAGCCTGCATGTGCTGGGCGATCTGCTCGGTTCGGTCGGCGCCGTGCTGGCGGCGCTGGCGGTACGCTGGCTGGGCTGGAATTGGGCGGACCCGGCGTTGTCGATCCTGGTGGCGCTGTTGATCCTCAACAGTGCATGGCAACTGCTGAGGCGCTCCACCCACATCCTGCTGGAAGGCGTGCCCGAAGGCATGGATACGCATGAAGTGGAAACCGCGCTGCGCGGCGCGGATACATCGATTGCCGACGTCCACCATCTGCACGTATGGCAGCTCGCCTCCGGTTCGCGCATGGCCACGTTGCATCTGGAATTGCACGACCGGGACGACGGCGCGCGTGCGCTGGCGGCGGTCAATCGCATGCTGCTGGAGCGCTTCGGCATCCGCCATGCCACCGTGCAGATCGATCCAGGCCACTGTCCCGACGACAGCCCCGGTTGCAGCGCGCAGCGCTCGTCGCATCGTCACTAGCGCTTGCCCGAGCGGCTTGCGCTTTGGCCTGCCGCTGCTACGATGACCGACCATCCACATGACGAATCAAGGAGCTTCCTATGGGCAAGGGCGATCGTAAAACCCGCCGTGGCAAGACCTACCGTGGCAGCTATGGCAACACCCGCGCGCACGTAGCCAAGCCCGCCGTGGCCGGCGCCAAGCCGACCGTGGCCAAGCCGGCAGCCGTGAAGAAGGCCGCTGCTCCGAAGAAGAAGTCGGCCTGAGCCTTGCAGGCTTGCCGATGAGAAAAAGCCCCCGCTTGGTCGGGGGCTTTTTTATGGCGCGCCAGGTATGGCCCGTAGCGCGGTGACGGGCGCTGTTTGTTTTACTGTGGTAGTTCGGAACCTACCCGGCGAGGGGAAAGATATAGCCGAACAGCAAGGAAAACCTTCGTAAGGGGCGTCTGAAGGACGCTGCAGGCAGAGGTTGCCCGACGAACAGGAGGCCTCAAGGAAGGCTGGGCCCGCGGTCGAAGCTGCAAGGGATGGAATCCCGGAAGGTGACCAAGGTGGGCGAAGGACGACAGGCGACACATCGAACGAAACAAACTCAAGGTACGACATTCGCGTGAATGCGGCGTTGGACAGGAACCGCCATATTCGGAACCGAACGTACGGTGGTAAGAGAGGGCGGCCGGGGCAACCCGCCACCCTACTCGATCGCGGCAACATCAATGCTCGAACGGCATCGAATCCGGCGGCGCATCGCCGCTCCACGTGCCACTGGCTTTGGCTTGCGGGCAGATCGTCTGATATTGCGCCAGCGACTGCGAATCGTCGGAAGTCCAGCTTCTGCCGTACGAGTTCGGTGGATCGCACGCGCCGGTCAATACATAGCTACCCGTGTACGGCGGCGTGGGACGCCAGCATGGATCGGGGATGCCCAATCCCCGGGTGCAAAACACGAAGGGATCGCCGGCGCGGAAAGAGAGATCGCTCTGTGCGCTCGCAGGCAGGGCCATCAGCCATAGGGTGAAAAGAAAGCTCCCGGGTTTCATACGGCCTCCTTGCGTTCCCGCTCTGCACTACCTGGCTGGCCCGCTGGAAGTTTGCCGCTGCCCTTGCGGTTGGCGTAGAACGCATCCAACCACTGCTCCGGCCGCAGTTCGTCGATGGACAAAGCAGTTTCAATGGCGCGCGCCTGCAATACCTCATGCATGACCTGGATGTTGTCGGTGGAGGCGGAGATCACCGCCAGCGCATCGTCCATGCCGCGCAGATCGAGCTGGCAGACCGATGAAGCATGCCCTTGCTTGACCAGAAAGCGGCGCGAGCGCTCATCCAGGTTCACCACCACCTGGTATTCGGCTTCGGTCAGCTTCAGGCCCTGGACGTAATCCTCGCGGCTGGCATTGGGATTGGGCAGGAGGATCATAGTGGCGGTCTGCTCGACCAGGGCGGCGGCGATGTCGCTGGCCAGGGCATCCTCCGGGCTCTGCGTGGCGAAAACGCCCAGGCCGTTCTGCTTGCGGATGGTTTTCTGCTTGTTTTTGGCAAATTCCTTGAGGCCGCCCTGGCCGTCGAGAATTTTCCAGAACTCGTCCATTACGTAGATCAAAGGGCGTCCGTCGATCAACGCTTCCAGGCGATGCAACAGGTAGTTGATTACCGGCACACGCACTTCCGGATTGTCGATGATGTCGGTGTAGTCAAAGCCGATGATGCTGGCGCGGGTGAGATCGATGGTGTCGCTGGAGTTGTCGAACACCCAGCCGAGTGCGTGGCCGGCGGTCCATTTGCGCATGCGCATGAACAGGCCATCGTCACCCATGTTCGGCAGGCTCTTCTGGAAATTGGTCATGCTGCGCAGATGCATGGGCGTATCGAGCATGTTTTCCACGGCGCGGAAAATATCTTCCTCCTCACGCGAACTGTAGACGCTTTTGCCGGCCAGCACCTTGATGAGGTCGGCCAGGAAGTGCAGGTTCGTCTCGTTGCGCTCGCATTGGAACGGATTGAAGCCGGTGGGCTGGCCGTTCTCCAGCGCAAGATAGTTGCCGCCGCAGGCGCGCACGAAGATTTCCGCGCCGCGATCCTTGTCGAAGAAAAAAATCGTCGGTGTAGGGTTCAATTTCTGCACCTGACTGAGCAGGAAATTGATCAGCGCGGTTTTGCCGGTGCCGGACTTGCCGATCACCATGGTATTGCCGATGGCCTTTTCACCCAGCGAACGTTCCCCCGGATGAGTGGCGTGGAAATTGAAGTAGTAGGGCTGGCCATTGGTGGTCTGCAACGTGGTGACGCACTCGCCCCAGGGATTGTTGTGCTGCTTGCCGGCTGCGAAATTGTGCAGCGGCGACAGGCCGAGAAAGTTCAGGGAACTGACGTTGGCCAAGCGCGTGCGGTATTTCCAGTTGGGCGGAAACTGCGCGTAGAACGCCGCGGTGACGGCCAGGTCCTCCTTCACCGACACGAAGCCGGCGTTGGAAAGCTCGGCGCGCGTCGCCGCGATCTGCTGCGCAAGCAGTTCCTGGCTGGGCGCGTACACCGCCATGCTGAAATGATATTCGCCGAGCACGAAGTTGCCGGAGGCGAGCTGGTCCATCGCATGATCCAGTTCGGCGATCTGGCTGACAGCCTTGTCGCCGGAGGAAATCATCATGCCTTTGGTGCGCTCCAAGGCCTTCAGTGCGTCCTGGCGCCCCATCGGGCTGAAGGAATGCGTGATCACGTATTCGAAGTCCAGATACTTGAGCCCGTTCAAGATGCCGGGGTAGGTGGCCTCGGTGTACTCCTTGATGTTCAGCAGAGCGCCGAAGTGATTGACGCCGTCGGGCGTGGTGAGCACGAAGTCGCCGGTCTTGCTGGAAAAGCGCTGGCGGCTGACTGGCAGGTAGCCGTGCACCGGCGCCTGCAGTACCGGTACGGGCTCGTCGATGCGGTTGAGCAGGTAGCCGTAGAACTCCAGCGCCTCGGAAAACACCACGCCGTTGGCTGCTTCGTACATGCCCAGCCGGTTCGGCGCGCAATCCTTCAGCACGGCCTCGACGTTACCGGCCAGTTCCTGCACGGTGGCGATGGCGTGCTGCTGCTGCGCTTCCAACTGCTCAAGGTCGGCAGATTTTTCCGCGAAGCGCCTGCCGCCCACTATTGGGCGATAGATCATGCTGAGATACAGCTCGTTCTGCATCAGCTTCTGCGCGGAGAGCGCGCCGAAGTACGCATCCGACAGCGACTGGTTGAACGCCTGGCGGAAGCGGCTGTTGTTTTTGATGCGATGCCGCCGCCGTACGTCGTGCACCCAGAACGCTAGGTTGACGAAGTCCGGCGCGCGCAGGGTCTGCAGCATGCGGTTGAAGGTGTTGTGCCGATGCTCCAGTTCCCATTCCTCGCGCCCCACGAACGGCAGCCCTTCGAGCCGCCAGGTCAGCAGGAAATCGCCACCGGTGGTCTTGAGCACCGTGGGCGACACGTGGGTGGAAAGGGGGATGAAGTCGCTGATCGACGCGTCCGGTGTGAACATGCAATGGCTGCCGTTGAGGTGCAGAGCGACCGGCATGGCGGTGCATGCCGGCCAAGGTGGTGTTTACTTGGGTTTGTGCGGTTCGCGGTAGGCGTTGGGCGTAAACGCCCACATGCCATCGTGCTGCTTGAGGTTTTTTATCCGCGTGCGGAACTGCAGGCGCAGTCCGAGCAGGCGGAAAATCATTTCGTCGCGCCTGGCCATCTGGCGCATCACGAAAATCACCGGCGGCATCAGCAGCAGGAAGAGAAGGTTGATATACATCGCCAATAGCAGGCACGCGCCCGCGCCGATGAAAAACGGCACGTAAGGCACACCCATGAACATGGGCGGACGCGTGCAGCCGCGAAACAACACGTTCTTATGCATAGAACTGGCTGAGGTAATGCATCACCATGCTGGTGGTGGCCGAGCACGATTGGCCGGTATCGCCCACCAACATCTTGGCGATCTGGCCGCCGGCACCGATCAGCAGGCCACCGATCAGCACCGGCGCCACATCGGTGATGCGCTTGTGCGCAAAGGCGATCTGATAGCCGGAAAACGCCACTGCCACCGTGACGGCCGTAATCGAAGCCATATTGAGCAGGTTGTTGATGTTGCTGAAGAATCCGCAGACCTTCTGGTCCGTGCCGCCAAGATCCTGCGCGAGCGCCATGCCGGGCAGCATCATCGCGCCCAGCACGGCCAGGCCGATGAGCATGAAGGCGAGCATCTGCCGTGTCTGGCAAAAGCGTTGGCGATTGACGAGGATGGATTTCATGACGGTTTCCTTGTGGTGGTTGAAGCAATGCGGCTTTCCGGGCTGCCGCGTGGATGACATGGCCCCAGGCCCATGTCAGAAGACGAATGCGTTGTCGCCGCGTTCCTGGCGACGATCGGCCTGATCGCCCGGCGCTGGCGACGATGCGGTATCGCTGGGCGTCGTCGGCTCGTTGGGGCTGCGCACCTGTGGCACGAAGACCTCGTCGTCGGTAGGGTTATGTGCTGGCGTCACAATGGGAGATGCAGCGGAGGCGCTTGGCGCCACGTTTGCCGCGCCAAGCTCCATCTTGGCTGCCGCATCGAGCACGCTGCTGCGGATCGCCACGCGGTAAGCGGGCGTATCGAGCACCTGTGCCGCGCGCGCCAATGCCGGTTCGCGCATCGCGAGTGGCGAGCCGGTCAGAGGAATCGCTGCAGCCGCTTTGGATGCACTGTCTACCTGGCCGTTGCGCCGGATCGAGGCGTAGATTTTCTCTACGTAACCATCGCGATAGCCGGTGACGAAATCGCCGGCGTAATAGCAGCTGAAGGCCTTGCCCCAATCGCCGCCGGCACTCGCATAGCAATCGGCCAGAATCCGCGAAGCGGCCAGCAGGTTGTCGCAGCGCTGGAACGCCTGCTCGTAGGAAGTGAGGCCGTATTTGTCCAGGTTGTAGCGATTGACCTGCGCCAGTCCCAGCGAGAAGTTATAGCCTTTTTCCTCGA
The DNA here is from genome assembly GCA_966430775.1 of uncultured Dyella sp. Lineage (GTDB taxonomy): Bacteria > Pseudomonadota > Gammaproteobacteria > Xanthomonadales > Rhodanobacteraceae > Dyella_B. Next base: position 1,893 of record CBJMMB010000070.1, on the reverse strand, counting down.
GCATCCGCGCGGTGGCGAGCGCTTCGTCCAGGTTCCGCGGCTGCCGGACCAGTTGCCCGCCCACCACGCCGATGGCGAACGGGTTGGCGGCCGATTCCACCTGCACCACGTGCTGCATCACCTCGGCCGGGACTGCCAGGTTCTGGCAACCCATCATTGCAAATCCTGCTGCCATGCTGTTTCCTCCCTGGAATTGGGCCTCAAGTTACGCCGCATCCGCGGCGGTGTTGCGAAACGGGTTGAAATCGATGCCGGTGATGTAGCGGTGCCCGGCGTGCGCCTTGATGTGCACCACGATGTCGATGGTGAGTCTCAGCAGGCGCTTGATGACGCCGAATTCCAGCCCGGCGCCTTCGCGCGACGCCTTCACCATCAAGGCCAGTTGGTCCCAGGTCTGCTCGGTGCTGCCGGCGTGGCAGCTGGTGATCGAGCCAGGATGGCCGGAGGCGCAGTTGCGGATGAAATAGAACGATTCGTCGCCTCGAAGCTCCGCCAGGATGATGCGGTCCGGCTTCATGCGCAGGCAGGCTTCCATGCACGTCTGCGCAGTGATGTTGCTGCCGCTCTGTCCGCCTTTGGAGTAGAGCAGGTGCACTACGTTGGGCTGGTCGATGAACAGTTCGCGCGCGTCCTCGATGGTCACCAGCCGTTCGTTGGAGGGGACGTGATGCACCAGCGATTTCATGAAAGTGGTTTTGCCGCTGCCGGTGGCGCCGGACACCACGATGTTTTTCCGGTAGAGCACGGCTTTGCGGAAGAAATCGGCGTAGCGGCGTTCTGTTCGCAGGCTGAGCAATTCGCGATCCTGTTCGTTGGGACCGTGCGCGTCAGCCAGTATCTCATTGAAGAAGCCGTCGCCTTCGTATTGCGCCAAGGTCTTCATCTCTCGAGCGGGAAGGCGCAGCGTGATCGAAACCTTGCCTGCCTCGCAGGCCGGCGGAATCACGAACTGCGCGCGCTGACCGGTGGGAAAGGTAAGCGACACCATCGGCTCGGCGTCGGTGATGCGCTGGCCGGTATGGCTTTCGTTGATCACAGCCGTGCAAAACTGCCGTGCGCGCTCGAACGTCAGCGCGGGCACCTCCACGCGATGCCAGCCGTCGATGCTTTCCATATACAGCTCGCCGGGACGGTTGATGCAGATCTCCGTGATATCCGGTGCGGCAAGGAATTGGCGGATGCCCAGCACTTCGTACTGATATTCCAGGAAATCGCTGCTGATGGGCGTAGGGACGGGGGCGGCTTCCATACGCATGCAATCACCTGCTCAATCCATGGCTGTGTTCATGCACCGGTTGACGAGGTGCCTCCTTGACAAGCGCCGCTTCGCGCGCTTGATCGATCTGCGTCCATGCCGCGCTGGATTGTTCCAGCGGCGTCCGAATCGCCTCCATCACCGGCACGGACGCTATGCGGGGAAAGCCCAGGATGCTGTCCTGCACATACGCGTGCGAAGCATCATTGTTCAGCTGTACATCGGTGATCCGGCGGATGCCTTGGCGATGCGCCTCGATCGTCAAGGCGGCGGCGAGGTTTTCGCTGCGTTGGTCGGGCTCACGGCCGTGTTCGGCATCCAGACGATGGACGGCGTCGCGCGCTTGCCGGTAGAGCTCGTGAGCGGGATGCGCGAGGTCGCTCAACAACCGATGGGCGCTGTCGAGGCCGTGAGCGGCAGCGCGGGACATGTTGTGCGCCGTCTGCTGCAGGTGACGTTCCAGCACCTCGCTGCCCATGGCCCGGCCAAGACGATCGAGGGCGGCACTGGTCGTTTGCGCGGTGTCTTTGATTCGTTCCGCCACGTAACCGCCGGCGTGATCGATGGCGTTGATGCCGAGCATGGCGGTGTTGGCGGCGGTATCCCACGCATGACGCGCGTTGTGGCTGGCCCGATCC
>CBJMMB010000069.1:0-21180 GCA_966430775.1 uncultured Dyella sp. | reverse complement strand
TCCAGCTGCCGGAGCGATCGTCCCAGCCGTCGTCGAACAGGAAGGAATCGAGCTTCACGCCGCGCTTCACGCTCAGCTCCTCGCCGAACGTGTTGATGCGATCCAGCGCCTCCGCCTCGGTGTACGGCGTGAAGTAACCGATGTCATACCAGGAGTTGTAATGCAGGAACGGACGATACGGATGCGCCCGCTCGCGTTCCACATACGTGGCGAAATCGCGGCGCAGTTGCCCATCGCGCACCACGCCGACAACGGCCGAATACGTGATCGACTGGCCTTTGCGCAGCGGCAGCGTGCGCGGCATCGACAGGAGCACGTGCTTGCCACGCACCTCGCTATCGGAAAGCGGATTTTCCAGCCCCAGGTACACATTGCCCGCCACCACCGGTGAACCTTTCACCACGCCATCCACTTCGGCGTGATCGATGTTCGAGGGCAGCAGCGAGACGCTGGTCAGCGGTTCATCCTGTTTCAAGGCGGTGATCGTCACGATCTCGCGCAGGTACGGCGAACCTTCGCGCTGCAGCAGTTGCCAGCCGATACGGAAGCGGTTGTCCGCATCACCGAACGTGGCGCTGATGGCCTTGCCCGGCAGGCGGTCGGCGAGCTTGGATGCTTTCGGGTTGACGGGAAGCGCGCGCTCCGTTGGCTGCGACAGCAGGTGCATGTCGCTGGCCTTGATGGATTGCTTGTTGGGCAGCTGCAAGGCGAAGAGGTCGTCGACCTTCAGCACTTGGCCGTTGTCGCGGGCGGTGATGGTGATATTGGAAAGCTTGCCGTCGACGATGATCCAGTGGGCATCGATGGCCGCGTTGCCGAAATTCGCCTGGGCTTGGGTAAGCGTGTAGGCGGGTGTGCCTGGATTGAGAACGACGGCGTCATTGGCGTGTGCCAGGCCTAGCCATGTGCATAGCAGGCTCGTAGCGAGCAATTTTTTATAGTGTTTTCTATACATGCAAAAGCCTCATGTCAAGCCTCATCGTCATTCCGGCGAACGCCGGAATCCAGTTTGAATACGTCGTGCGCAGCACTCGACTTAAATTGAGTTGTGTCCTTCGGACGCATATTGGAACTGGATTCCGGCGTTCGCCGGAATGACGGTGAGGTCATAGCAAACATTGCAGCAAGGTTGCCCTACCCCCCCCAACCCTCCCCTGCACGCAGGGGAGGGAGCAAAACATCAAAACCGCTGCTGATACCGCATATACACAAACCTCCCCAAGTCATACGACGAGTTGAAATCGAACGGCGTATCGCCGCTTGCGTAGCCGCCATACACATTCGGGCTGACGCGATTGAAGATATCGTTCGCCCCCAACGAGATCGTCGCATTCCACGGCGCGTTCCAGTACACCTGTACGTCGTTGAACGTTACCGACGGAACCTGCGTCTGCGGCATCACGCCTACGCCCGGCGCGTAATAGTTCGGCAGGGTACACGGAAAGGCCGTGACGCCCAGCGACGGATCGAACGCGCAGTTGGACTTGTAGGGCGAGAAGTAGCGCGCCGTCCAGCTGGCGCCGAAGTCGTGCCAACTCCAGTTCAAGGTGACGTTGCCGCGCAGGCGCCACGCGCTGTAGAAGTTCTGCGTGTTGCCGGCCATGTAGACGATGTTGGAACCGACCGTCGGCAGCATGTTGAACGAAGTGAGGTAGGTGCCGTTCATGCCCAGCTTGAACTTGCCGATGCGCGTCTCCGGAAAGCGATAGTTGACGGAGAAGTCGTAACCGCGCTCCTTCATCCAGCCAGCATTGGTTTCCAGGTTCAACAGGTTGATGATCTGCCCGGTAGCCGGGTCGCGCTGGAACTGCCCGCAGGCGGATTGAATGCTGTACTGGTAGCAATCGGCGATCAGCTGGTCGTTGCTGATGCCGGTGATCAGGTTGCGGATGTTGTAGCTCCACCAGTCGACGGTGGCATCGAAACCGGGCAGCCACGAGGGACTGTAGACCAGGCCGATGTCGCCGTTGTACGAGGTCTCCGGCCGCAGCTTGGGATTGCCGCCGGTCCAGTTGGTGCTAGGCATGTAACCCGATCCGCTGGGCGCGTTGATGGGCACGCCGGTGTTGTCGGTCTGGCGGAAATTGGCCGGCACGCCAGGCAGGCCGCCGTAGCCGGTCAGGCAACGCTGCGCCACGATCGGGCTTTGTCCATAAGCGGAAGGACCGTACACCGCATCGCACGGATCGGTGAACGTGCCGGCCGGATAGCGCCCCTGATACAGGTCGTTGACGGTCGGCGCGCGGAAACCCGTGCCATAACTGGCGCGCACCAACAGGTCATCAATCGGCTTCCAGGTCAGCTTGAACGAGCTGTTCGTAGTGCTGCCGAAATTGCTGTAGTGCGAGTAGCGCGTGGCCACGTCGATGCTCAGGCTTTGCGCACCGGGCAGGTCTTTCAACAGCGGCGCGTTGATTTCCGCGTACGCCTCGTTGAGGTTGTAGGCGCCGCTGTTCGGCGCGACGCCACCATCGGTGGAGCTGCCGGTATAGGCGAACGGATCGGGGCTGTCGTAGCCGGATTCATCGCGGTGCTGCACGCCGGTGGAGAACGTCAGGTCGCCGCCCGGCAAGGCGAACAGATCGCCGCCGAAATCCGCCACCCATGCGCGCTCGTTGCTGCCGTAGTGCTCCACGCTGTCGATCGCGATGTAGTTGAGCATTTGTGGCGTAAGCGGCGCCAGCGGATTGATCGGCACACAGCCGGCGATGACGTTGCCGGGCGTGCCGCACACCACGCTGCCGTTCTGCAGAAAGGATGGCCCCAGCGCGTTGGCGACATTGATCAGGTTGAAGTAGCCGGTGCGCACGTTCACGCCGCTGATCTTGCTGTCGTACATGTAGACGTCCCAGTTGAACTGGTGCTCGCCCAGGCTGAACACGCCATCCACGCCGAAGCTGTAGCGGTAATTCTTGGGATTGTTGTAGCTGCGATAGCTGTCCTCGGTGATGCGCTGGGCGATGCTCAAGTCCTTCACGCCGTACACCGGGTTGTAGTAGCTGTACCTGGAAAGCAGCGACGGAAACGCGCTGTGGCCGCCCATGCCGGAATAGAACAGCGGTGCGCCCGATTTGGCGTACTCGTCATCCGCGTTGTAGCCGTAGTTGAATTTGAAGGTGATGTTGTCGGTAATTTTGTAGTGCGTATCCAGGTACAGGTTCTTGGTGCGGTCGGCGGTCAGCACCATCGTGCGGCGATCGGCGTTGTTGTTGTAGTTCTGGTCGCCGGGATCGACGATGTCGCCATCGGCGCCGTAGGTGGGATGCACGAAGGCATGGTAATCGGCCGGATTCATCGGATCGCCGCCGGGATTGAGCACCAACCGCCCGCCTCCCGCGAACGAACTCGGCGCGTTGCGGATCTGCGGTTGCGTGCCGTACTGGCTCAAACCGTAATACGGATGCTGCGCCGTATACGGATAGGCGGAAAACGGCCGGTTGTTCGCCCACACCGGGCTCTGGTTCTGATAAGACACGCTGAAAACGATGCCGAACCGGTCGGTGGTTTTTCCGAACGTCACGCTGCTTTGCGTCTGGCGGCCGTCGCCATGCGGCATGTACTCGCCGTTATAGGTATCGAGCTGCACACCGTTGAAATTCTTCTTGGTGATGATGTTGATCACGCCGGCGATCGCATCCGACCCGTACACCGCCGAGGCGCCGGTGGCGAGCACGTCGATATGGTCCACGATCGCGGTGGGAATCACATTGATATTGGTGTAGCCGCCATGCGCTGCGCCGATGCGCTGGCCATCCACCAGCACCAGCGTGCGCATGGCGCCCAGGCCGCGCAGGTCGATGAACGCGCCGCCCTGGTTCGGCCCCAGGTCGCCCGGCGCCGAGCGGCTGAGATCCGGCGGCGACATCGACGAAACGTTCTGCAGCAACTGGCCGACGGTGGCGAAGCCCTGCTTCTGGATATCTTCGGAACTGATCGTCACCACCGGCTGTGCGTTCTCCACATCCACGCTGCGGATGTTGGAACCGGTCACCGTGACCGCCTGCAGGTTGACGGCCTTCTTGCTGGATGCCTGGTTGCCGTCGTTGGTTTGGGGACTGTTGCCGGACGTGCTTTGCGCCATGGCGTATCCCGTGCAGGAAACACCCGCCAAAACCAGGGCCACCTGCAGCGCCAGGTGTTTCTTGCGGCAAGCCGAGCCCGTTGTGCCGCGCGTGGTTACGCGGCATCTCGTGTTGTTCGCAAACATCAGAACCATCCTCCCGTTTTGTTATGCCGCAGCGCGAGACGTGTGTGGGGTCGCGTGCGGTGTCGATGTCCGGGCGAAAGCTCCCCTTGCGCGCCGGACTTTTTTGGTCAGTGCAACAGCTCCGTTATTTCGAATGTCTTGTCTTCGAGCGAACGCTTACAAACGTCGAACCGTTACGCGCGGCAGCAGCGCATCCACATGGCTGCGTTTGGCAAACCCTGTTTCTTCCGATTCCGCATTGGCGACACCGCAGGCGACCGCCAGGCGCAGCGCCTCATCGAGCGGCAGCCTGCGCAGGATCGCCACCGCCATGCCGGCGAGGAAGCAATCGCCGGAACCGACCGCGTTACGCACCTGCGTGGATGCAAGCTGCGCATGCCATACACCGGATTCGTCCGCCGCAACCGCACCCAGCTCGCCCAGGCTCACTGCCGGCATCGTCACGCCGCGCTCGCGCAATGCCGTTACCGCCTTTTCGGCCGCGTGCAGATCGATCACCGGATAACCGACCAGCCGGCTGATCTCGTCGCGGTTCGGCTTCACCAGCCAAGGCTTGGCGTCCACGGCATGACGCAAGGCCTCGCCGCTGGCGTCCACCAGGCAGCGCTTGCCCAGGCCGTGCGCGTATTCGACCAGTCCGGCATACAAGCTGTCGGCAAACCCGCGCGGCAGGCTGCCAGAGAGAATCATCAGGTCGCTGTCTTCCACGCTGCGGCCGAATTCGCGCAGCAAGGCGTCCTGCTCGATCGGGTTGAGCTGCGGTCCTTGCGCCAGGATCTCGGTGATGCGGCCGTCCGGCTCCTGCAGCGCCAGGCACTGGCGCAACTGGCCTTCGATCGCCACGCCGTGGAACAGCGCGCCGCGCGCATTCAACTGGCGCGTGATGAAGGCTTCATGCGCCTGATCGACCAGGCCGATCAGGCGCACGCGCTCGCCCAGTTCGGCAATGGTCTGCGCCACGTGCACGCCCTTGCCGCCGGGGTAGATTTTCTCTTCCCTTACGCGATGCACTTCGCCGGGCGTCAAGGTATCGACCTGGATAAAGCGGTCGATGGCGGTATTGAAGCCGGCGACGGTAATCATGGCGCCTGTTCGATCAACGCCGCCGCTTCGCTCGCGGTGGCTTGCCGGGTGGTGCCGCCCACGCCGCGCGTGGACAGGCTTCCGCATGCGCTGCCCCAGCGCATGGCCTCGGGCCATGGCAGCTGGCGCAGCCATGCGTGCAGAAAACCGGCGTCGAAGGAATCGCCGGCGCCGGTGGTGTCGATTGCCTCGACAGGGTAAGCCGGCACGTTCAACCACTGCTCGTCGTACAGGCTGGTGCAGCCTTGGCGACCGCGTTTAACCACCGTGTGCGTGCGCCCGTTCTGCACGAAGCGCAAGGCCGCATGCAGGTCGCTGCAACTGGTGATCGCCAGCAGTTCCTGTTCGTTGGGCAGGAACACATCCACCTCGCCCAAGGTTTCCAGCAGGTCATCGCCCCACTGCTGCGCGGGATCGAAACCCGGATCGAGCGATGTGCTGAGCCCGGCCGCCTTCGCGCGTGCGAACAACGCGCGGCAACCCGGGCGCAAGGCTCTTTGCAGGTAATAGGAGGAAACATGCAGATGCGTAGCGCCTGCCAGTTGCGCATCGTCGACATCTTCGGCGCGCAACTGCGCCATCGCGCCAGGAAACGTCACCAGCGCGCGATCCTGCGGCGTGGACAGCGACGCCGTTACGCCGGTGCGCAACGCCGGATTGGGGCGCAACGACGATACGTCGATACCCGCATCGCGCATCGCCTTCAAGCAAAACGTACCCGACGCATCCGCGCCCAGATGGCCATGAAACGCCACCTGATTGCCCAACCGCGCCAGGCCCATCGCGCAGATCATCGACGAGCTGCCGGGCGTCATCACGAAATCGTCGGCTAGCACTTCCTTGCCCGGCGCAGGCAAGGCATGGCAGCCGTTGAAGACGAAATCGACGTTGATTTCGCCGACGATCAGAATGCGTACCGGATGCTCGCGCGATGTCACGGCGTGACTCCGTGCAAGGCAAAGTCTTCGACCACGCGCGTAAGCACGCCTTCGGATGGCGCATCCGGCCTGCCGCCAAATTGCAGGCAACGGAAGAACGCCAGCAGTTGCGCCACCACCACGCCCGCCAGCACTACCGGCACATCCGGATTCGATGCGGACGCCAAGGTCTGGATGGCGACGTCACCCGGCGCAAGCACGTCCGCCGGGATGCTGTGTCCCACGACCAGCTTCGCCATGCCCAGCCGCTTGCGCGACAACTCGCGCAGCAGATCGCATTCATAGGCGTGCACGGACGGATCGGCCGACAGCATCGCAACGATCACCGTATGCGGATGGATGAAGGACATCGGCCCGTGGCGCAAGCCAAGAAACGTTTCGGCCAGGGTGATGACCTTGCCGCCGGTCATTTCCAGCATCTTCAACGCCCCTTCGCGCGCGGCGCCGAAGGCCGGGCCACTGCCCAGATAGACGGCCGAATGCATGTCGCGCTCGGCCAGCGCCGCGATGGCGTCGGCATGCGTGTCGAACATCGCCTGCGCATTCGCCGAGGCGATCTCGACGGTGCGCGTTTCCAGCCCGCTATGCGTGCGCAACAACAAGCCCAGTCCACCCAGCAACAGGTTGGTGAAGCTGCTGGTCATGACCAGGCTGCGGTCATTGGTGCGTTCGTCCAGCACCAGCGCCGTCATGCGCGGCTCGCTACGGTATTGCGTGGCGAGCTTGCCTTCGGCATTGCAGGTGATCGCCAGGTGCCGCCACGCTGGCGCTTCGGCCAACAGCATGTTCACCACCGCGGCGCTTTCCGGGCTGTCACCCGAGCGCGCCAGCGATATCAGCAAGCCCGGGCCTGGCGGCAACACGCTGCGCCAATGCGTAAGCAAGGTGCCCGCGGCAATCGCCTGCACCGATACGCCCAGGCCCGACTGCAGCAGCGGCGCCAGGCATTCGCCGATGTAGATGGAACTGCCCGAACCGGTCAGCACGATATGCGCCGGGCGCGGATCCATCGCTTTGGCCAGCCGCTGTTGCGCTACCGTGCCATGCAGCAGGTCGAGGGTGTCCTGCCAGGCGGCGGGCTGCTGCAGGATCTCGCGCAAGGTATCGGCGTAGCCTGCAGCCTGCTGCGCTTCCAGCGGCGCTACGCGGAGCGCTTCGAGGGTAGCTTTTATTTTCGTTTTCTTATGAAAGCTTGACATTTGGTCCAATTCGCCCGAATGTGAAACCATTCGCTGACGCCTCCAGAGTATTCGAAATGAAAGACCCGTTACAAGACCTTTCGAAACCTTCCGAAAAGTTTTCCCGCCTTTCCCTTTCTCATGGCAAGCGAACCCGCCTGTGGCGCCTGATGTACGGGCACGGCCCGCGCAATGGCAGCTTGCTGGTGTTGCCGCTGGACCAGGGCTTGGAACACGGGCCCACCGATTTCTTTCCCCATCCGCCGGCGATCGATCCGGAGTATCAGTTCCGGCTGGCCGTGGAGGGCAACTTTTCGGCCATCGCATTGGGCGTCGGCCTGGCCGAAAAGTACATGGGTGAGTGGTGCGGGCGCATTCCGCTGATCCTCAAGCTCAACGGCAAGACCAATATCCCTTCCGATGCGGAAGCGACCTCGCCGCTGTTCGCCTCGGTGGAAGATGCCGTGCGCCTCGGTGCGGATGCGGTGGGTTACACCATGTATGTCGGCTCGCCGCGTCAGCACGACGAGTTCCGCCAGTTCGAAAAAGTGCGGCAGGACTGCGAACGCTTCGGCATGCCGCTGGTGCTGTGGTCGTATCCGCGCGGCGCGGCGATCGACGCCAAGGGCGGCAAAGGCAGCCTGTATGCGCAGGATTACGCCGCACGCGTCGCGCTGGAATTGGGCGCGGACATCGTGAAACTGCACGAGCCTGACGACAACGCCGCCAACGCGCCCAAGCCTTATGACAGCTTGCAGGAAGACGCTTCCGCACGTACGCAGCGCGTGGTGCGTTCGGCCGGGCGCACGATGGTGCTGTTCTCCGGCGGCGAGAAGAATGACGACGATGCGGCCGTGCTGCGCAAGGTGGAGTTCTACATGGCCTCCGGCGCTACCGGCGTAATGTTCGGCCGCAACATGTGGCTGCGTCCGCTCGATCAGGCGCTGGCGCTGGTGCGGGAGGTGCATCGGATCATGGTGAAGTATCCGCGGTGAGTTTCCGTGCTGCTGCCGGAATCTCTCCCATACCCTGCTTCCGGCAGCCTTGCACGGCGCCCCTCGCTCCCCGGTGGAATGCTCCCCCCGCATTGCTTCATTCCACCGGGGAGCGGGGTGAGGCGTTTTCGCTCGTCATTCTCGCGATGAACTATCGTAGCTCTCGTAGGTTGGGTTAGCGCAGCGTAACCCAACGAATCCGCACGACCATGTTGGGTTACGCTGCGCTAACCCAACCTACTGTGGTGCGTCGCAGCTCTTTATTTCTCTGGTCAACCATGCCAAATCGACAGAGCAAACCAGCTTGGTCCTTTCGCGCGCAAACTCGCGCCGGTTGTTTCTGCTGCGCGCCACCGAGCGGCGCTGGCGTCATTCACGCCAGTGGCAAAAATCCGCTGCAAACCGCGCCTGATCAGAGCAAAAGCGATCTACGCCTAAAGGACTTCAAACCACGCAGCATGCTGCGCGTACCGAGAAATCGCATCGAGCGTCCGCGCTTTCCGGTGATCGACGCGCACACGCATCTCACCTGGTCCACCCAGGTACGCAACGGCGTATCCGTCGGCGAAGACATCACCGTGTTCGCCACGCCCGATGATCTGCTGCCCGTGATGGACCGCAAAGGCGTACGCACGCTGGTCAATCTCACCGGCGGTGTCGGCAAAGGTTTGGAAAAAACCATCGAACTGTTCGACAAGGCGGCGCCCGGGCGTTTCATCACGCTCACCGAACCGTCGTACGAACATTTCCCTTCCGCGAATTATCCGCAGCTTCAAGCCGACGCCATTGCGCATGCGCATCGCGTCGGCGCACGCGGCTTGAAATTGCTCAAGACGCTGGGTCTTTACCTGCGCGAACAACTCGACAGCGGCCCGCTGGTGGCGATCGACGACAAACGTTTCGACCCTATGTGGGAAGCCTGCGCGGCCTACGACATGCCGGTGTTCATTCACGTCTCCGATCCGGAAGCATTCTTTCTGCCCACCGATGAGTACAACGAGCGTTACGAAGAACTGAGCAAGCATCCGGACTGGTCGTTCTACGGCCCCGAATTTCCCAGCAACGAGGAACTGCTCGCTGCGCGCGATCGCGTTATCGCGCGCCATCCCAACACCACCTTTGCGTTGATGCACGTGGGCAACTGGGCCGAGAATCTCCAGGCCGTGGCCGATTGTCTCGATCGCTTTCCCAACACCCTGGTGGATATCAGCGCACGCATCGGCGAGCTTGGGCGCCAGCCGCGCACCGCACGGCGCTTCTTCGACCGCTACCAGGACCGCATCCTGTTCGGCACCGATGCGGTGCCTTCGCCGTATGGCGACGATGTGCCCCAGCAATTGTTCGGCGACGAACTCTATGAAATCTACTATCGCTTCCTCGAAACCGAGGACGAATATTTCGACTACGCCCCGGCTGAAACGCCCCCGCAAGGCCGCTGGTCCATCTACGGCCTGGGTTTGACAGACAGCGTGCTGCGCAAGATATACCATGACAACGCCGCTCGACTGCTCAAGCTTCCGCCATGAATGACTCCGCTCCCGTTCCGCCACCGCGCCTGCTGGTCGAGGAACGCCGACGCCTGATCGTCGAATACGTCGAAAGCAACGGCCGCGCCACCGTGGAAGAGCTGGCCGCGCGCTTCGGCACCTCCACCGTCACCATCCGCAATGACCTCGAATCGCTGGCCCGCGCCGGCGCCCTCGCCCGCTCGCACGGCGGCGCCCTGCCCTCCACGCAAACCGTCACCGGCGACGTGCCGCTGAACATCAAGGAGACGCGCTCGCATCCGCAAAAACTGCGCATCGGCCAGGCCGCCGCCAAGCTGATCAACGACGGCGAAACCATCATCCTCGACTCCGGTTCCACCACCGTGGAGATCGCGCGCCAGATCCGGCAGCTGAAATTCGAATCGCTGACCGTGGTGACCAATGCGCTGAACATCGCCCTGGAGCTGTCCGGCCTGCCGAACATTCGCGTGATGATGCTGGGCGGCCTGTTGCGCCCAACCTCGTATTCGCTGGTCGGGCCGGATGCCGAACAGGCCTTGTCGCGTATTTCCGCCGACAAGCTTTTCCTCGGCGTCGACGGCCTCGATCCACTGGTCGGCGTCACCACGCCCGACCCGCTCGAGGCCTCGCTCAACACATTGATGATCCGCGTCTCCCGCGAAACCATCGCCGTGTTCGACGCCAGCAAACTGGGGCAGCGCAGCCTTTCGGTGATCACCCCGATATCGACCTTGAATACGGTGATTACCGACAACAGCGCCTCGGAAGAAATGGTGGAAGCGCTGCGCGATGCGGGTGTGCAAGTGATGTTGGTATAACCGCCTACACCACGCATTGCCTTGCCGTCATTCCGGCGAACGCCGGAATCCAGTACAAACGTGTTGTGCGAAGCACTCGACATACATAGAGCATGGGTGCTTCGCACGACGTATTTAAACTGGATTCCGGCGTTCGCCGGAATGACGTCTGGGAAACCTATCGTCTATGGATCGGCGGCAACCTTGTGTCTACATGCTTGCAAGTCAGAAAAACGGGACACTGTACGTCGGCGTCACCAGCGATCTGATCAAACGCGTATGGCAACACAAGAACGAGGTTGTTGATGGTTTTTCCGCCAAATATCACGTGCATCTATTGGTCTGGCATGAGCTTCATCCAACCATGGAATCGGCCATTGCGCGCGAAAAATTATTAAAAGGCTGGAAGCGCGCTTGGAAAACCGAACTGATCGAAGAAGCCAATCCGCAATGGGAAGACCTCTATCCCGCACTGATATAGCCCATCGTCATTCCGGCGCACGCCGGAATCCAGGACAAATACGCTGTGCGCAGCACACAACTTAAATAATGTGTGCTTCGCACGACGTACTTAACCGGATTCCGGCGTTCGCCGGAATGACGGTGAGGTACATTCGAGCCGCTCAGCCCATCCAGCCTCGCTCCAACGCCGCTACCGGCCGCTCCAACCGCGGCGCCAAGTAACACTGTGATCCACACGGCAACAACCCCACCTCGCGAAACTCGCGCAAATACCACGCCGGTGAGCGCAGGCGCAGATCGTGCCGATCGCCTTCCAGATCGTCGCGATTGGTAAACACCTCCAAAAACGCCAGCCCTTCCAGCATTTCGCCAATGCCGATCAAGCCCGCACGCACCTCCGCGGGTTTCAGGTAATGCAGCACGTCCGTGCACACGATCACGTCGAAACGCGTATCGAAGCGCAGCTCCGCCAACTGGCCAAAACGGGCCAGCCCGATATTGCGGCTGCGTCCATAACGCTGCACCACGTATTCGCTGGCATCCAAACCGCGGTATTCGATCGACGGACGTAACGCCCGCAGTGGCGCCCGCCACACGCCTTCGCCGCAGCCCACGTCCAGCACGTTGCGGATCGGTCGCCCCAGGTAATGCTCGGCCAGCGCCACCACCATCGCCACCTTGCGTTTCAGGTCCGCGGTGGATTTCACGGCGTGCCTGGGATCGCGGTACCACTTGTCGAAATACGCCCGGTCGTAAGTTTTCTGCATGCTTCAACTCCCTGGAAGCGCGCATGGTAACCGGGCTTTAACGACCCAAGCGCAAATTCGTGAATCGCAGCCTAATATTCCTTACGCTGCGGCATGGCCCGGTCAGCGCCAAGGGCGGCTGGGCGTTGAGGGCCTATGTGCCACAGGGGGGACACGCCCATGCCGACCGCTTTATTTCGACGCTCGATCTATCTGGCCTTGCTACTGCTCGCCGCGGCCCCGCTTGCCCATGCCAGCGACAGCCACGCGCTGAGCGCCGACGATATCGCCTGGCTACGCCGCGCCAGCTTCGGCCTGGATAGCGCCACGGTGGAGCGCTACCGCGAACTGGGCCGCACGCGCTTTCTGGATGAGCAACTGGCCGGCGGCGACGATCCCCTGCCTCCCGCCGTTGCGCCCCTGATCAACAGTTATGAGGTCTACACCACGTCGCCCGCAAAGCTGATCGCCGAGTACCGCGACGAACAGAAAAAAGTAAAAGACGTCGATGCTGCCGACGCCAACGCCAAGGAGATGGCGAAGAAGGATTTCCAGATGTACCGCCGCGATCTCTACAAACAGAGCGCGGAAGTGGAGCTGCTGCGCGCCATCTACGGCCGCAACCAGCTCAAGGAACAGATGGTGTGGTTCTGGCTCAACCACTTCAACGTGTATGCCGCCAAGGGCGGCGTCGGCCTGTTCGCCACCGACTATGAAGAAAACACCATCCGCCCGCATGCGCTTGGCAAGTTCAAGGACCTGGTGATGGCCACGCTGGAAAGCCCGGCCATGCAGCTGTACCTGGACAACGCCCACAACGTGCGCGGCAAGACCAACGAGAACTACGCGCGCGAATTGATGGAACTGCACACGCTGGGCGTCAACGCGGGCTACACCCAACAGGACGTGCAGCAACTGGCGCTGATATTGACCGGCGCCGGCATCCTGCCCCAGCGCGGTCGCGACGTGGTCGACGGTATTGACGCGCGTTTCCTCAACCAGCGTCCGGGCGTAGTGCGCAACGGCCTGTTCGCATTTCTGCCCGGGCGGCACGACTATTCCACCAAAGAGTTCCTGGGACACACCATCAAAGGCAGCGGTTTTGACGAAATCGAACAGGCCGTGGATCTGATCGTGCATCAACCGGCGTGCGCGCAATTCATCTCGCGCAAGCTGGCCGCTTATTTCGTTTCCGACGACCCGCCGCCCGCCCTGGTCAATGCCATGGCCGAGACGTTCCAGCGCACCGATGGCGATATCGCCGCCGTGCTGCGCACGATGTTCCTGTCCAAGTCCATCACCGCCGGCTACGGCAAGAAATTCAAGGACCCCACGCAGTTCCTGGTCTCGGCGATGCGCCTGAGCTATGACGGCAAACCGATCACCAATGCCGACCCGCTGGTGAACTGGCTCAACCAGATGGCCGAGCCGATGTACGGGCACGTCACGCCGGATGGTTTCGCCAGCGACAACGCAAGCTGGTCCAGCTCCGGACAGATGGCCAAACGCTTCGACGTGGCGCGCGCCATCGGCAGCGGGCGCAACCGGCTGTTCGCGACGGCGGATGGCGAGGTGCCGCACGCCGATCCGCCCATGTTGAACTCTGCGCTGTTCCAGCAAACGCTGGCGCCAGGCTTGTCCGACGCCACGCGCGATGCGCTGGCCAAGGCCGCCTCGCAACTGGAATGGAATACCTTCCTGCTGTCCTCACCCGATTTCAATTACCGCTGAGGCTCCCTATGAACCGTCGCGAATTCCTGCTTGCCGCCGCCGGCGCCGCCGCGCTTCCTGCACTGTCGTTTTCCGGCCGCCTCTTTGCCGCGCCCGCCAACTCGCCGCGTTTCCTGTTCGTGTTTCTGCGCGGCGGCTACGACTGCAACAATTTCCTGGTGCCTTACAGCAGCGATTTCTATTACGAATCGCGCCCGACCCTCGCCATCGCCAAACCCGGTGCCAACAATCCCAACGCGGTGATTCCACTGGATGCGAACTGGGGTTTGAATCCGGTCGTGCGCGATGCGATTTATCCGTTGTGGCAGAAAAAACAGATCGCCTTTATTCCGTTTGCCGGCACGGATGACCTTTCGCGCAGCCATTTCGAAACGCAGGACAACATCGAGCGCGGCGAGCCATTGAACACCAGCGGCAATTTCCGTTCCGGCTTTCTCGCGCGGCTTTCCAGCCAGCTCACCGGTGTGCCTGCCATTGCCTTCACCAACAGCCTGCCGCTCAGCTTCCAGGGCGCCAGCAAGGACATTCCCAATATCTCGCTCAAGGGCAACACCAAGGCGAATTTCGACGAACGCCAGTCGGCGATCCTGGCCGGCATGTACAAGAACACGCCGCTCGCCTCCGCCGCGGCCGATGGCCTGAGCCTGCGCACCACCGTATCGATGGACTTGCAAAACGAGATGACGGCCGCCAGCCGCGGCGCGCCCAATGCATCCGGCTTCGCGCAGGAAACGCAGCGCATCGCCGCCTTGATGCGCGACCAATACCGCCTGGGCTTCGTCGACGTCGGCGGCTGGGATACACACGTCAACCAGGGCAACGTCACCGGCGGCCTCGCCAACAACCTGCGCAACCTCAGCGACGGCCTGGCCGCATATGCCGCGGCGCTCGGCAAGGAATGGGACAACACCGTGGTGGTGGTCGTCTCCGAATTCGGCCGCACCTTCCGCGAAAACGGCGACCGCGGCACCGACCACGGCCACGGCACCGTGCATTGGGTGCTGGGCGGCAAGGTCAATGGCGGGCGCATCGCCGGCGAACAGGTAGCGGTGACGCAGCAGAATCTTTTGCAAAATCGCGATTACCAGGTGCTCAATAACTATCGCGACATATACAGCGGTTTATTGGCGCGCATATGGGATTTGAAAGGCAGCCAACTGCAGGCCATTTTTCCGCAAGCAAAGCCACGCGATTTGCAATTGGTCTAATGTAACCTCACGCTCCACGTAGGTTGGGTTAGCGCAGCGTAACCCAACGATGGCGCCTCGAAGCGAACACGTTGGGTTACGCTGCGCTAACCCAACCTACGAGCCCTCCGCGAGAGCCTCCGCATGCGCCCCATCGCCATCCTTTCGCTGTCACTAGGCTTGCTACTCACCTCTACTTTCGTCCAAGCAGCCACCACTGCGCCATTCACCCCCGACGACATCGCCTGGCTACGCCGCGACAGCTTCGGCCTCAATACCGCCGCGGTCGCGCAATACCGTTCGCTCGGCCGCAAGCAACTGCTCACCAAGCAACTCAACGACCAACTCGGCGACACGCTGCCCGCGCCGATCACCGCGCAAATCGACAACTACGAAGCCTTCCATACCCCACTCGACCAGTTGCTCACATCCTTGCAGCAGGAACAGCAACAACTGCGCAGCATGCCGGACGGCCCGGAAAAACAGGCCGCCACTAAAGCCATCCAGGCCCACGGCAACCAGGTGGGGCTGGAAGCGCAGCAGGCCGCCTTGCTGCACGCCATCTACGGGCCGAACCAGCTCAAGGAACAACTCGTCTGGTTCTGGCTCAACCATTTCAGCGTCTACGCCGGCAAGGGGCGCGTGCGTTGGGAGTTGGCCGATTACGAACAAAACGCCATCCGCGCGCATGCGCTGGGCAAATTCCGCGATCTGGTGACGGCCACATTGCAGAGCCCGGCCATGCTGGAGTTTCTCGACAACGCGCAGAACGCCAAAGGCCACGTCAACGAGAATTACGCGCGCGAGCTGATGGAGCTGCATACGCTGGGCGTCAATGCCGGCTACACGCAGCAGGACGTGCAGCAGCTTGCCTTGATCCTTACCGGCGTCGGCGTCGCTCCGGTGGATGGCAAGCCGCAGAACTTCAACCCCAAGATGGCGCCGCTGGTCGTTCGCGACGGCATGTTCGAGTTCAATCCGCAACGACACGATTTCAGCGACAAGCTGCTGCTCGGCAAGACCATCAAGGGCAGCGGCTACGATGAAGTGAAGCAGGCCGTCGACCTGATCGTGCACCAGCCGGCGTGCGCACAATTCATCTCGCTCAAGCTGGCGCAATATTTCGTAGCCGATAACCCACCACCGGCGCTGGTGAACAAGATGGCGCACACCTTCCAGCGCACCGACGGCGATATCGCGCAGGTGGTACGCGTGATGTTCGAATCGCGCGACCTGCTCACCGGTACCGGCAAGAAGTTCAAGGATCCCAGCCAGTTCATCATCTCGTCGGTACGCCTGGCCTACGAGGACGCACCCATCGTCAACGCGCAACCGCTGGTCAGCTGGCTCAACCAATTGGATCAACCGTTGTTCGGCCGCATCACTCCCGATGGCTGGCCGCTCGACGGCGACGCCTGGTCCAGCTCAGGCCAGATGGCCAAACGCTTCGATATCGCCCATGCGATCGGCACCGGCAACAACCAGCTTTTCACGCCGGTAGGCAGCACCTCACGCGCAGCAGGCTTTCCCATGCTGACCACGCGCCTGTATTACGACGCCATCGATCCGTATTTGTCGCAGGCGACGCGCGATGCATTGGCAAAGGCGACATCGCAACAGGAATGGAACACCTTCCTGCTTTCATCGCCGGATCTTAATTACCGCTGATGACCGCTTCCACTCGTCCGCGTAGGTTGGGGTGCAAACCCTGAAACATCCCCACGTTTTTCGCCCGATATGTTGAGCGAAATCAGCAAGCTAGCCATTCCTGTGCGCAATCGCTCATATTGCCTCACCGTCATTCCGGCGAAGGCCGGAATCCATCGCCAGCACGAAGCATGGATTCCGGCCTTCGCCGGAATGACTTTTTGGCTTTTTTATCGGGTCGCCAGCACGAACGTTTTCGTTTTTGCAGAGTAAGGAGCGCAAAGCAAAAACGTGGGGATATATCAGGGTGCAAACCCCAACATCGTGGTCTATCCATACATGGCAACGTTGGGGTTTTGCACCCCAACCTACGCGGCATCTCCAATACGCCGATATTCCCCCTCCATCACCCGCTCCCAATTCACCCCACCATCAAAGGAGCTTTCCAACACCAGGCGATAAAGGCCATCCGCATCCCATTCATAGATATGCCGCGTCTGCCCGCGCAATGACGTGCGCAGAAACACCAGCCGCTTGCCGTCCCAGTGACCGGTTGCCGGCTGCGACGGCGTAAAGCCGTAACTGTCGAACCAATACAACGCATATTCCCCGGGTTCCTGCCCCGGCGCGAACACTGCGTGCGCCTGCAACGATGTTTTGCCGTCCCGCTCTTCGCGATAATCCAGCAACAACACCTTTCCACCCAGATCGAAGCGTGCATGCACGCGCGCTAACGCCGGACCTCCCTGTCCCCAGCGCGTGGTCGCGATCGTCTCCTCGCCCACCCATTCGCCCGCCAGGGCCGCCAATACGTTTTCATCCAACAGACTCATGCGAACCTACTCCCCGGCCGTGCCTGCCACCAGCAAATGCTTGGCGATCTGTCCATGCAAATATCCCAGCCCACGCACGATATGCAATGTGGCAAACAACACCACAATGCCGCACACACTCATGCAGAACGTACCGGGCCAGCTCGACCACCAATGCACCCAGTCGCACACCACGGCAGAACCATTGCAGCTGCCATAGGGAATGTCGTTGGCCTCGAGGATCACTTTCACCAGAGGCGCGGCGGCGAAGGCAATCGACGTGGTAAGCAAGGTCACCGCAAGCGTGAAATAGACAATGCCCAGCGGCAGCATCAGGAACATGTAGAACAGCGCACTCCATGTGCGGGGATCGCTGAACATCGCGCCGACCCGCTGCCAGAACGACATGCCGCGCGTGGAAAACGCCGGCCGGCGCGGCATGCGTACACCCAGCATGGTCTCCACGATGCGCCCTTCCACCAACGACAGCACGCGCACGGAGCCGAAGAACAACACCGCGAACGGAATGCCGATGATCAGCACCGCCAGGCCCAGGGACAACGACACACCCGTCGTCGCCCAGGTGAAATAGAAAATGCCGGTAGCCAGCGACAGCACCATGTAGAACAGCGCGCCATAAGTGTGCGGGTCCGCCGCGACGCCAAAGAATTGGCCCGCCAAAGAACGCTGCTTCGCTGGCCGCGGTGTACGCAGCGCGCGCTGGGTTTTTACTTCCTGGTCGCGGTAAATCTCCGCCACTTCTTCCGGCGCGCCATAGCTGCCCACCACCTTGGCCAGCATCTCCGCTTCGCCGCGCCCAGGCTGCTCGGCCAGCTCGGCGCGAAGATGCTCTTCAGCGTCGTACAACGCATCCTGGATCAACGCCGGGTCCGCGCCACGCAGCGCCGCCCGCAATTGCTCCAGATATTCGGCAATCGTCCTTGGCATTCTTGGTGCATCCGCATTCATCGCCAGTCTCCTTGCAGAACTTTATCGACGGAATCGCGCGTAGCCTCCCACGCCGCAATCCACTCACGCAGCACGTCACGTCCGAATTTGGTGATGCGGTAATAACGCCGCGGCGGCCCGCTTACCGAGGGTTCCACCTCGCTGGCCAACAAACCGCTCGCCTCCAGGTTGCGCAGCACCGGGTAAAGCGCACTCTGCTTCCCCGCCAGCGCCCCTTCATCCCCCAGCTCTTCCAAGCGCTTGGCGATCTGATAGCCATACAACGGCTGCCGCGACTGCCCCAGCACCGCCAGCAACACCAGCGATACCGTGCCCGTGGACAACTCCTTCTGGAACTTCTTGATCTGGGCCGCAATGTCTTCCACGGCTGCCCTGCCCTTCCACTTATAGTGGAGGGAACAGTAGTGCGAAGTTCGTACTAGTGCATGGGTATGAAGTCATGGGGCAGCTGCCCAACGTGTGGGCATGACACAAACATTGGTGTTAGAAGGGATGTACAAACAATAGTGTCAGCCGGCGCAATTTGCGATGAGGCAGATGGAATGCGCGATTAGTCACCACCCCGTACAGGGGTGGGTTGTATTTCGATCAGCGGCGATCCGATCAGGAGATTCTTCGTTCTTACGCCGGGCAGAGGCAAGGGCTCACGGACTATTGAGCTAGGTGAGCCGCACAACAGAGTGACGTCATCGATCCCGAATCAAGATATTCACAGAGCGAGCCTAGTGCGTGGCCTCTTGATGTTAGACAGGCACAGTTACCCAAGAAGGCCAAAAATACAAATGTTTGTTTTTATTAAGAATAAACCAGCCCTTCACAACATCTCACAGTTCCTTCTAATATCAATTGGGGACATTAGGGGGCCGCTCAGGGAATGAAACCCACGCAGGACTTCACAGCTCAAAATCTCTTCTGGATGAAAGGCCGGAAGGTTTCGGAGAGCATAAGCACGCCCCCATCGATAAGGATGGCTGATTAGACCGCGCCAAATGTATACAGGTCCCGAGATGCGGCAGCTGCGCAAAGACAATCACTACGTACCGCAGCTCTATTTGAAGCAGTGGGCGCTTAACGGAAAAATACCTACGTACCGGCTACTCGTGCCAAACGACAATTGCCACCTATGGAAAAATCATTCCATCAAGGGCATAGCCTTCCACCAACACTTGTACACGTATGTAGCCGCCCAAGGGGAGACCGACGAGTTCGAACGCTGGCTTGACCGAGAGTTCGAGAGTCCCGCAGAGGAAGCGATCGACCGTGCGATCAAAGGTCAGCAGCTTAGCCAAGCTCACTGGGGCCTACTAATTCGATTTCTTGCAGCTCAAGACGTGAGGACTCCTGCACACTTAAAGCAGTTCCTTGCACGAGAGAGCGAGACGCTACAGCCTCTCATAGAACATACGCTGACTAGCTCTGTGGCTGAGCTTGAAAAGGCAGCGCAACTTGGAATTCGTCTCCCCGCGCCAGAGAAAACCACGAGCGACATTTTTCCCTTTAAGGTAACCATCGAACGTAATGCTGATGGTAGCGGAACTATTCGAGCGAAAACTGTTGTCGGGCGACGACTGTGGCTCGCCTGTTCCCGGCACATGTTGACCGAAACCCTATCGCATTTGATGACACATCGGTGGACTATCCTTCGGGCTCCCGACGGTGTCACCTGGCCAACCAGTGACAATCCAGTTATCCGCCTTAATTTCGTAGATATCAATAACTACAATTTCCTAGGTGGGTGGGGACGCAAGAATGGCGAAATTCTCCTCCCGCTAAGCCCTAAGCACCTTCTCTATACCAAAATCGGATGTCGTACCTTCCAACGTGGCACAGTTTTAGATGTGGGTACGGCGCTCCTATTGAGGCGAATGATCATTGAACACGCTGATCGCTTCATTTTCGCTTACGAGCAAGGTGACATCCATCTGATTCGTCCACGCAAGGTTTGCCCGGAGACCTTTAAATACGAGCAGCTCATTTGGCAGAACTGGCCTAAAGAACAGAGCGACGCGGAAGCAAACCTCTTACGTTAGCCACTGGTATGGCGATTCGCCTCGGAAACAGATGTGTCAAATACGAAGGGGAATTCTGCGTAGCAACCGTCTCGTAATTTATGTAGAAGTCGCTCAGGCTCAAGTCCCTCTTCGTGCGTAGCAAGGTCAAGATAGAAATTACTATTCCCACGCTTTGCATACACTATCCAATCACCAGTTAGGCCACGAACCGCACGATCCTCAAACCCATCTACGACGAGGCGATGCGCTAATACGTTTGGCCATACATCTGGATCTTGACCGTGCTCTTTCTGGATCTCTGAAATCATCGCCGTTAGCCCCCTGTTGCCTCCGTTATCAAGATTCCAGCGAATTCCTATGTTTTTAGCGAGGTGCTTGGGTGAGAAAAAGTGCTTGTGCCAGAACCCCTGCAAAGGGGGTCTGTTAAATTGCGCTTCCTTCTTTGTTCTGGACATCGTTTTGATGCCTTCCAGATAGTCAATTTCATCCAATATAGAGAAAGCATCAATATTTGCGGCAAAAGCGTTCGCTAAGCGAATCGCTAAAGCAACGCTTATTCGCTCGTGATAAGGCTTTCCGCATGTAATTGCTTTCTTGAAAGCGATGAGACCAGCCTTATCAAAACTGATCTTTATGTTGCAATCCTCTTCCATTAGCAAACCTCAATAGCTGACTATGGCTTCCTCGTTTTCACTTTCTTCTTTACCTTTTTTGCGGCCTTCTTAGCGGTCTTTTTGAAGTTCGTTATAGCTACGCCAGGGGCGACCAAGTTTTCCAACATTTGTAAACGCCCGTCCATTTCCGAGTACAAAGTATCAAAGGTAAGGCACCGTAGCTTACGGTTGTTCAGAAGCGACGTCCCCCCGCTTTCAGTAGCGGGGCAATTTAGAGCCCGGGGTTACTTTAAC
>CBJMMB010000068.1:0-21380 GCA_966430775.1 uncultured Dyella sp. | reverse complement strand
TTTTTTTAAGAGCCTCATTTTCCCCGGACAGCAGTGGGCCTTCGCCGGAATGACGATGAGGTAATAGCGGAAAGTTAGATGCAGGGCAGACAGTTTGCCGATTTCGCTCAGCGCAACTGATAGCTGAAAGTGAAATTCACCCGCGGTGAGCGATGCGTGGCGCCCAGCGGCTTGTCGCCCACCGGCTGCGCCACGGTCAGATCGAACGCGTAGTAATGCTTGTCCGTCCAGCGCACGCCGAGTCCGGCGCTGCCCAGCTTCGCCGGTGCGGGCGTGCCGATGTTGAGATACACGCGCGCAAACTGCGTCACGACGTAAGGCGTGACTTGCCTCACCCAGCGATTGGACAAGTCGTAGCGCTGGTTCACCTCGAACGACGCGCCCCAGCCGCTGTCGCCGGCGGTTTCGCCCGGATCGTAGGCCAGCCCATAGCGAGGACCGCCGAAACTTATCTGCTCGGTGGTGGGCAACGTATTGCGGCTGTATTGCCCGGTGATGTTGAAAACCGTGCCGAAGCGATGCGGCCATGCATCGCTTTGCAGAAAGCTCGCGTCGTAGCGTGTAAAGGTCGGGTCTGCCGGCGAGACCAAGACCAGCTGACCGAACCGCGTCACCACGCTGGCATTGGCGCCCAGGCCATCGATACCGCGCGCGATCTCCAGGTTGATCTTCTGCACGCGGGTGTCGCTGGCCTTGAAGTAATCCAGCTTGCCGTTGAACACGCGCAGGCCATCGTGCTGGATCAGGCGCGCGCCGGTGATGGTGTTGGTGTACGTCTGCGTCAGTGTGGTGACGTAGCCGCCGCCTGTCGCGGTGAGATTGGTGTGGTTGTCCAGCAGCAGCGGATAGCTGACGGAAAGCGCGAACTGGTCCTGATGCAGGGCTTGCTTCAGGTAGTAAGGCAGCTGGTTGTCGGTGTTCGGGCTGCCCTGGTAGTGCGAAGCGTTGAAGTGCAGCATCGCGCCGTCCGCGGCCAGTGGCTGCAGATAGCTCAGCGAATACAGATGCTGATGACCCGGCCCGGGCGGGAGCAGGGTGGAGAAACCGATCTGTTCGGCAAACGGCAGCAGTCCGTTTTCCGTCACGCTGGTGAGGCCCTGCACGCCGGGGTGATCGAAATCGATACCGGTGCTGGCATTGAAGCGCGTGCGCTTCACCGTCAGCAGCAGACGCGTGGCGCCATCGGTGGTGGTGGGCGCCGGTACGTTCGCATCGATATGCAGGCCTGGCAGCATGCCCAATACCTGCAGGTAACGCTCGAAGGTCTTTTGCCGCAACGGGCGTTCTTTGGCGATGTGCGCGGCGATGGCGCGGATCTTCGGCTCCATGTTGCCGGCATCGCCACTGATGTTCACATCGGCCACGTAGCCTTCCACGACGGTGACGTGCACCACGCCATCGACGAAATCCTGCGTGGGTACATAGCCGAACGCGAGCGCGTAACCGTGCTTCTGGTAAATGACGGCGATTTTCGCGGCGGCATCGAGCACGTCGGAAACGTGCACGGTCTTGCCGGTCATCGGGCTGAACAGCGCCGCGACTTCCTTGAACGGCACCGCATGCACGCCAACCACGTCGAAGCGCCGCGGTGTGATGGATGTTGCGAGCAACGCAGCCAGGCGCGGATTGGCGGCGCGCGCCTGCACTTCCGTATTCACCTTGGGCGCCACCGGCGTTTCCACGCGCGGCAGATTCTGCAGCGGATTTGCCGTGGTCGGCGGACGCACCTGCGCCGCCACCTGCAACGAAACCATGCTTGAAACGCCAAACACTGACGCACCGAGCGCCGGGCCGATCCATGCCTTCATGCCATGCCCCTGTTCATCTCAGCCCTCCCCTGCGTGCAGGGGAGGGCGCGATATGTCGCAAGAAGTCGCCGCTTACAGACTGTGCTTGCCGAGCAGTCCGAGCAGGCTCGCGTCCTTGTTGCTGCTGGTCGATGAGGACGAGCTGCCGGTGACGGCGCCGACGATGCCGCCCGTACCGCTGGTGCCGGTCAGGTTGGCCACGCCGTTGACCACGTTGCTGACGGTTTGCGTGACTGGCTGCAGCACGCCGCCGACGCCGGTCGTGCCGGTGCCGCCTACTGCCGCCACGGTGTTGCCGGCGGCCGTGACGGTGTTGCCGACCAGGCCGGTGACCGTGCCGAGTCCCGCGGTGGGACCGGAGCCGGTCGCACTGGTTATGGTCTGCCCGGTGCTTGCCAGGGTCTGGCCGATACCGGTGATGGCATTGGTGCCGCCGGTAGCCGTGACGCCCACCGGATTGCCGATGCTGCCCGATTGACCGAGACCGGCCGTAATGCCATTGCCCAGCGTGGTGACGGCACTGCCCGCGCCTTGCACGACGTTGCCCACCAGCTGTGTGACCGGCGCTGCGCCCGGCACGGACGAACCAGTGCCGGCCACTTGCGCGCCCACCGATGAAACGATACTGCCCACGCCGCTGGTGGCGTTGCCGCCGACCTGCGACACCGTCGCGACCAGGTTGCCGCCGCCATTACTGCTGCTTTGGCCCAGCGTGGACAGCGGCGTCACCGTACTGCTGGCCGCCTGTGTGATCGTCTTCACCAGCCCGGTGCTGAGGTTGTGATCGAGCGGCGTGCTGCCGGCCGATACACCGTTGCCGACGGTGGATACCACGCCGCCGAGCGCGGCGGTGATCGGCTGGATCGGCGAGCCCTGGAACGAACCGACGCTGGCGACCGTCTGGCCGAGATCGTTCACCGCCTTGCCGGTGTCGTCGACCACACCGCCCAGGCTCTGCACGGTGGTGCCGACCGGATCCTTCGAATTGCCGAGCTGGCCCAGTCCGCTGACCACGCCGTTGCCCAGCGCTGTGACCGCATCGCCGGTGTTGGTCACCACGCCGGCAAGCCCTTGCGTGAGGCCGTTGTTGCCCAACGGTGTATTGGTGAGTTGCGAACCGATGGTGCTCACCGCACCGCCCAAGCTGGCTACCACACCGCCCGCACCGGTCGCCACGCCACCAAGCAGGGTGCTGGGCGCTGGGCTTGGCGTTGGGGTCGGAGTAGGCGTTGGGGTCGGAGTAGGTGTTGGTGTCGGAGTCGGAGTCGGACTGGGCGTTGGGGTCGGGCTCGGGCTCGGTGATCCACCACCGTCGCCACCCGTTCCACCTGTGCCGCCAATGCCGCCGCCACCCGAACCACCATTGTTGCCGCTGCTCCCGGAAGTGCCCGAACCATCCGAGCCGGAGCCGCCTGATCCACTGCTCGATCCGCCCGATGGACTGACCGACAGACCGCCTCCCGAAGAACTGCGGACCGAGCCCGATCCGCTGCATGCCGTCAAGGAGAGCACGCATGCAGCGATCAAACTGGCCAGAAGGGTTTGCTTGATGACGATGTTGCTCGAAGCAATGCTACGCATGACCCATCTCCTTTGAGCGCGGGCGCACCTCACCGCAGGCCTTGCGCCTGTTTCGGTGCGCCGATGAAGGTAGACATCATTCTTCCCGACCGGCCCATGCATGCCGGCGACGTTTACGACTTGGAACCCCTGATGCGTGTGCCTGATGGCCTACATGAGTGGGGATCGGGCGATTTGATCTTGCGTGGACATAAGTGAAGGCGTCGTGCACAACGCACGGTTATCCGTCACGGTTTCCGAAAATGGGTAGGGTTGGCCGAAAACGGTTAGACATCGCCGGCCACGATTGGCACGATTTATTCCCGCACGGTGCGTAATTGGCGGTTTTTCGCAGTAATACGCAACACCGAACCCTGTTCGTACCAGTCGCCCAGCACAATGCGTTCGGCCGTCTGGCCGTCCAAATCGAAATGATGGATGGCGGGGCGATGCGTGTGGCCGTGGATCAGGTGCGTCACGCCCGCGTTGCGCATCGCCTGCGCCACGGCGTCGGCGTTCACGTCCATGATGTCTTCGTGCTTGATGCTGTTCTGTGCGCGGCTTTCCGCGCGTGCCTTCGCCGCCAGTGCGCGGCGCGCATCCAGCGGCATGGCCAGCACCTGGGCTTTCCATTCCGGCGTGCGCACCTGGCGGCGGAAAGCCTGGTAGGCCAGATCGTCGGTGCACAGCACATCGCCGTGCATCAGCAGGGTGGGCGTGCCGTAAAGATCGTGCACGGCGCCATCTTCGAGCAGGGCAAAACCGGCGCGCTCGGCGAAGGCATCGCCCATCAGAAAATCGCGGTTGCCGGCGATGAAGTACACCGGCACGCCGGCATCGCGCACCGCGCGGGTGGCGTCGGCGATGCGTTGCGGCAATGGCGCATCGTCATCGTCGCCGACCCAGGCTTCGACCAGGTCGCCGAGGATGTACAGCGCATCGGCCTTGCGCACTTCGTCGCTGGCCAGGTAGTGCTCGAACAGCGTGGTGATCTGCGGGCGGCTGTCGTCCAGGTGCAGGTCCGAAATGAACAGCGTGCTCATTTGGACTTGCGCGGCGCAGGGGCGACCGGTGGCTTGGCGGTGGCTGCAGGCGCGGGTGCGGCTTCGCCTTCGACGCTCACGCTCTGGATCACCACCAGCGGGTTGGGCACGTCGGCAGCGAAAGGACCTTGCGCACGCGTCGGCAGCGCGGCGATCTTGTCGACCACGTCCATGCCTCTGACCACTTTGCCGAACACGGTGTAGCCCCAGGTGAGGCCGTTCTGGTTGCCGACGTAGTCGAGGCGGCGATCGTCCACCAGGTTGATGAAGAACTGCGAGGTACCGGAATTCGGATCCGCACCGCGCGCAACGGCCACTGTGCCGCGCAGATTGGACAGGCCGTTGTCGGCTTCGCTGGCGACCGGCGAATGCGTGCGGCGCGGCTGCAGCTCCGCGGTGTAAAGGCCGCCCTGGATGAGATAGCCGGGAATCACCCGATGAAACACCGTGCCGGCGTAGAAGCCTTCATGCACGTAACGCAGGAAATTGGCGACGCTCTTGGGCGATTTGTCCGCGTACAGCTCCATCGTGATGTCCCCTTGCGAGGTATGCACGGTCACCGTGGGATTGGCCACCGCCGGCGCGGCAGGCGCAGCGGCCGGCTTGGTGGTCTGCGCCATGGCAAGCGGGGCGATGAGGAACAGGGCGGTCAGCAGGTACTTGGGCATGTTGGGGAACGTACGGCTGAAATATCCGCGCATGATACGCGGGTGAAGCCTGCTTATGGCTGATTTGGTGAGGTTGTGCGCAGCCTTGCTTCTGCAGGACGTCTGATTGGCGTTAGGTTTCAACTGTGCGGCTTGTGCTCCCTCCCCTGCTGGAAGGGGAGGGCTGGGGGGGTTGTACGAGCTTGCCGTAGTGTTTGAGTTCACCGCGAGGTTGCTTCACCCCACCCCGACCCTCCCCTACTACACGTAGGGATGGAGCGCGAGATTGCGGCAACGGAGGCTAATCGCTTTATTCCGTACCGATCGACAGCGTCAAACCCAATTCCGCCATCGGCGTGATTTCCTGCTCCAGATCCGCCTGGGTCAGCGGATGCTGTTCCACCCATGCGGCGGGCAGGCGCAAGCCGAGGCGTTGGGCGGTGGCGGCCAGGCGCATGGGCGGCAGCGATTCCGGCCGGCGCGCGCGGCGGAACAGCACGGCCAGGCGCAGCAGGGCGGTGATGTATTTGGCGAGCTGGCGGTAGCGTTGCGGCAGCGTGGAGAACGCGGCCTTGTCCGGCTTGCGTCGGTGCGCCTGCACTACGGCGGCGAGCAGGTGCTGCTCCTGCTTGGAGAAACCGGCGAGGTCCGCATTGCGCAGGATGTACGCGCCATGCTGATGATGCTGGCTGTGTGCGATGGCCAGGCCGATCTCGTGCACGCGCGCGGACCACGACAGCCATTCGCGCGCCTCGGCATCCAGTTTCCAGGCCGGCGCCACCTGGTCGAACAGCATCAGCGCGGTGGATTCCACGCGGCGCGCCTGCGCGCGATCCACGCCGTAGCGGTTGGCCAGGGCGTCGATGCTGGCGGTGCGCGGATCGGTGCCGCCGGCGCGGCCGATCAGGTCCCACAGCAAGCCTTCGCGCATCGAGCTTTCGCACACCTGCAGGCGCTCGATGCCGAGCGCGGCGAAGGCCGCCTCGAAGATCACCACCGCGCCGGCGAACACGGGCGCGCGTTCTTCGCCCAGGCCGGGCAGCTTCAATGTGCCGATCTGGCCCTGGTCGAGCACGGCGTCGCGCAGCGTCGCCAGCGCGGCGGGCGTCACGCCGTGATCGGATAGCTTCATTGCCTGCACCACGGCGCCGATCGCCTTGGCGCTGCCGGAGGAGCCGAAGGCCTCGGTCCAGCCGGCTTCCAGGTATTCCTCCGAGAACTGCTGCAGCAGCACGCCGATTTCGCCGCGCGCCCGCTGCCAGCGCTTGCGCGTGAGCTTGCCGGCGGGGAAGAAGCGCTGCGTGGTGGCGATGCAGCCGACCTGCACGCTTTCGGTATGCAGCGGCGCCAGCCCGCGGCCGATGATGAATTCGGTACTGCCGCCGCCGATGTCGATCACCAGCCGCGGTTCGCGCGACGTCGGCAGATCATGCGAAACACCGAGAAAGATCAGGCGGCCTTCCTCGCGGCCGGAGACCACTTCCACCGGGTGGCCCAGGGCTGCTTCGGCCGCGGTGAGAAACGCCTGTGGCGACGCAAGACGGCGCACGGTATTGGTGGCCACCGCGCGCACGCGGGCGGTGGGAATGCCGGCAATGCGCTGGCCGAATTTGGCCAGGCAGTTCAAAGCACGCGCGCGATGTTCGGCATCCAGCGTGCCGTCGGCGCGCAGGCCGGCGGCCATGCGCACGGTTTCGCGCAGCCGATCGATCACGCGCGGCTCGCCGTGCTCCATGCGCGCAACGACCATGTGAAAACTGTTTGAGCCAATATCGACGGCGGCCATCAGCTCGCCGTCCTTGATCTGCATCTGGTCACCGAGGCTCACGCGGGACTCCTGTTCGAACTGCGGGGGATTCTCGCATGGATCGATGCGCCATCAACCCGAATGGCTTCGGTGCGCGTCGTAGGCTGGGGTGCGAACCCCAGCATTGCCATGTTTGCACGCATAAGGTGTTGGGGTTTGCACCCCCAACCTACCCTTCCTCGCGCAGCTTGGTGGGCAGTGGCGAACGCGCCGTTGCCGTCACTGCCGCATTGCACAGCTTCGCCAGCAAGGTGTCCTGCGCCGAATGCGGCGGGTCCTCGCCCGGCGTGGCGCGGGTGTAATGCCCGTCGCTTTCCAGCAGCCACGCCTGGGTGTTGTCGGCGAGGTAGTTGGCCAGTGTTTCCTCATACACGCGTGCGGCCAGTTGCGGATCGAGAATGGGGAAGGCCACCTCGATACGCCGCATCAGGTTGCGTTCCATCCAGTCCGCGCTGGCGCAATAGATTTCCGGCGCGCCGTCGTTGGCGAACCAGTACACGCGGCTGTGTTCGAGAAAGCGCCCCACGATCGAGCGCACGCGGATGCGTTCGGAAACGCCCGGCAATCCCGGCCGCAAAGTGCAGGCGCCGCGCACGATCAGGTCGATCTCCACGCCCGCCTGCGCCGCGACGTACAGCGCTTCGATCACGTGCGATTCGTTCATCGCGTTGAGCTTGGCGACGATGCGCGCCGGCTTGCCGTTGCGCGCGTGTTCGGTTTCGCGCTCGATCTTTTCCACCACGCTCTTGTACAGCGTGAAGGGCGAGTGCAGCAGGCGCTTCAGGTTGATCACCGGCCCCAAGCCGGACAGCTGCTGGAAGATCTTGTGCAGGTCTTCGCCGATTTCGGGGTTGGCCGTCATCAGGCCGATGTCGGTGTAGAGGCGGCTGTTGGTCTGGTGATAGTTGCCGGTGGACAGGTGCACGTAGCGCCGCAGATGGCCGTTCTCGCGCCGCACGATCAGCATCATCTTGGCGTGCGTCTTGAAGCCCACCACGCCGTACACCACCTGCACACCGGCTTCCTGCAGGCGCGTGGCGAAGCGGATGTTGGCTTCTTCGTCGAAACGCGCGCGCAGCTCGATCACCACGGTGACGTCCTTGCCGGTGCGCGCCGCTTCCACCAGCAGATCCACCAGCGGCGTGTCCTTGCCGGCGCGGTAGAGGGTCTGCTTGATCGCCAGCACGTCCGGATCCTGCACTGCTTCGCGCAGCAGATCGACCACGGCGTTGAACGATTCGTAAGGATGATGCAGCAGGATGTCGCGCTGGCCGAGCACGTCGAAAATCTTGCGCCCGGTGCTCAGCGCCGCCGGCAAGGCGGAGGTGAAGCGCGGGAATTTCAGCGTAGGGCGATCGAGATCGTCATACACCAGGCCGGCGCGGATGATGTTGACCGGGCCGTGGCAGCGGTAGACGTCGGTTTCTTCCAGCTCGAAGTTGCTGATCAGCATCGACACGATCGACTGCGGACAGTCGGCGCCGATTTCCAGGCGCACCGGGCGCGCATAGCCACGGCCGTGCAGTTCTTCCGCCAGCGCGCGGGCGAGGTTCTCGACTTCTTCTTCCTCGACGATCAGCTCGCTGTTGCGCGTGACGCGGAACTGGTAGGAACCGGCCACCTTGAAGCCGGGGAACATCATGTCGACGAAGGCTTGCAGCAGTTCGGCCAGGAATACGTAGTGATCGCCCGGCCCGCTCACCTCGTTGGGAATGCGGATGATGCGCGGCAGCGAGCGCGGCGCACGCACCAGCGCCATGTGCCCTTCGTGGCCGAACGCGTCGCGGCCCTGCAGCACCACGGCGATGTTCAAGGTCTTGTTGAGAATGCGCGGGAACGGATGCGCGGGATCCAGCCCCAGCGGCGAGAGCACCGGCAGCACTTCGTTCTCGAAGTAGCCGTGCAGCCAGCGACGCTGGCGCGGTGTCCACTGTTTGCGGGTAAGGAAGTGGATGTCCTCGGCGGCAAGCGCGGGGCCGAGTTCTTCCTGCCAGGTGGTGTATTGCGCGCTGACTAGGTCCAGCACGCGTTCGCGGATGCGCGCCAGCAACTCGCCGGACAGCATTCCGTCGGGGCCGGGTGCGGCGGAACCGAACTGGTGATGATGCTTGAGCATCGCCACGCGCACCTCGAAGAACTCGTCGAGGTTGTTCGCCACGATGCTCAGGTAACGCAGGCGCTCCAGCAACGGCATGCTGGTGTCGCGCGCTTGCGCCAGCACCCGGAAGTTGAATTCAAGCGTGGCCAACTCGCGGCTCAGGAACAGCTCGGGCTGGGAGGTTTCGCTCTGGACGGCAGGTTGGGTGGCTTGGCGGCGCGGCATCGAGTCATTGTAGCGGGACTCGGGACGCGGGACTCGGGACTCGAGAAAAGCGAAAAGCACCTGATGCTCTTTGCTCAGCCGCTTTTGTTGGAAGTGAATTTGAAGGTTGAAGCGTTGTGTTTGCCTCAATCCGAGTCCCGGGTCCCGAGTCCCGAGTCCCGGTTTTCGGGCGCCATCAGCCGCTCGCGGCCGAAGCAGCAGGTGAAGGTGGAGCCCTGGCCGGGCGTGCTGCGGATATCCAGGCGCGCCTGATGCAGGCCCAGCACGTGCTTGACGATCGACAGCCCCAGGCCGGTGCCGCCGCTGTCGCGCGAACGGCTGGACGACACGCGGTAGAAGCGTTCGGTCAGGCGGGACAGGTGATCGGCCGGAATGCCGTAGCCGGTGTCGGTCACCGAGTAATTGGCGCCGTCGGCGGTGCGTTCCCAGCGAATGGTGATGCGTCCGCCGGTGGGCGTATAGCGCACGGCGTTGCTGACCAGGTTGGACAGCGCGCTGTGCAGATCCTTGGGCGAACCGAGCAGGTCGATGCTGGCGACGTTTTTCACCGTGATGCTGTGGCGGCCCTGGCTCAGCGCTTCGGCTTCCTTGCGCAGGGTGGCCAAGAGCGGCGCCATCTGCACGCGCTCTTCGCTGACGTGATCCTGCGTTTCCAGGCGCGACAAGGTGAGCAGGTCTTCCACGATCTGGCCCATGCGCTTGGACTGCGCGCGCATCTCGCTCAGCACCGGCGCCAGATGCGGCACGTCTTCGGGATCGAGCAGTTCGAGATAACCGTGGATCACGGTGAGCGGCGTGCGCAGCTCGTGCGAGACGTTGGCGACGAAGTCGCGGCGAATCTGTTCCAGCCGCGACATGTGGCTGATGTCGCGCGCCAGCAGCAAACGCTGGCGCTGGCCGAACGGCAGCAGGGTGACGTTGATGTGGCGGCTGGGCGCGCCGGGTGCGCTCACGTCGTTGAGCGGCTCGGGCGAGGGTTCTTCCAGCCAGCCGGCCAGTTCGGAGTTGTGCAGTTTTTCCTTCAGCACCACGCCGCGATCCTGCGGACGGCGCAGGCCGAGCAGGCTTTCGGCGGCGTGGTTGAACCAGCGCACGTGCTGGTCCTGGTCGAGCAATACGATCGCGTCCGGCAGGCTGCCTGCGGCACGGCGTAGATCATGCAGGTTGGCGGCTAGGCGTCGGGAGCGCATCATGAATCGGTCATGCCGGGGGTCGGAGGACAGCTCGCCCGGCGTTGTGGGCGGTAAGCTCATGATGGGCTTAGCAATGTGACGCAAATGCGTCAGCAGCAAGACAATCTCTGCTATCGCGACGAGCGCCACGCCGGTCGCCACGTGGCCGTGCACCAACCAGCCACCGACACCGCCCGCGAACAATCCTGCCGCGAGGGCAAGAGGAAGTTTCCAGGCGCGTTGCGCTGCTGGCATGGGCGGGTTCACCGGCAATCGAGGAGCGCGAATCGTAACCGGTGCAGCGCGGGAAGCCGCGGTGCATGTGCGATTCCCGACGGCCGATTCACGATTGACGCCTCAGGTGCTGGCCGAGAACCGATAACCCGCGCCGCGCACCGTCTGCACCATGTCCTCGAGCTTCCATGGCTCGAGCGTCTTGCGCAGGCGGCGGATGTGCACGTCCACGGTGCGCTCTTCCACGTACACGCTGCCGCCCCACACATGATCGAGCAGTTGCGCGCGCGAGTAGACGCGTTCCGGATGGGTCATGAAGAAGTACAGCAGGCGGTATTCGGTGGGGCCGATCGGCACCGGTTCGTCACCGGCGAATACGCGATGGGCCGGACCGTCGATGCGCAGCCGGCCCAGTTCCACCATGCCGGATCCATCGTCGCCCTGACTGCGGCGCAGTACCGCCTTGATGCGGGCGATCAGCTCGCGGGTGGAGAAGGGCTTGACCACGTAGTCGTCCACGCCGGCTTCCAGGCCGTTGACGCGATCCATTTCCTCGCCGCGCGCGGTGAGCATGATGATCGGGATCTCGCGGCTCAGTTCTTCCTTGCGCAGGCGGCGGGCCAGGTCGAGCCCGCTGGTGCCGGGCAGCATCCAGTCGAGCAGGATCAGGTCGGGCACCTGTTCGGCGATCGACATCTGTGCCGTGCGCGCATCGGCGGCTTGTGAGGTGTCCATTCCGGCCTTGCGCAGGGCGAAAGCGACCATGTCGCGGATGGAAGCTTCGTCTTCAACAATCAGGATGCGTTTGTGCACGCGAAGGTCCGGTTGGGTGGCCTATGACGCAAATATTGCAGCGGTCAAATGTTACGCGGCAATGACAGTGCGTAAAAAAGCTACGCCAGGAACGGATTGCCGATGACAAAAATGCCCCTGGAATGCCTTACGCAGACCGGGTTTGGTCCCCGCCCACATTATTTTTCAGCGCTGAAACAAAGCCGCCCGTTGCAGCCTGGCCCGAATTGCTGCTGCGTCTGACTGGTGCCATCCGGGTTGTCATCGGTGGACACGCGGCGCTTGCGCAGTTCCAGCACCAGCGGGGTGAGATCGGCGATGTGAGCCTGGATGCGGGCGCGGGCGTAGTAGTCCAGGTCGTTGCGCTTGAGCAGGACTTTCAACTGCTCCATCGCGTCGAACGGCCGGCCGGAGAGATAACTGGCCTGGGCATAGGCCTCGCCTGCGCGAACCGCCTCGCCGGCCCGTTCGCTGGCGCGGGCGTAGGCGGTGAACAGGCCGGGTTCGTCGGTATCTTCCAGCATCGGCCGCAGCATGCCGGCGGCCTGTTCGGCCTGCGCCTTGGTGCCACCCTGGGTGAGCGCATTGGCGTAGGCCAGGCCAATGGCTTTGTTGCGTGGCGATTCGGTGTTGAGCGAGGCGTAGATGTTCAGTGCCTCGGCGCGCTGGCCATCCTGCAAGTGCGCATCCGCCATCGCCAGGCGCAGCACCAGGTTGTCCGGATGCTTGTCCAGCACCGGCTGCAGCTGGGCGATGGCCTTGCCGCCCTGGCCGCTGCGGGTCAGCGCCAGCGCGTAGCCATAGTGGTTTTCCGGCGTGTTGTAGCGACCATCCTGGCGGCTGAGCAGGCCGGCGTAATAGTTGCTCATGCGGTACGCGTCATCGGACAGCACGCGCGCACGTTCGCGCATCAGCAGATAAGTGCTCAAGCCTTTGTCGGTGTTGCTGGCGGCGAGCAGCGAGGTTGGATCTTTCACATAGGCGATGGGAGCCGTTTGCTGCGCCCAGCGATCCTTGTCCAGCAGGTTGCCGTGAGGTTGCAGTTTCTGCGCGGCGATCAGCGAGCCGGCGCGCGCCTTTGCGTCGCTGATGCGCTGTGAGGTGACCGGGTGATCCAGCAGCAGGGAAGGCACGTCGATGCCGCCGGAGTCGGCGCTCATCTCGTCTTCCATGCGTTGGAAAAAGCCGGCCATGGCGTTGGGGTCGTAGCCGGACTTGGCGAGCGTCTCGATGCCGGTGCGATCGGCCTCGGCCTCGTCCTTGCGGGTGAAGTTGATCTGTTTCTGCATCAGCACGCCCTGGCCGCCCAACAGCGTGGCCGCAGCGGCCTGTCCGCCGGCGGCGCCGCCCGCGGCAATGGCGCCGAGTGCGACCAGCGCCAGCAGCGGCGTATCCTTCTTTGCCGCTTCATAGGCGCGCTGCAGATGGTTTTGCGTGATATGGCCGATTTCGTGCGCCATCACCGCCGCCAGCTCATCCTCGCTGCGCGTGATGATGATCAGCCCGGAATTCATGCCGATATAGCCGCCGGGGGCGGAGAAGGCGTTGATCACCGGATCCTTGGCGATGAAGAACGCGAAGTGATCCTTCGGACGGGCCGAGTTGGCGACCAGGCGGAAACCCAGGTTGTTGATGTAGTCGTCCAGCAGCGGGTCGTCCACCACCATGTCCAGCGCGCGCATCTGCTGCAGCATCATGGCGCCGTAATCCTGCGCTTCCTGCGGGGAAATCAACGCGTTGGCCGAACTGCCCAGATCGGGCAAGCGGACGTCGTCGAGCCGGTCCTGGGCGCCGGCGGCAAAGGCCACGGCGGCCGATGCCAGCGCGGTGAACAGGCGGTTACGGAGGTGTCGATGCGGCATGGTCATAGATGAACGACAATAACACTCAGACCGTTCGCTGATAGGGCAGTTCAGCTTTCAGCGACTTGGTTTCGAACACCGCCACCGCCATTTACAGCGCACGTTAGTCCGGGAGTTTTTGCGATGCCCAAGATCGAAGTCTATTCCACCGCGGTATGTCCTTACTGCGTGGCCGCCAAGAATCTGCTGAAGGCCAAGGGCCTGATGTGGCAGGAAGTGCGGGTGGATACCGATCCGGCCCAGCGCGACACCATGCTCCAGCGCAGCGGCGGCCGCCGCACCGTGCCGCAGATCTTCATCAACGACCACCACGTGGGCGGCTACGACGACCTGGTCGCTGCCGACCGCAGTGGCAAGCTGGCTCAGTTGCTGGGAGCGGCTGCATGAGCGCCGAGAAGGACCGCGTCGCCGAATTCACCGCTTTCCGCCAACGCATGAACGAACGCATCCTGGCCGAAGACAACCAGGTGGTGCGGCGCTTCTTCGCACTGGACACGCAGACCTACAAGGCTGGCGCGCTGGACGTGAAAACCAAGGAGATGCTCGGCCTGGTCGCCTCGATGGTGCTGCGTTGCGACGATTGCATCAGCTATCACATTGCGCAGTGCAAGGAAGTGGGCGTGACGCGTGATGAGTTCTTCGAAGTGTTCAGCGTCGGACTGGTGGTGGGTGGGTCGATCGTGATTCCGCATCTGCGCCGGGCGGTGGATTTTCTGGATCGGTTGGAAGGCGGCGATGCAAGCGAGCAGGCGGAAGGCTGCGGCGAACACGCCTGAGTTTTTGCTCCGTCTCCCCCATCTTTGATCAAGGATGGGGGAGAGGGCTGGGGTGAGGGGCCAACCCCGCGATAAAGGTGATTGGTGCGGCGCTTCGATTGAAGCTTGCGGCAAGCCTTGTCCCCCTCACCTCAATCCTCTCCCCGCAGGGGAGAGGAGGCGAACGCGAAGGGCCCACCATTCGAATTGAAGCGATGCTCCATACGAGCATTTGCAACGCCTGCCACCCGTTCCAGGCTATTCGCCGACAAGCCCATCAGGGATAATTGCGCAGTTTTCAGCCAGGCGCCTCCCCCATGCGCGCCGGCCTCCCTGCTTCATTCCCAAGGAGTTTTCCCCATGAGCAAGACCATTGCGGTGATCCCGGGCGATGGCATCGGCCCGGAGATCATGGCCGCCACGCTGCACGTGCTCGACGCGCTCGATTGCGGCCTGGCCTACGACACGGTCGAAGCCGGCATGATCGCGCTCGAAAAGCACGGCGACCTGCTGCCCAAGCCCACGCTGGATGCGATCGCCAAGCACAAGGTAGCGCTGAAGGGCCCGTTGACCACGCCGGTGGGTGGCGGCTTCACCTCGATCAACGTCACGCTGCGCCGTCACTTCGATCTGTACGCCAACGTGCGTCCGGCGATCAGCTTCCCCGGCACCAAGGCGCGCTACGACAACATCGACATCATCACGGTGCGCGAGAACACCGAAGGCGCGTATCTCTCCGAAGGGCAGACGTTGTCCGAAGACGGCGAACTGGCCACGTCGATGATCCGCGTCACGCGCAAGGGCTGCGCGCGCATCGTGCGCTACGCGTTCGAGATGGCGGTGAAGAAAGGCCGCAAGAAAGTCACGGCCGTGCACAAGGCCAACATCATCAAGACCGCCTCGGGCCTGTTCCTCAACGTCGCGCGCGAAATCGCCAAGGATTACCCGCAGATCGAGTTCAACGAGATGATCGTGGACAACGCCTGCATGCAGCTGGTGATGCGTCCGGAACAGTTCGACGTGATCGTCACCACCAACCTGTTCGGCGACATCCTCTCCGATCTTTGCGCCGGCCTGGTCGGTGGCCTTGGCCTGGCGCCGGGCGACAACATCGGCGAGCACGCGGCGATCTTCGAAGCGGTGCACGGTTCCGCACCTGACATCGCCGGCAAGGGCGTCGCCAACCCGTGCGCACTGCTGCTGGCGGCGGCCGACATGCTCGATCACCTGGGCCTGGTGGATAAGGGCACCAAGCTGCGCGAAGCGATCCGCGACACCATGGCGAACGATCGTGACAGCGTTACGCCGGATATTGGCGGCAAGGGTTCGACGCAGAGTTTTGGCGAGGCGATCGCCAAGCGCGTGAAGGCCTGATCCCTCTGCATTCCCTCTCCTCTTAGGGAGAGGGGAGTCTCGTCCAAAACAACCGTAGGTTGGGGTGCCAACCCCAACATCGTCCTGCATAGGCATCCGAGTGTTGGGGTTTGCACCCCAACCTACGTGAGCGTGTTCAACCAAACATGCCCGGCTTGTAATCACCTGCCACGGTATGCGCGGCCAGGTTGATGCGATTCCACGCGTTGATGTTGGTCACCAGCAAGGTGAGGTCGACCAGTTCCTTTTCGTTGAACTGGCGACTGACTTCTTCGTACAGCGCATCGGGTACCGAATCCCCCGGAACCAGGCGCGTCAGCGCTTCGGCCCAGGCGAAGGCGGCGCGTTCGCGCTCGCTGTAGAACGGCGCCTCGCGCCAGCCGGCCAGCACGTACAGGCGCTGCTCGGTTTCGCCGGCGGCGCGTGCGTCTTTGCTGTGCATGTCCAGGCAGTAGGCGCAGCCGTTGATCTGCGAGACGCGCATCAGCACCAGCTCGATCAATGCCGGCTCCAACGTGCCGGATTTGATGTTTTTGCTCAGCGCCAGCAGCGGTTGCACGGCCTGGAAATGTTTACGCATATCGAAACGGGACATGACGGACTCCTTGGGATGTGCGGCCGGTATTGGCCGTTCAATGCAAGGACGTGGAGCCCGCCGATTTCGTGACTGCTTCGATGCGCGACAATTTTTCTGGATGACGGATCGCGTGGATCGCCGTGATGCGTTCGCCCTCGGCTTCCACCCACATCACCGAGCTGAGTTGCTCGCCCGCCCAGATCAGCAGCGCCGGCGCGCCGTTGAGCGTGCTGAGCTGATAGCGCGCGGCGCCATAGGTGTTGACTGCGATCTGCCGATACAGACGAGCCAGGCGATCGGCGCCATGCAGCGGACGCAGTACCGCGGTGACCACGCCGCCACCGTCGGAAATATGCACCGCGTCCTCGGCGAACAAGGCGCGCAGGGAATCGAGATTGGGTCGTTCCATCGCCTGGATGAAACGCTGCAGCATGCGCTGTTGCGCGGCGCGATCCAGATGAAAACGCGGGCGTCCTTCGCGCAGCCGCGTCTTGGCGCGATGCACGCGCTGGCGGCAGGCTTCTTCGGTGATGCCAAGGATCGCCGCTGTCTCGGCGTGGCTGTAGTCGAACACTTCCTTGAGCAGGAACGCCGCGCGTTCTTCCGGACTGAGCCGCTCGAGCAGCAGCAGGAAGGAAAGGCTCAGTGTCTCGGCGCGCTCCAGTTGCTCGGAAGGCGCCTCTTCGGCCGGTTCCAGCGGTTCCGGCAGCCATGGGCCGGGATAATGCTGGCGCTCCACCTTGGCGCGACGCAGCCGGTCCAGGGCCAGGCGGGTGGTGACGGTGACCAGCCAGGCCTCGGCATCGTCCACCTCGCCTTTGTCCTGCGCGTGCCAGCGCAGCCAGGCATCGTGCAGTACGTCTTCGGCATCCGCGCGGCTGCCCAGCATGCGATAGGCCAGGCCCAGCAGGCGCGGGTGGTTTTTCTGGAACAGTTCGGTGTGCGCGTCCATGGTCGTATCCGTGAAGGGGGCTTATGGCCAGGACGCGCGGGCGCGCAAAAACGTGACAGCTCAGTGCACGAACGGCCAGGGCGCCAGGAACACCAGCCAGATGAAGATCAGCATGCCGATGTATTTCACCGTGCGGAACAGCCGCGGGTATTTCTTCTTGAACGCACGGCTGCGCTCGCGGCTGCGCTGGTTGAGCGCGAACATGCGATTGACGAAGCCGGTTTTTTCTTCCGGCGATTCG
This sequence comes from uncultured Dyella sp., assembly GCA_966430775.1. Taxonomy (GTDB): domain Bacteria; phylum Pseudomonadota; class Gammaproteobacteria; order Xanthomonadales; family Rhodanobacteraceae; genus Dyella_B. The sequence continues at coordinate 4,233 of CBJMMB010000068.1, read as the reverse complement.
GTATTGGGGGAGGCCGTGATCTTGCCCATGAAGGCGCCTACGCGATGGTTGATCGCGCTCATCAGGCGCGTGCGCAGCGGGCGTTCGACGTCGGCGAACAGGATCACGCGCGTCTGGTCGGTCTTGTTTTCCACCCAGTGCACATAGGTTTCGTCGAACACGATGTCCTTGCCGTCGCCCCAGGCGTGTTCCTCGCCGTCGACGAAGATGCGGCAGTCGCGCGAGTTCGGCGTGATCAAACCCAGGTGATAGCGCAGCGAGCCCGCGAACGGATCGCGATGCGGATTGAGCTTGCTGTTCGGCGCGAGCGTGGCGAACATCGCCGCTTTCACGCTGGGAATCGCGGTGAGCAACGCCACGGTTTTCGGACACAGCGTTTCGGCCGAGGCGAGCGGCTCGCCGTACCACTTCAGATAAAAACGCTTCCAGCCCTGCTTGAAGAAGCTGTTGAAGCTGGCGTCGTTGTGCTTTTCCGCGGCGCGGATATGCCCTTCGTCGAACAGCTGCAGTGCTTCCTCGCGAATCACCTGCCAGTTGTCGCGCAAGAGATCCAGTTGCGGAAAGCCGTTGCGATCGAGGATCGGCCGCGCCGGTACCGCCGAGAAGGCGTACATCAACAGGTTGTACGGCGCGAACACCGCGGAATGGTCGACCAACTGGCGATCGAAACGCAGCCGCGAACGGCCACGCAGGTGCACCAGCAGCACGCACAGCACGAACGCCAGCAGCACGTAGAGGACGATGAAACGGGGGCTGAGGAAATCCATCGTGAAAGCGGCTCGGGTGGCCTGGAGGGATGGCCGATGGTCGATTTTACGGCAAATCCCGTTCAGTGACGGAGCACGAATGCCGCACCGGCGCCCGGGCGGTAGCCGTTTTTCAGCGCGCGTTGCACATAGGCGACGGCGCGGCGCACCGCCTGGCGCGGCGCTGCACCGCCGGCCAGTTGCGCGGCGATGGCCGAGGCCAGCGTGCAACCGGTGCCATGGCCTTCGCGTGCAAGGCGGGCATGGCGGATGTCGAGCGCACCCTTGGCGTCGACGTAAAGATCGACCACCTCATGGCCGCGTCCATGCCCGCCTTTGAGCAGCACGCCGCGCGCGCCGAGGGCAAGCAAGGCGTCTCCCGCGTCCGCAAGTTGCTTCGAGGTTTTCAGCGAGCGCCCCAGCAGGGCTTCAGCTTCCGGCAGATTGGGCGTCAGCACGTCGGCGAGCGGGATCAGTTCGTGGATCAGTGCATCGACCGCATCCTCGTCGAGCAGGCGCGAGCCGCTGGTGGCGATCATCACCGGATCGACCACCACCCACGCTGGCTTACGCTTGCGCAATTCCCTGGCGACAAGCCGTACCGTCGCGGCGTTGCCCAGCATGCCGGTTTTTACGGCTGCGATCGGGAAATCATCGAACACCGCGTCGAGCTGGCTGCGGATATGTGCAAGCGGAACCGGATGTACGGCGGTGACGCTGCGCGTGTTCTGCGAGGTGATCGCGGCGATGACACAGAGCCCATGCACGCCATGCGCGTGGAAGGTTTTCAGGTCGGCCTGGATGCCGGCACCACCGCCGGAGTCGGAACCGGCGATGGTGAGTGCGATGGGCGGTTGCTTGGAAGGTGCCACGCTTTTTGCTCGTCATTCCGGCGAAGGCCGGAATCCATCTATCTCAATGCGGGATACAAGTCGATCCAATGAGGGTTTTCCTCCTCAATCAACCTGATCTTCCAGTTACGCTTCCAGTTCTTGATAGCCTTTTCGCGAAGTATGGCTGATTCCATGGTTTCATGAAGTTCGAGCCATACGAGCCGATGCACGTCATATCGGTTGGTGAAACCCTCCACGACGTGATTTTTGTGCTGCCAGACACGCTTGATCAGGTCGCTCGTAACTCTGATGTAAAGCGTGCCTCTTCTGCCGCTGCTTAGGATGTAAACGCAAGGTTGCCGATCCATGGCTAGATTCCAAATGGATCCCGGCCTTCGCCGGGATGACGATTTGCTTCGAAGGTCATCCCGGCGAAGGCCGGGATCCATCCCTTGATAGCGAGGGGTTGAGATGTGCCTGAACTACAACGCCTCCGAAGCAAAATCCGCCAGCCGCGAACGCTCGCCACGCCGCAGCGTGATGTGCGCCGAATGCGCCCAATGCTTGAAGCGATCCACCGCGTACGTCAAACCCGACGTGGTTTCCGTAAGGTACGGCGTATCGATCTGCTCCACATTGCCCAGGCACACGATCTTCGTGCCGGGACCGGCGCGCGTGATCAGCGTCTTCATCTGCTTCGGCGTGAGGTTCTGCGCCTCGTCGATGATCAGGTAGCGCGAAAGGAAGGTGCGCCCGCGCATGAAGTTGAGCGAGCGGATCTTGATGCGCGAGGCGAGCAGGTCGTTGGTGGCCTGGCGTCCCCAGCTGCCGCCTTCTTCCGGATTGGCGAGCACTTCGAGGTTGTCGGTGAGCGCGCCCATCCACGGCGTCATCTTTTCTTCCTCGGTGCCGGGCAGGAAGCCGATGTCCTCGCCGACCGACACCGTGGCGCGCGTCATGATGATTTCGCGATAGCGCTGCTGGTCCATCACCTGCGCCAGGCCGGCGGCGAGCGCGAGCAGCGTCTTGCCGGTGCCGGCGGTACCGAGCAGGGTGACGAAATCGACGTCCGGATCCATCAGCATGTTGAGCGCGAAATTCTGTTCGCGGTTGCGCGCGGCGATGCCCCACACGGCGTGGTTGCTGTGGCTGTGGTCATCCATCAGCACCAGCGTGGCGCGCACTTCGTCCACGTGCAGCACGCGCAATTCCACGCTGTCGTCGCCGGGCAGGAACAGGCACTGGTTCGGATACCAGTCTTCGTCCTTGCGCCGGTCGAACTTGTAGAAGGTGCGTCCGCGCTCGTTCCAGGATTGCACTTCCGGGTGCCGATCCCAGAAATCTTCCGGCAATTGGGCCGAGCCGGTGTAGAGCAGGGCGAAATCGTCCAGCGCGCGATCGTTCTCGTAATCCTCCGCATCGATGCCGTAGATCTTGGCCTTGATGCGCAGGTTGATGTCCTTGGTGACCAGGATCACCGAACGGCCCGGGTTTTCTTCCTTCAGCTCGATGACCGCGGAAAGAATCAGGTTGTCGGCCTTGCCGTGTCCGTTGGTGGTGCGCTGCTGGAAATACAGCCGGCCCACCGCGGCGCCACGCCGGAGCGATACGCCTTCGGGACTTTCCAGCGCCAGCCCGTTGCTGATGCCATGGCCGTTGCCGCGTACGATCAGTTCGTTGAGGAAACGGCTGACCTGGCGGCCGTTGCGCGAGACTTCCGAGGCGCCTTTTTTCTTTTCGTCCAGTTCCTCCAGAACCGTCATCGGGATGAAGATGTCGTGCTCCTCGAAGCGGAACAGCGACGTGGGGTCATGCAACAGCACGTTGGTGTCGAGAGCGTAGATGCGCTTGCTTCCGGTCATACGGAAGAAACCTCGCGAAGTGGGAGGTGGAGGAAACGAAGTACGTTGGCGGGCACGTCGGACGTAGCGATCACTTGGCAGGTATGACGTCGAGCACCGCCTGCGCATGGCCGGGCACTTTTACGCCAAGCCACTGTGCGGCGAGCTTGCCGTCGGGATCGATCAGGAAAGTGCTGCGCACCACGCCGAGATAACGCTTGCCGTACAACACCTTCTCGTGGATCACGTCGAAGGCCTTGCACCAGGTTTCGTCGGGGTCGGACAGCAGTGGGAAGGGCAATTCCTGCTTGCTGGCGAAGTTGGCGTGGGATTTCACCGAGTCGCGCGAGACGCCGATGATTTCGGCATGGCGCTTCTTGAACTTCGGGTAGAGATCGCGAAAGTCTTTCGCTTCGTTGGTGCACCCGGGGGCGCTGTCCTTGGGGTAGAAGTAGACGACTACCCATTGGCCTTTCAGTGAATCGAGTTTCAGCGTACTGCCGTCGCCGGTGACGCCTTGCAGCTTGGGGACTTTCTTGCCTAGTTCGGGCATGGGCTCTCCGGTAGCCAGTATTGCAACTGCTGGGACGGAGACTAGCGCGTGTTATGTGACGGAAACAGGCTTGTCAGATGACACGGAGCGGAGCATTCTAGAATTTCACCGGATCCATCACGTAGGTTGGGTTAGCGCAGCGTAACCCAACGTATCCGGGCGGTACGAAGTCCAGGAAGAAATGGGCTTCTAGAATTTCACCGGGTCCATGATGGCATCCAGATTCAAGCCATCGCAGAACTCCAGGAAGTCGTCGCGCA
>CBJMMB010000067.1:0-21459 GCA_966430775.1 uncultured Dyella sp. | reverse complement strand
GATCAGGCCTTTGATGCTGACGAATCGCCACTAAAGAACGCATCGTCATTCCGGCGAAGGCCGGAATCCATCGCCAGTACGAAGCATGGATTCCGGCCTTCGCCGGAATGACGGTGAGGTAATCTAAAAGATCGCGCTCAGTGCAGGATTTGTTGCTGAGCCATTGGCCCTTGGCTTCAAGCTAAGCGGCAACCCCCAGACGCCTTAGCTTCCACAAGCGACGCAATCCGCTCAAGATCTTCAGCCCTCGTCGGGTTATAAACCACCATGCTCAAATCCGGCCTGCCATCCACGGCAAAAACCGAATACTCAAAAGCGATCGTGCCCAGCACAGCATGTTGCATTTGCTTGACACGCTCGCCATGCGGGCCTTGCACATCGTTCTCGCGCCACATCGTTCGGAATTCCGGGCTGAGCCGGCTCAATTCTTCGACCAGAGCTTCCACTTCGTGGACGGCGCCGGCACGGGTGGCGTCCACGCGGAACGCGCCCAGCACGAACCGCGCGACGCTTTCCCAGGATGGTGATGCGCGGGTGCGCGGATCGAGAAAAATGAAGCGGAGAATATTCCGCTGTTCCGGCGGCAGCGCGTCGTAATCCATGATCATCGCCGTGGCGGCGCGATTCCAGCCGACGACGTACCACGTCGCGGTCCTGATGATGGCGGGTGTGGGATTCAACGCATCCAGCACGCGCTGCAACCTTGGTGTAACGCCATCCTTTTTTTGATAGCGCGCTTCCGGCGGGCGACCCAGGCCGAGCAGGAACAGATGCTCGCGTTCGATCTCGGTCAGCATCAAGGCATGCGCAATGCGATCGAGCACGTCGGGCGAAGGCGCACCACCGCGGCCCTGTTCGAGCCACGTATACCAGGTGGGGCTGATATTCGCGCGCTGCGCCACTTCCTCGCGGCGCAAACCGGGCGTGCGGCGACGTTCCAATGGAAAACCCAGTGCGGCCGGATCCAGTTTCATGCGGCGGGTCTGCAGATAATGGCCGAGTTGATTTTCGTGCCTGGTTTTCGCGTCCATCCTATTAGCCCTTATAACAGGATAATTTCACTACTTTACTAGCATAACTCCGGCATGGAGAGTTGTCTCCGGAAACACTCTGGAGATTTGGTTATGCGCATATTCGTCACGGGAGCCACTGGTTTTATCGGCATGCCGCTGGTCAAGGAATTGATCGGGGCAGGCCATCAGGTACTTGGTCTTTGCCGCTCGGATGACAAGGCGGCAGCGCTGGCGGCGGCCGGCGCCGAGGTCCATCGCGGATCGCTCGACGACATCGACAGCCTCAAGGCGGGCGCCGCCCAAGCGGACGGGGTCATCCATCTGGCCTTCAAGCACGACTTCTCGAATTTCGCGGCCAACTGCGAGCACGATCGCCGCGTCGTGCACGCGCTCGGTTCTGTCCTGAAAGGCTCCGATCGTCCGTTGATCGTGACCTCCGGAACCGGCTTGGCCCGCACGGTATCCGACGAGCCGGCCAAGGAAGACAACGCGACGATCGGCGCCGATGTCATTCCACGCGGCGCATCCGAAGAAGCCGCGGCTGCGGTGGCTGCTGAAGGCGTCAACGTATCGGTGATGCGTCTGCCGCAAGTCCACGACCCCGTAAGGCAGGGCCTTATCAGCTACGCCATCACGATATTTCGTGAGAAGGGAACCTGCGCCTATATCGCCGAAGGACGCAACCGCTGGCCGGCCGCGCACGTGCTGGATGTGGCCCGTCTTTACCGGCTGGCGATCGAGAAAGCCGAGCCGAACGCGAAGTACCACGCGGTTGCGGAAGAGGGCGTATCGCTGCGCGATATTGCACAAACCCTTGGCGCGCGCCTGAACCTGCCGGTCAAATCCATCACGCCCGAGGAGGCTCAGAGCTTTTTCGGATGGCTCGCCATGTTCGCTGGGCGCGATTCACCCGCATCCAGCGAACTGACGCGGAAGAAACTCGGATGGCAGCCGACCGGACCGGGACTGATCGCCGACCTCGAACAACTGCAAGTGGCTTAGAAAACGATCAATGGCCCGACGCATGGCGGCGGAAATTCCCGGACCAATCCATTCGCGCCGATCGGAACTCCGCCATCACTTCGTTGCGCGAACGCGGATGGATCACGATTTCCCCGCCGACCAACTCGTCACAGAAGCGCCCACCTCGAGGTGTCTCGATGGCGTAGCGGCTGGTGTGCGGATCCCCGTGCACGAGGTGGGCATGCAGGACGCACATATGAGGCTCATGCACCTGCGCGATCAAGCGATGTGGCGCAAAGCGGATATCGGTCTGAACCCCATGTGGACCGCGCGCATGCAGGACGCCCTTGAAAACAGGGCTCGGCGCGTGCGGGGCGGACAGGGCCGTGAAGCTGGTCCCAAGCAGCAGGGTTGCGAGCCATGCTTTCCACTTGGGGCGATTGGTTGCCTGGGAAATCGGGGGCAGGGTGTCCATCGATGCATCTCAAGAAATACGGCGGGCGATTAGAACATTCTTGAGTCGCATGTGTTGAGATGCGGATGGCAACGTGAAGATAGGACTTCTGGTTGGCGGCGAACCTCGGTCAGGCTGTACATTTCATGCTCGTCGCCCCGGCGAACGCCGGGGCCCAGCGACTTTAAAGCGGAAAGACACTGGGTGATTCGCTATGCTCACCCCTTCGGGGCCGTCCTTCGGACGTTCTCCGCGCTACGCGCTACGTCCGGCTTTCGCCGGGACGACGAACTAGCATTACGCGCCACTCCCACATCATCCACCCCCTCAGCTGGAGTCGATGCCAATCAGGCCCGCAGGAGGGAGTTATCGCATGAGCTACGCCGCCAACGGCAGCTTCCGCAACGCCTCCCTCTCGCGGAGTGCCAGAAACCGGATCAACCGTGCGCGAGCAAGCCGAAGATGAAGGATCGGATAAAGATTGAACACCACCTGCACCAACACAAACAGAACCGCCTCGGCAAAGAGACCTCGAACCGCGATATAGACGATATAAGGCATAAACAACACGGCTGCCCAAAAATGGATGGCCTCCGCAGCCTCCATTCTTCGTAGCAGTTTCGGCAAATCGCGCTCTCGGCCGGTTAGATAAAAAGTGTTGTTGAGATAGCGAAACGGCGTGTTCCGAAGAAAGCTGCCAAAACTCCGTACACCCCATCGATTCTGCGCATCGGGTTCGGTAGCCAGGTTGACGGTACGTAGCGCAGCAGGCATGCGGAACAGCAACTGCGGCTCTGCCGCTTTGGCAATACCCATGAAGTAGAACATGCAAAAGAGCCCAAGCCAGGGCGAGCGAATACCCATGGCATTGACCCACATGACGACGCAGGCGCTGAAAAGAGCTGTTGTCACGATAGCCTTGCCGATGCCGAACCAAACTCTCATTGCTACCTCCTGTGGCAACGATGGCGGTCAGTAATAACGCGGAATCGGCCCAAGCTGCGGTGTCATGCGATCGCGCAAGTCGAGCATGACTTCATCGACATAACACCATCCCCAACCCTCGGGCGGATCGTACCCTTCAATTATGGGATGCCGGGTTTGATGAAAATGCTTGGTCGCATGCCGATTGGGTGAATCGTCACAACAACCGACATGCCCACATGTGCGACAGATGCGCAAATGCAGCCAGGTATCGCCGGTCTTCAGGCATTCCTCGCAGCCGCGCGCACTCGGGGTCACTTCCTTGATCGTGTCCAGATGATGGCAATGGCTGCTCATGCTCGTCTGCCAGGGGAAGGTGGGTGAGCTTTTATCGTAAACCTATCCACCGCCGGTTTGGCAGCCTACGATTATTTCGCCAAGTGTGCGTCAACGGCGTCGATGGCGCGTGCGGAATAAACCATCGCCGATCCGGCATTGAGGGCACTCGGCACCGTCTACAGCCCCCTCACAAATTGTTCAATCGCTTGCGCCACGGCCCGAGAAGATTCGAGCTTTGCGCTCTCGCCGCCGCCGAGCTTCTTCGCGAGGAGCCAGGTGCGGATCGCTTGAACGAGTCCTTGCTTGCACTCCAGCGGCAACCAATGGGCGCCGGGCAGGCTCGTCACGGTCAGGTCTGCGCAGGCCGCGCGCATCGGATCGCCCAGACGATTGCCGTTGATGCTGTTCATCTGATCATAGTCGCCATTGACGAAGAGCACCGGCAACGATAGGCGGCCGCCATCGGGTGCCCTGCGCGCATAGGCGATATTCGCATCGTCATTGAGGTACCAGGCGCAGGGAGCGCGGAACCCGTGAGCCTCGAACGACTGTACCAGCACCTCGAAATCCGCTGCCGGCCAGAGAGCCGGGTCGGGTTCGGTCGGCGGGGCGCGATGCACGGCGCCGAAGCGCCCGCCCTTTTTCGTGACCATCGCATTCGCCGCAGGCCGGCCGATGCTGGCAGGATCGGCCGACCTGAAGATGGACGCCAGCGATGCCGCCTTGTCCGCGTCCAGATCAGCGACCGCCGATGTGAAGTGCGTGTTGTAGTAGCGGTAATAGTCCCATTGGCCGTCCGGATATTCATCACCCGGATAGATGTTTCGGTCGACCAGCGGGATGAGTGTCGGCAGAGCGTTCGCGTCGGGAAAATAGGGAACCGACACCAGCACGACGCCGCGGCTGCGCTTGGGCTCATGCGCGACTAGTGAACCGGCTATGACGCTGCCCCAATCATGGCCTACCCAGATCGCGGGCTCGCCGCCGAGATGATCGTGCAACTCCGCCATGTCCGTCACGACGTGCTCGTTGGCGTAGGCATCAATGGCCGCAGGAGCAGCAGAGCCGTCATATCCGCGCAAATCAGGAGCGATGCAATGCCAGCCGTCCGCGGCGAACGCGTCCATTTGGGCGCGCCATATCAAGCTGAGTTCCGGCCAGCCGTGGAGAAAAATCATCAACGGCCCCTCGATCGGCCCGCTCTCGACGTAGTGGGTTGTATGACGGGGCGTGCTGAACGTTCGCGGGACAAGCGTGGATGTGAACACGGCGGCCTGATCTTTGATCGATGTGATTCGGAAACATTACGACGGCGGAATGCTCGCTAATGGCGGTGCAACTAAGCGTGAAGCTTGGATCTGCTCTTCAAGCTAGCTCAATCGCGACAGGGAAAACTCTCGAAGGCGTAGCCGTGTTCGCCACTGCGGCGGAGGCCGGCAGCTTTTCCGAGCCGGGAAGGGTGTCTGGTGGGCAAAGTCCCAGAAACGTAAAGCCAATCGAAATAAGCTAAAGAACCACAGAGCGTTCGAAACCAGGACGAAGGAAGTCAATCCGGCGCTCAGTGCGAACCCACGGTAGAGGAAGACGCTGGCATGGACGATTCGGCGGCTGCACGCTTGGGCGTATCGGCTGGACACCACGTCTTGAGGCGCTTGCCTGCGCGGAACAGATCGATGCATATACGCACTTCTGCCTGGAACGCTAAATCCGGCGTGTTTATCGGGCAGCCATACGATAATGGCTTGCCATCGGCGTACTCGGCAATGCAAGTCGACAGTGGCAGCTGCCTGGCCGGATGCGTGTCACCGGCCAGCGACGGCGGCGGTAGATTGAGGCGCTCGTCGGCATTCATGGGCGAGGGTGGGGGAGTCGTGTCGCATAGCGGATTGAAAGCCGTGCCGCGTTTGGCGGGGTCGCAAATACTTTTGGCGATCGCCTGGATCACATTGCCAATATGACGTCCCACTGCACCGCCAGCGGTCTCGTTCGGCGGCGGAAAATATTTATTGAAACGCGTGGGCTTGTAGTGCATGTAGTCGGGGTGCTGCATGATCTGACGATCATCCGCGGGCTTGGCCTCACGCTTTGGCGGCGGAGCGTAGTTCGTCTGCATGGGCGGTAGCTTTATCGAGCCATCGGCGGCGAATAAACCGGTGGCGGCCGGTATGGCTGGCGTCGGAACAGGCGCAGCTACGTGGTCCCGCTTGACCGCCGCGTCAGGCCGTACCTTTTCGTGCGGCCCGGGACGAACGCGCGGTGCAGCAGCTTGCGGAACTGGCGCTAACTTGGGCGGCGGGGGTGGCGCGGTGCGCAGCGTAGGGGTGTCCGTCAGCAAACGCACGATTAGCATCTGATCGTTATCGGCAGGCGGCAACCGCGTCGCAGACCATAGCATCAGCGCGAACAGTATGTGCAGAGCCAATACCAAGGCCAGCGCGAGCACCTGCGCCTTACGTGGCAGCGTCCACCGCCACCAGCGTCTGTAACTTAAGGGCCCATACGTTTCGCTACCGAGCGGTGCCAGATCACGCGCGCACTCACTTTCCCGTTGATGTCGGCTCCGCTCGGAACGTTCGATGGCATGGTCTCCTTCAAGCTTATTGCCTGCGCAAAACTGCGCATACAACCACCGCCTGTTGCGGCCATTTTTGGTAGACAGGTTTTTCCATCAAGGGTTCGCCTGATGGCACGCTCAATTTTCCGCCAGCAAACGCTTCCGGTAGTGGCTGGGTGATTCGCCCGTCCAGCGCAGGAAGGCGCGCGTAAAACTGGCCGGATCCCTATAGCCCGCATGCAGCGCGATGTCGCTCATGCGAAGCGCCGGATTCAGCACCTCGCGCAGCACGGCGCCCTTGCGGGCATCATCAACCGCCCCACGAAAATTCAGGCCCGCGTTCTGCAGCTTGCGCTTCAAGGTCCGGCTGGATACGCATAGCATCTTCGCGGCTTCATCAAGGCTGGGGTAGCCGTTGGCTTCGTGTCTTTGCAGCAGTTCCATCACGCGTGCTACCAGATCATCGGTGCGTCGCAGGCGCGCTCGCTCGCGCTCGCATTGGGCGAAGATGCTGCTCAGCGTGGAAGGATTGGCATTCGGCAAAGGAATGTCCAGATCCGTTGCGGGAAAGCGGATCTGGCTCAGGTTGGTTTCGAACCGTGACGTAACCATATGCTTGCGGTAGCGGGCATAGTGCAATGGTTCCGAGCCTGGGTGCCATACCTCCAATTCCGGCAATGCTCGTTGGGTCAGTTGCTCGCATAGGCGCGTCGTCATGCTCATCATGCGGTCGACGGCGCAAAAGCGCAGCGGCGTGCGTGACGCCATGTCATGCACCAGCAGCATGGCCAGGCCTTCTTGCTCGACCAGGCGCACGGTGAACGTGGTCGTGCGCAAGTCGAGAAAATGCGTCCATAGTTCGAGCGCATCGCGCAGCGTGGCGCAGCTCATGAGCCCGTATCCAAGCATGCCGTGCCAAGTGAGCCTGCTGTGCAGGCCAATCAGATAGCCGATGCCCGGATCGTTGGTGAGCCGCACGGCATTGCCAAGCAGCCATGCATCCTGTTGCGTAGTCAGCCGACCGCCACTGTCGAGCTGGTCGACCTGAATGCCGGTGCCACGCAAAGCCAGTTCGCGCGAAATGCCTTGTTCTTCGAGCAACTGCAGCAGGGCGATGGCGTATTCGACGTGGAGGTCGCCTTTATCCAGCTTCATCACGCCGACTCCGCAAGCGCAGTAGCGCGACGGGAGGAAAAGCGGCGGCGCAGCCATTGCTCGAAATCGTCGATATAGGTGAAAAATACCGGGATGACGAGCAGGCTAAGCAGGGTTGACGTCACCAGCCCGCCAATCACCACGATTGCCATCGGCTGGCGGAAGCTGGGTTCGGCGCCCAGGCCCAGCGCGTTGGGCAGCATGCCGGCGCCCATGGCCAGGGTCGTCATCAGGATCGGCCGTGCGCGCTTGTGGCAGGCATCGAGCAAGGCGTCCCAGCGTGCTAGACCACGCTCGCGGCGAGCCATGATGGTGTATTCGACGAGCAGGATGGAGTTCTTGGTGACGATACCCATCAGCATCAGCATGCCGATCACCGCGGGGAACGAAAAGCTCGTGCCGGTAAGCACCAGGGCGAGCAACGCGCCACCCACAGCCAGCGGCAATGCGCACAGGATCGTCACCGGCTGCAGGAAATCGTGGAACAGCAGCACCAGCACCGCGTAAATGCAGAACACGCCGATCGCCATCGCCAGGCCGAAGCTGCTGAACAACTCACTCATGTGCTGCAATTCGCCTTGCTCCACCGTGTGCACGCCCGCAGGAAGCTGCTTGAGCGCGGGCAGCTCGTTCGCCTCACGATTGACGTCGCCCAGTGCGCGGCCGTTCAACTCCACGGTGAGCTTGATATTGCGCTCGCGATCGATGCGATCGATCTGCGCCGGGCCGCTGCCTATGCTGAGCGCGCCGAGGGAACCGATGGTGGCGCTGTCCTTGTCGCCCGCGACGCGTAGCTGGCCAATCGCATCAAGATCGTTCCGTTGGGCAGGATCGATGCGAACCCGTAGATCGACCTGCCGCTCCGGCAGATTGAGCTTGGGCAGCGCGCTGGAATAATCGCCGTAAGTACCGGTGCGCAAGACATTGGCCACCGCCTGGGCGGTTACGCCAAGCGCGGCAGCACGCGCGGCGTTCGGATGGAATTGTACTTCCGGTTGCTGCAGGGCTGCGCTGGAACTGACGTTGCCGATGCCGTGCAAGCCGCGCAATTGCGTCTCCAGCCGTGCCGCGGCCGCTTCAATATCCGCCGAATTGTTGCCGGCCAGGACGATCTCGAGCTTTTCGCCGTTGCCACCGCCGCCCACCGAGACGCGCACACCGGGCAGCGCGCGAAGGACGTGACGCATCTCATCCTCGACCGCCGACTGCTTGCGCTTGCGTTCATTGCGCGGGGCAAGATCGACCGTCAAAGTCGACTTGCGGATGTCACCGTTGTCGCTGCTCCCTCCACTCGGATCGCTGTTGCCGCTGCCGCTGCTGCCGACCGCCACAAAGACATGCCTGACGTCGGGCAGGCCGCGCAGCAAGTCCGCCGCGCGCAAGCTCATGGCGTCGGTTTGCGCCAAGGTGGAACCCGGCGCCAGTTCAAGCGTTATCCTGGTTTGCGCACTGTCTTGGGCCGGGATGAATGCGGTTTTGAGCAGCGGCGCCAGGCTGATCGATCCCACCAGGAACACGCCGGCCACCAACACGGTACGGCCGCGTTTACCGAGACTGCTGCGCACCCAGCCGAGATAGCGCTGCATCAGCGCACTATCTTTTTCCTCGACGTCGACCGCCTTGAGCAGATAGGCCGCCATCATGGGCGTGAGCAGGCGCGCAACCAGCAGGGACATCAGTACGGCGACGGAAGTGGTAATACCGAACTGGCGGAAGATCAGCCCCGGGATGCCGGACATGAAGGCCGTAGGAAGAAAGACCGCGACCAGGGTGAACGTGGTGGCGATCACCGCCAGGCCGATTTCGTCGGCCGCTTCCATCGCCGCCTGATACGGTGTCTTGCCCATGCGCAGGTGGCGCGAGATGTTCTCGATCTCGACGATGGCATCGTCGACGAGGATGCCGATCACCAGCGACAAGGCCAGCAGCGTGATTGTATTGAGCGAATAGCCGGCCAGATACATCGCGCCGAAGGTTGGGATGATCGACAAGGGCAGGGCGACTGCCGACACCAGGGTGGCGCGCCAATCGCGCAGGAACCACCAGACCACGATGATGGTCAGCAGCGCACCTTCGATCAGCAGCTCCATCGATCCTTCGTAGTTCTCCTCGATGTGGGAAACGGTATTGCTGGCTTCGACAATGCTGACCTCGGGATGCGCGGCCGAGAACTTCTGCATCGCCGCGCGTATCTGGCGCAGCACGGTGACGTCCGAGTTCTTCAGGGCGCGCGTCAGCTCAACGCCGATCACCCGCTTCCCGTCGCGATACGCATAGGAGGTGCGCTCGGCGGCGCCATCGCGGATGTGCGCGATCTGGTCCAGGCGCAGCGTGCGGCCATCGCCGGTCGCGATGCTCAACGCGGCCAGATCTTCGATGGACGCCACGCCAGGCAAGGTGCGTATCGACTGCCGCTGGCTGCCGATATCGCCCTGGCCACCGGAACGTTCACGCTGCACGGCCTTGAGCTGCGTGGACACCGTTTCGGCGCTGACGCCCAATCCGGCCATCAAGGCAGGGTCCAGATCGATCTGGATCTCGCGATCGATACCGCCCACGCGCTTGACGGAGTAAACACCTTTGACGGAGAGCATGGCCTTGGTGAGTTCGTTGTCGACGAACCAAGACAGATCCTGTTCGTCGAGTTTTGCGGATTCGACGGTATAGGTGACGAGCGCCGAACTGGCGGCCTCGTTCTTCGAGACGACGGGGTCGTTCATCTCGGAAGGAAGGTCGGCGCGGGCGCTGTCGACGGCGTTGCGTACTTCGCTGAGCGCGGCTTGCGCGTCTTTTTCCAGCTTGAAGCTGACGGCGATATTGACCGAGCCGCTGGTAATCGTCGTCGTCACGTGGTCGAGCAGCGTCAACGAGGTGAGCTTGTCCTCGATCTTGCGCGCCACCTCGGTTTCCAGTTGCGAAGGGGCTGCGCCTTCCAGCGTGGCGGCGATGTTGATGGTCGGCAGATCCATATCCGGAAAATCCTGGATCTGCAGTTTCTTGAATCCGATCAGGCCAAGCACCGTCAACAAAATGAAGCACAGCACCGCCGGCACGGGATTGCGTATCGACCACGAGGAAAAGTTCATGGCTGGCGTTCCGACGAGGTGGCATGTGGCGTGTCGTCGACCACCGTCACGGCAGCGCCATCGGAAAGGAATGCACCGCCGCTTGCGACGACGCGTGCGGTTTCCTCAAGGCCGGCAGTCACTTCGACGCGACCCTCGCGACGACGACCGGTCGCGACTGTGCGTCGCGCCACCGTCTTGCCATCGAGCTGGAGCACGTAAACATCTTCGCGGCCGTCGCGCGGCACCAGCGCCGCCTCCGGCACCGTCAGCGCCGAAGTGTCGGCCAGTTCGATCACCCCGCTGGCGTACATGCCGGGCTGCGCACCGCTGTTGTTCGGCAAGCTGACGTAAACGATGGCGCGGCCGGTATTGGCCGACAGCGTCGGTGCGGCCAAGCGCACCGTACCTTCGATACGCGCGCCGCCGGGCAGGGTCACCCGGGCACGTTGGCCGGCATGGATAAGCGCCAACTGCTGAGCGTCGACCTCGCCCTGCCATTCAACGCGCGATTGCCGCACCAGGCGGAACAACTCGCTGCCCGCCGCCACGACATTGCCGAGCAACGCCGAGCGCGAGGAAACGATGCCATCATCGACCGCGACGACACGCGTTTGCCGCAAGGTGATGCGTGCGCTCTGCAACTGCGCTTCGGCAGAGGCCAGCGCAGCGCGGTCGCTCATTTCGGTGCTTTCATACTGATCGCGCTGCTGCTTGGACAACGAGCCGCTCTCGGCCACCACGCGCGAGCGATCGAGATCCTCCTGGGCCAGGCGCAGCGCGGCACGCGCCTGAGACACCGCCGCCTCTTGCTTCTGCACGTCCGCCTTCGCGGCATCGTCGTCGAGCTGGGCGAGCAGGTCGCCACGTTTGACCACGCTGCCGACGTCGGCATGCAGCGCAGTGATGCGCAGGCTGCCGACCTCGGCGCCGATCACGGCTTCCTGCCACGCGGCCACGGCGCCGTCGGCGCGCACGACGACAGGCCAGCGTTCGCGTTGTGGCATGACAAGGTTGACGGTGGGCGCTGCGGGTGTGGTGGCAGCGGCAGGCTGAGTTCCGCGCCGGTGGAAAATCAGCGCAACGGCGCCAAGCAAAGCGATGGCGACCAGTGCGGCAACGATGCGACGAGGGCGATTCAAGGCATCGATCCTTCTGAGGCTTGCGGGGTAGCGCTACGGCTTTGCGCCAGGGATTGGTCTGCTTGCCAGCCGCCACCCAGCGCCTTGTAGAGCTGGATCCAGTAGCGCAGGCGATCGCGCCGCAATTCGATCAGCGTGATTTCGGCGGAGATGGCAGAGCGGCGCGCTTCCTCCAGATTCAGGAGGCTGTCGAAGCCGGCACTCCAGCTCGCCTCCATCGCCCGCGCATAGCGCCGGTACTGTTCGGCGGCGCGAGCCGCGTCTTCGCCGCGCCGCGCGGCGCCGTTCAGATCGACCAGGGCTTGCTCGACCTCTTTGACCGCGCTACGCACATCGCCACGATAGACGGCAAGCTGCTTCTGGTACGTGGCCAACGCCGAATCGACCGCTGCCTTTTTTGCGCCGCCATCAAAGATAGGCAGCGAAAGGCTGGGACCGAACGACCAGCTCGTGGCGGGGGAAGCAAGGTTGGACGCCGCGGTCGAAATCGAGCCGGAGAGCGAGAAACTCGGCAAGCGATCGGCGCGTGCGGCGCCGACCTTGGCGTAGGCCGATGCAAGGTTGCGTTCGGCGGAAGCAAGATCGGGACGTTGGCGCAGCAAGTCGGCCGGTACGCTGTCGACCGTAAAGCTTTGGGGTTCGGGCAGCGCCGGCTCGGCGGCATCGATCAAGCGGCGCAGACGCGCCTCATCGGCGCCGGTAAGTTCCACCAGCGACTTGACCAGCTCTTCGCACAACACGTCCTGCGCTACCGCCGTGGACGATGCGCTGGCTGCGCTCGCTTCGGCCAGATAGACATCGGCATCGGTGCGAAGGCCGGCGTTGAAGGCCGCTCGCGTGGAACGGGTCGTCTGCTGCTGAGAGGCCGCCTGTTGCTCGTACGCTTTGCGCAAAAGCCGGCAGGCGCGGTATTGCACGTAGTCGTCGGCGACCTCGGCGGCGAGCGAGATGCGCGCATCGTGCCAGTCGTCGATGCTGGCCTGCAGTTGCGCCCGCGCCGAATCGCGGTTATTGCGCAGCTTGCCGAACAGATCGATTTCCCATGACGCGTCCAGGCTGGCACTGCGCTGGGTGCTGGGTGCCTGGTTGATGCCCTGGATCACGACCTGTTTTTCGCGCGTCAACGATGCGCTGCCGGTAAGGTCAGGCCACAGCGAGGCTTTGCTGGAAGCGAGTGAAGCACGCGACGCATCGATGGAGGCGACAGCCTGCGCCAGCGACGGGCTGTCCGCTTCGGCGATGCGAATCAGCTCGGCCACGGCCGGATCATCAAAGCGCTGCCACCAGTCGACCAGTTCCGCGGTGCGGCCGTCATGCGGCTGCGGGGCCTGCCACGTGCTGGCGACCGCCACCTGCGGTGTCTTGTAAGCAGGCTGCAGTGCGCAGCCGCCAAGGAGCAGGGCGGATACGAACGCGATGGCGAAACCCTTCATGGGTGCCTCCAATACGCGTCGTCCTTAGGTGAGATGTGCAACATGCGAATGTCGTTTCCGCCGGTACTGCGGCCCGGACATGCATGCTAGAAAACGGGGCGTTTGCCGCCGTTATCGAGCGTAAAGCTGGGTAAAACCGCTTGGGGAAAGCTGTCGCAGGCGTTTGTATTGGCCCATACTCGCGGCATGACGGATCACTTCCCGCACTCCCCGACAGCCGCACCTGCAACGCCCGTGTTGCTGGTCGACGACGACGTCGAGCTCACCTCCATGCTCGCCCAGTATCTTGAGCATGAAGGCTTCGCTCCGCAGGTCGCCCATGACGGCGAAACCGGCGTGCAACGCGCACTCAGCGGCCAGTTCGCCATCGTGGTGCTGGACGTGATGATGCCGAACCTGTCGGGCATCGAAGCGCTACGCAGGATTCGCGCGAAAAGCCAGGTGCCCGTGATCATGTTGACGGCGCGCGGCGACAATATCGATCGCATCGTCGGCCTGGACATGGGCGCGGACGACTACGTGCCCAAACCTTGCACGCCTGGCGAACTGGTTGCGCGCTTGCGCGCCATCCTGCGTCGCACCGGCAGCGCGCAGAGCGGCACGACGGCGAGCGATTCGATACGCGCGGGACAACTGGAACTATGGCCGGCCAGCCGTCGTGCGAGTTGGCAAGGCCAGGTATTGGAGCTGACCGGAACGGAGTTTCTGTTGCTCGAAGTGCTGGCCCGCCACGCTGGCCGGCTGATCGCCAAGGACGATATTTCGCGGCAGGCGTTCGGCCGCCCGCTGGCCTCCTTCGATCGGCGCATCGACGTGCATATCAGCAGCATTCGCCAGAAACTGGGGCGGCGCGCCGATGGTCAGGCGCGCATTCAAAGTGTACGCGGCATGGGTTATCAACTGTTGGTGGATTGAAACTATGAAGCTACCGACCGGTCGTCTGTTCTGGAAGCTGTTCGTTGCGTTTTGGCTGGCCACCGTGCTGTGCTTCGTAGGTACGCTTTTCACGTTCATGCGGCTTAATCCCAGCCTGCCACGTGAACCTCCAGGACCACAGTGGATGGCGCTGCTGCCCGCCGTGATCGGCGGTGCGCTCAGCCTCGTGTTCGGACTGGGTCTTGCCTGGTATCTGTCGCAACCATTGCGTCATTTGAGTCTCGCGTTGCACGCGGCAGCCGGGGCGAATTTCGGCGTAAGGGTGCTTCCGCTGATGGGCTCGCGTCGCGACGAGATGGTGGACCTGGCGCGCGAATTCGATGGCATGGCCGCCCGGCTTCAGCAGGCGACGGCGCAACAGCAACGCCTGTTCCATGACATTTCGCACGAACTGCGTTCGCCGCTTGCCCGTATCCAGGCTGCCATCGGTTTGTGGGAGCAGAGCCTGCTCGAATCGGCGGCGACGATCCAGCGCGTTGATCAGGAAACGCAGCGCATCGACGCATTGGTCGAAGAACTGTTGACGTTGCACAAGCTGGAAGCGGGATCCACCAATCCGCTGGTTGAACGCATGGACATCATCGAATTGCTGGCGACCATAGCGGAGAACGCCGACTTCGAAGCGCAGGTGCGGCATTGCAGCGTGTCTCTGGGTGGGGAGTCTTCCTTCTTTGCTCAGATCGATAGCGAGATGATCTATCGCGCGCTGGAGAACGTCGTGCGCAACGCCGTGAAATTCACCGCGCCCGACACGAAGGTCGAGATTACGACGCGTATCGTCGAGGAGCGCAGGGAAAACCACGCCGCCGTTCCGTTACTTGAAATCAGCGTTGAAGATCGTGGACCAGGCGTGCCCGATGCGCAGTGCGATGCGATCTTTGAGCCGTTTCGCCGCGTCGAAAGCCTTGGCAGCTCCGTACCAGGAGTAGGCCTCGGGCTGGCTATTTCAAGGCGTGCCATCGTTTTGCATGGAGGACATATCGCTGCCTATCCTCGCGCTGGCGGCGGTCTGCGCATTGTTGCAAGCATTCCTGCGCATCCGCCTTCCGCGGCGATCTGACCGCCCTATGGGGAAAAGGAAAGAAGGGCGGTCGCCGCCGAAGCAGGCGCCGCCCTCCGTCATCGCTCGCTTGATGCCGTCGAATCAGTTTTCGAGCACGCCGAGATCGATGGCGTTCGCCATCGCCTGGTATCCAGCGTCATTGGGATGCAAATGATCGCCGCTGTCGTAAGCGGGCAACAGGGCGGTGGGGTTGGACGGATCGCGCACGACCTGGTCGAAATCGAGTACACCGTCGGCACCGTTGTTCGCTGAGCGCACGAAGGCGTTCACCGCCTCGCGCTTCATCTCCCCTGCGGCGTCGTAATACGAGGCGCCGTTGTAAGGGGTGATGGTCCCCAGGTAAATCTTGATCCCGTCGGCTTTCGCCTGGGCGATCGTCGCCTGCATGGCTGCGATGATCTGATCGGCGGAAACGTTTTGCTGCGGAATTTGCTCGCCGATGCCGATGTCGTTGATGCCCAGCAGAATCATCACGTGGGTCGCGCCTGAAACGCCGGCCACGTCATGGGCAAAGCGCTTCACACCGGCAGGGCCGACGCCGTCATAGATCCAGCGGTTGCCGGCGATGGCGGCGTTGACCACGCTCGCGCGGCCCAGGTCCTCCGCATCGGCCTGCACGCGATTGTCCAGGTAGTTGGGCCAGCGGTGGTTGGCACTGGTGGTCGAACCGTATCCGTCGGTGATCGAATCGCCGAACGCTACCACTACTTTGTACGGATGCGTCGCCAGATCGGATCCATCGAACGTGGATGCATCAACCTCGCTCAGCCAGTAGTACATGGTGGTGGTCGTGGCATTGCCCATCACCGAGGCGCCTGCCTGGTCGCCGGGCGCCAGGTAATTGGTTTGCATGCCTATGGTGTGGGTGGTGACGACGGGCGTGTTCAGCGGCACGTACAGGGTGATCGCCAGATCCGCCTGCGTCGGTACCGGCAGATAGACCGGGTCGCTCCATCGTTCCTCCCCGGCAGCGAGCGTTACGGCGCCCATGCCGCCGAACCGGAGCGTGCGATTGGTCGTGGGATCGATGCCGCCATTGCCCGTGCTGCGCGCGATGCGGGCTTCGGCGAACGTGACAGGTGAAGTTCCGAAGAGATTGGACAGCTTGACGCGAATCAGGCTGCCGCCATGCGATGTATGGACAATCTGGCGAATCGACTGATTCGAGATCGACTGCGGTGGAACGGTAACGCCAGGGAAAAGAATGTTGTAGTTCTGCGGCGCTGCATACCAGGTGGCGAACCACGGTGGTTGAACGCAGGCTGCCGACAAAAGCGCAACCAACGCCACAACGGCGATGACTTTTCCGAACAAGTAAAAGCTGCCAATGCCTCTTTGGGATGGGCGGTTACTCATAACCATTTCTCCTTAGTGGTGGCTTGCACGTGTGTTGTTGAGGGCGGTTCCACTTGAATAGCAGAGACAGCAAACGACACGCCGCCCGGACGGGCGGACACGCAAAAACGCCTGGTGAATTCGTTGTGAAAGCTGCTGTCAAGGCGCAGGACGCGCGCCCGGATTTTCAATCCCGTAATAGCAATCGCTTTCCCCGCTGGGAAAGAGTGGAGCTTGTGTGTGGCGACGCAGCGGCAACCTTGTTGGAATCGCGAATGGTTGCTTCATAGCCCGGCGGGCTTCCGCATCCTCATGACATCGGCTTGGACTAGAAAGAGCCAATTGGCTGAAAAATCGCAATGCCAATCGAACGGGCTGAGTGCCGGTAGAAATAAATCGATCCTGCGCTCAGGAGCTAGGGTTCATCCTAGTGGGCGTGAGGGTGGATTGATGTTCCAATGCCGCGTTGATCAAACCAGATCAGCGCGGCCAGACCCTACTTCAATCAGAGAGATGCAGACAGATCGCC
Organism: uncultured Dyella sp.; assembly: GCA_966430775.1. Classification (GTDB taxonomy): domain Bacteria; phylum Pseudomonadota; class Gammaproteobacteria; order Xanthomonadales; family Rhodanobacteraceae; genus Dyella_B. The sequence continues at coordinate 4,554 of CBJMMB010000067.1, read as the reverse complement.
ATGATGCTTCGCAAATCCGCCCTCGTTTTTGGCGCCGTCCTTTGTATTGCATCATTTCATGCAAGCGCGCAGGAGAGCGTCGAGTTCAGCACATGCCTGGATCAAGCCGCCGGCGCTTCCGAAAAAATGTTGGGGTGTCATAAGGCTGAAGTCGGCAGATGGGACCCACGATTGAATGCGGCCTATCAGACGCTTCTGCATCGATACAAGGACAAGGAACGGGCTCAGTTGCAGCAGGAGCAGCGAGATTGGCTGAAGCATCATTTGAGCGAGACCCATCGTCTGGCTTCCCAGCCGGAGGATATTGGAGATGCTGCATTCCTGGAGTCGGAAAGTTTTGAGTTGGATGACTTGATCAAGCGAACGCTGGCGCTTGAGAAGCTCGTCAACGAGAAGTGATCTTGCGCGCGTAGGGCCGGGGCCTCGGCAGGAGAGCGCCTCCCTGGGGTAGCCATCGAGAAGCTGCAGGCGATCGCAGCACTACTGCGCCGACGTCACGATCCACGTGGCGTAAGAGGGCAGCGTCGCATTGTCCAACGTTGTCGCTCTGGCGAGCTTGGCATCGGTGGCGGCCAGCGTGCGTATCGCGCCATGCACAATGCCTGGTTTGATCCGTTGCGGCGTGCCGCTGAAATTGATCAGCGCGGTGACCGGAGCGGCGCCTTCTCGCCGATAGACCAATACATGGGGATCGGTGCGATCGAGGAAGGTCATGCTGCCGTCGCGCATCGCTGGGTTTTCGCGTCGCAGTGCGATCAGTGTGCGGTACCAGTTGAGTAGGGACTGCGGGTCGGCGAGTTCGGTTTGTACGTTGACCGTGACATGATTTGGATTGACCGGCAGCCAGGTGTGCGGGTTGGTGGAGAAGCCCGCCTGCGGTCCGGGGGTCCATTGCATCGGCGTGCGTTCGCCGTCGCGGCCTTTTTCCTTCGGCCAGCCGGTGATGCCGATCGGATCGCGTACGTCTTCCTTGCGCGTCGGGGTGGCGGTGATCATGCCGATCGGCGCGCCGTAGTAGGTGAGCGCCGTTGCGCGCGTCGTCAACAGCAGCGTTGCGATGGCCTTGGCCCGCTGTACGTTGTGGCGGCCGTCGCCGAAGCGGTCGATCGAGCGCGTGTTGTCGTGATTGTCGAACACGATCAGCGGCTGGCCGGGCACGGTCTGTGCCTCTTCCAGTGTCTTGCGGAATTCACCGGCATCGAAGCGGGTGTGCGAACCGAAGCCGACCAGCATGTCCATCGGCAACTGCAGCTCGTCCAGATGTGTACCGCCGTACCACTTGTCCAGATCGGCCACGTCGGCCGTGTAGGTTTCACCGATCAGCACGCGGTCGCCTGGGTATGTGTTCACCATGGCGTGCATGCGACGGATCACATCGTGTACTTCGGGCAGGTTGTCGCTGTAGAGCGAGGTCAGGTTCGGATCGCCCTGTGCGTTGGTGCCGGGGCGCTGCGGGTCGTTGCGAAGCTGCGGATCCTCGAACAAGGTGGAGATGGCATCGAGGCGGAAGCCGGCTACGCCGCGGTCCAGCCAGAAGCGCATGGCGTCGAACATCGCCTGCTCGACGGCAGGGTTGCGCCAGTTGAGGTCGGGCTGCTGTCGGTAGAAGCGGTGATAGTAGAACTGCTTGCGCGCCGGCACCCATTGCCACGCGGAGCCGCCGAATACCGACTCCCAATTGTTGGGCGGCACTTTCCCGTCGTGTTCGAAGCGCTTCTGAAACGGTGTGACGCCTGGCGCGTTCGCATCGACGCCATCGTTCCAGACGTACCAGTCGGCCTTGGGATTGTCGCGTGAGCTCGCGGACTCGACGAACCAGGCGTGCTTGTCCGAGGTATGGTTGAGCACCATGTCCAGGATCACCCTGATGTGATGCTTGCCGGCTTCCTGCAGCAGCGTGTCGAAATCGGCCAATGTGCCGTATTGGGGATCGACATTCCGGTAGTCGGAGATGTCGTAGCCAAAGTCCACCTGTGGCGAGGGATACATCGGCGCAATCCAGATCGCATCGATGCCCAACTTCTGCAAGTCATCCAGATGTTGCGTGATGCCGCGGAGATCACCCACGCCGTCGCCATTGCTGTCGCCGAAGCTGCGCGGGTAGATCTCGTAGATCACTGCGTGCTTCCACCATGGGTCGATTGCCGCATGCGCCACAACGGCCGAGAGGGGAAGGATGATGCTCAGAGCGAATCGGCGAACGATCGATGACATGGAGCGACTCCTGGTTCGGCTCGCGGCATCCTAACGGCTTGCCGGGTGAATGTCGGGTGCAACTGGATTGCGCGCCGTGGTCCTCACTGCGAGGGATCGTGCGCTCTAGGTGCCAGCAAGGCGGACGATATGCCGGCATCCTGAAGATGTGTCGGTAGCGGCCGTCCAAGAACCAGATGCGCGCAGGTTTCGCCCATCGCCGCGCTGGTCTGGATGCCGTAGCCGCCTTGTGCGGCAATCCAGAAGAATCCCTCTGCATCGAGGGCGAAACCGCCGACCAGGTTGCCGTCGGCGGCGAAAGTACGCAGGCCTGCCCAACTGCGAGTGGGTCGGCGGATGGTCAGCGTGGTGGCTTCTTCGATGCGATGGATGCCCAGCGCGATATCGAAGTCTTCCGGCTGCACGTCGTGCGGATGCACGTCGTCGGCATTGGCGGGGGAGCCGAGCAGCAGGCCGGCGTCGGGTTTGAAGTAGAAGGTTTCATCGATATCGAGCACAAACGGCCAGTGTGCGGTGTCGATGCCTGCGGGTGGTTCGAACAGAAAGGCAGTGCGTCGCCTGGCTTGCAGGCCGAGCGGTTTTACGCCGGCGAGCCGTGCCACGTCGTCGGCCCATGCGCCTGCTGCGTTGAGCAGCAGCGGGGCGCGAAACAGGGTATCGCCGCCGTCGACTTCCCATGCGCCTTGCGTGCGCTCGATCGTCTTGATGTCGACGTTGGTCAGCAGACGGCCGCCCTTTTCGCGCAGGCCGCGCAAGAAACCCTGATGCAACGCATTGACGTCGATATCGGCGGCGCCCGGTTCGAACAGGGCCGATTGGGCGGTCTCGGGTTTGAGCACGGGGACCATGGCTTGCACGGTGGCCGCATCGAGCAGGCGTAGGTCGCGTGTGTGCGGCGCCATGGTCTGGTACTGGGCGTGGATGTGTCCCGATTGCTCCACGCTGCCGATTACCAGCGTGCCGCGTGGTGAAAGCAGGGGATGTTCGGTAAAGCCGGCGGGTGGTTGTTCCAGGAATGGACGCGTGGCGCGCGAGAGTGCGCGTACCTGGGCGGAGCCGTAGGTTTCACTGAACAACGCTGCCGAGCGGCCCGTTGCGTGCATGCCGGGCCATGCTTCGCGTTCCAGTACTAGCACGCGCGCATGGGGCGCGAGGAACCAGGCGGCCGAGGCGCCGGCCATGCCGGCGCCGATGATGATGGCGTCGAAGTGCTGGGTTTGCATGGGGGAATGCGTGTCCTTTGTTTGCAACGACACTTACGGAAAAGGGTCTCGTAGGTGGGGCTGAGGCGCAGCCGAACCCCAACGTTGCCATCTGCATTACGACGTTGGGGTTCGGCTGCGCCTCAGCCCAACCTACTGAGCAATCCTAGGGCTCCAACACCTGTTGTATGCGCTCCAAGTTCGCCATCCACCGCGTGCACCGCACGGCATCGGCTTCGCACAGGCGCACGAAGACGCCATCCAGCAAATGCTGCAAGGCCGATTGATAAAGCAATGACTGGATATACGGTCGATCGTCATGCGCCGAAACCAGCAAGGCCATATCGGCCAGTGCGCGCAAGGGATTGGCGGTGTGGCGGGTCACGCTGATCACGCGGCCGCGGCGTTCGTGGAAGTAGCGGCTGATCTTGCACAGGGCAGGGTGATTGCCATGTTCGGAGAACACCACCAATACGTCGTCGGGGCCTGCCGCCGACGCGTTGGCGATCATCCTGGCGGTATCGAAGTTGTGCACGGTAAGCATGCCAAGCAAGGACAGTTTCAACGCAAAACTGCGCGCGTGGATATCGTCCTCGCCCAGGCCGATGACGAACACCTTGCCGCTGTCGCCGGCGTGGCCGATGGCTTCAGTGACGGCGGCCAGCGTCTGCGGGGGATTGATCAACCGCGTGGCTTCCTCCGCTTCGGATTTCAGCCACCAAAGATTGCCGGCCAGCGATTCTTCGGCGTCGCCGTTGCTGCGGGTGGCAGCTTCCTCGCTGTCGCCGTTGAGGGCGCGGGCAATCGCTTCACCTACGGAATATTTCAGATCCGGATAGCCCTTGAAGCCCAGCTTCTGCGTGAACTTCACCACGCTGGACTGGCTGATGCCCAAGGCGTTGGCCAGCTGTTGCGAGGAGTAGTCGCGCAGCAACTGCGCATTGTCGAGGATGAAATCCGCGATGCGGCGTTCCACCGCCGACATCTGATCTCGCTCGGAACGGATCTTGACCAGGGGCGACATGTCAGGCCGCAGCTTCAGTGACGAGGTTGCGGATCTCGCGGATCCCTAGGCCCGGCGCATCGGTGACGGAGATTTCCGCTTCGTTGAAAATCACGCCGCCTTCCACCGGGTTGT
>CBJMMB010000066.1:0-21539 GCA_966430775.1 uncultured Dyella sp. | reverse complement strand
GCGCTTCGGGCGCCATCGCCGCGGCCATCGGTATCAGCATCTGGATCGCCACCGCAGTGAAACCGGTCAGGCCGCTGACCAGCAGAAACGCCGCCGGCGGTATCGGGCAGGCGGCCAAGCCCAACGCCACCACGTTGGCGCCCAGCGTGGCCAGCACCAGCGAACGGTTCTCGCAGATGTCGCACAGCGGCACCAGTACGAACAATCCGCAGGCATAGCCCAGCAAGGTCAGCGTGGATACCAGCCCGACGGACGCCGGTGACAGATGCAGCGAATGCGCAATCATCCCTACCAGCGGCTGCGCCTGGTAAAGGCACAGCACAATCACCACCGTCGCCACCGCGAACAGGCGGACCGGAACCTGATGTGCCGCACTGGTGGTGGGAGAGGCCGGTGACATGGATTCCTCGATGGAAAGCACAGGCGGCATATTTTCTTGCTTCGCCAGTGCCGGGAGAATCACCGCTAAGATGGAAGGATCATTCCGCCGAGCGGGAGAATCGCCATGGCCAGCCTGGACGACTACCGCACCTTCATCGCCGTGGTGGAGCAGGGCAACCTCACCGCCGCCGCGCGGCATCTGGAGCGCTCGCTGCAGGCGGTAAGCCGTTCGCTGGCGTCATTGGAAAGCGAACTGGGCGTGGAATTGATCCAGCGCACCACGCGCCGGACGCAGCCCAGCGAAGCCGGGCTTGCGTTTCATGCACGTATCAAGGCGGCGTTGGCGGATATCGACCTGGCCCGTTCGGAACTGGCCGAACACGGCGCGCGTATCGACGGCGTGCTGCGCATCGGCGGCTCCACCCAGTTCAGTGCGCCGTATGTGGTGCCGGTGATCGCCGCCTTCATGGAGCGCTATCCGGAGGTGAGCGTCGAATTGGTGGTGGCCGATCAACGCGCCGACCTGCAACGCGAAAAACTGGACGCCGCTATTCGGCTCGGCGACTTGCCCTCCAGCCGGCTGCATGCGCGCCAGCTGGGCACGCTGCGCATGGTGACGATCGGAGCACCCGGTTATTTCGCGCGTTACGGTCGTCCACGCACGCCGGCCGATCTGCGCAAGCACGCGTGCATCGTGCGTCGTACGGCGCAGGCGCCGCAGCGTTGGGACTATCGGCGCGGCAATCGCAAACAAACCGTGGAAGTGCGCGGACGTTTCAGCGCCGACAACGCGGCGGCCTGCAATGCCGCGGTGATCGCCGGGCTGGGCATCGGCGTGGCTGCGCTATGGCAGGTGCGTCATCTGCTGGACCAGGGCCGGCTGGAAACCGTGCTGGACGAGTGGCAACTGCCGGGATTGCCGCTGCATATCGTATGGTCGCCATCGAAGCAGCTGCCCGCACGCACGCGAGCCTTCATTGACTTCGTGGCGGCACGCTGGACGGCCGAACCGCCGGGGTGAGCACTTCAAGCAGGCTGCGGATGCAGCAGGAACCAGCCCAGAAAGAACACGCCGGCGATCATGCAATACGTACCGAACGTCGCCAGCCTTCCGCGGCCTTCGAAATAGCGCATAAGAAAATGCAGGCTGAGCCACGCTGCGATGGCGGTCAGCACGCCGCCCAACAGCGCATCGCCCAATTGTGCGGGCGCCTTCAGCAGCTTGGGAATTTCCAGCAGGCCGGCGGCGAGGATGATCGGCGTGCCGAGCAGGAACGAAAATTCAGCCGCCTTTTCCTTGTCCAGGCCGGTGGCGGAACCGGCGATCATGGTGAGACCGCTGCGCGAGAAGCCGGGAATCAACGCGCCCACTTGCGCCAACCCGACCAGAAAGGCGTGCCGGAACTGCAGTTTCTCCGGCGGCTTGTGCGCACGCGTGCGCTCGATGCGATCGCCGAGCCACAACAGCACGCCGTTGACGATCAGCGCGAAGGCGACGATGCGCAGGTCCTTGAACACCAGCTCCAGCCGCTTTTCCAGCACCAGTCCTACGACGCACGCCGGCAGCGTGCCGATGATCAGCGCCCACATCATGTGGCCTTCGTCGTTGTGCCGGCCGGACAGCGATGCGACGAAGCCGCGCACCAGCGCGACCCAGCGCTGACGGAAATAAAGCAGCAGCGACAGCGCCGTGCCCAGGTGCAAGGCAACCAGAAAGGGGATGAGCTGCGGTGCGTGCTTGTCGATGTGCACACCGAACAGCGCGGGCACCAACAGCGTGTGACCGAGGCTGCTGACCGGAAACAGCTCGGTGACGCCTTGCAACACGCTCAGGAAAATCAGGAACCACAAACTCACACGATCATCCTTAGAAGGCTACAGCGGCGAGGATGCCATCGCGGTGGTGAAAGGCATCTGAGCGCGTTGCGTCATACGCATGCCTGTCTTGCAGCCGTCATCTTCGCGAAAGGAAGCATGACAGCCGCAAGGCAGGCGATCGGCTATCTCCCGCTCAAGGCGACTTCACCTTGAGCTGCTGCGTCAGCAAGGCAAGCTTTGCCTTCATCTCTTCCGGCTTGTGCGTGCCCTGCGTGGCGTAGAACGCGGTGTACAGTTCTTTTGGCGCGTCGCCGGCCGGCGCATCGATCACCGTGGCGATATCCATCTCGTCGCCATCGTTGTACGGCACGCCGTCGTACGGATGCTGCTTGTGCACCAGCTTGCCCCAGGCTTCCTTGAAGTTGTCGTCGAGATCGACGCTGGGCGCGATATGCCGCTTGATGCTGATGCGATCCGGATCGGTGGTGTTCAAGCGCAATTGCACCACGCCGGCCTGCAGCGCAAACTTGCCGTGGTTTTCGTAATAACCCACGCCCACGGCGAACAGGTTGTCCGGGCCGATCGGCTGCAGCGTCACCGGATAACCGAAGGCGATGTTGCTGGAGTCGTAGCTGAAATGCTTGCCGTAGTCGACGTCGATGCGGGTGTCTTTCAGCACATCCGGCAGCAACGATTTTTCGGCCAGGAAATCCTTCCACTGCGCCAGCGTGCCGCCGTAGTCGACGTTGAGGAAATCGGCCAGCGCCTTCAGGTCGATGATGCTGTCGTGCGTGATCACCGAGGGGTTCAGGCGCATCATGATCGCATAGCCATCGGGCGTGGGCAGCGCGAACACCACCATTTGCCCGTTGATGTACGGCAGCGACCACACGAAGGTTTTCCAGTGTCGCTGCCAGTTGTCCGTATAGGCGGCGCTGCTGGCCGGGTTGCCGAGCGAGGTGATCTTGATCTTTTCCGGGCCGACTTCGCGCGTCCAGTAGCCCGTCTTCAGCAGCAGGTCCATCATCTGCTTGGGATCGTTGTAGAAGGTGGCCGCCTTCATCGTGTCCGGCCGGCGCAGATGCACCAAGAAGGTATGTCCGACGTAGCCGCTGGCGACATAGCCATTGCCGCTGAGCGGAACGCGATTGAGTTCGCGTCCGGAATACACCCACTGCCCGCTGCGGTTGCGCACGATCATTTCCGGAAACAGGCTGAGCTGCGGCGTGTCGTGCAGGATGTGGTTGGAGCCGGCTCCACGCGGAAACAGCTCGTCGCCCTGCTGCTGCAGCAGCGCCTTCAACATGTCCTCGCTCTTGGCGTTGAGCAGCTTGAGGTAGCTGGCGCTGAAATCGTCGTACGTGGCAGGCAGCGGGAACTGCGCCTTGAACGTGCCGTTCTGGTTCTCTTCGATGATGTCCAGCTGATAGGACTCGCGCTTGTCCATCACCGCCATGCTGCTCGTCGCGTTGAGCACTTCGCCGATCGGCAGCGCGTAATTGAGGTTTTCGTTCGGCGACTTCATCAGCACCACGCCGATGACCTTGCCATCCTGATCGAGCAACGGACCGCCGCTGTTGCCGGGCGAGGCGGCCGCGGAGAAACGCATCCACTTCCAGCGCCCGTTTTCGTCCTCCGGCGTGTCGGAGGTATACAAGCCGTCGCGAATCACCACGCCGGTGCCGAGCGCATTGCCGACCGCGTACACCACGCTGTTCAACGACGGCTTGGCGTTGGTATCCAGCGCAGCGTCGCCGTTGGGCTGCTCCTTCAGCGAGAACACCACGAAATCCTGCTGCAGGGAAAACTTCACGATCTTGTCGATCGCATACACGTGCCCGCCGGCATCACGCAGCGCCGGCGGCCCGGTGAGATCGCCCACCGCGGCAAGGAACACATGGCCGGCGGTGACATAGCGGTTGTGGCCGATCGAAAAGGCCGTGCCGACGGAAAAGAACTTGTCGGTGCGCTCCTGGTACGGCAGCAAATCGAGCGGCAGCGGCTTCTCGTAAGTGAGCGGATCATCCACCGCGCGCGGAATCACCACTTCGAAGGTGGCGGCGTCGATTTTCGAAACCATGGAGGGGTCGGGGCTGGCGGCGTGAACGCGCCCCGTCGTGCCCAATGCCAGTGTGATCACGCATAAGACCGCAGTCATGCGCAGCCATGAACCGCAAATTCTTGAACCCACTTTCCGAGCCTGCCCCTGCCATGTCCGCATACGTTCCCTCTCAAGGATTCCCGATCAGCCACACGGCCGATTTCCGCGCAGATACTGACATAGAGCCATGGCGCGGGGGAGGGTCGGAATGAGGTCCGGAGCTAGCGGAAGACAGGTTCGACCTAGCGACTGCCGAGGCCGAAATTGAAAATGGTCTGCGCGCCGAGCATCAGCGCTCCCATGGCCAGCAAACCGTAACGAACGGGACGGCGCAGGTCGCTGCACGTGCCGTACAGGAATAGGCATGAGGCGATGAGAGCGGCTTCGAGCAGAAAGTCCGCCAGCGGATGGGTGTAAAGGTGCAGGCCAAGTTTGGGACCGTCGCGCCATGCGGGCAGACGGCTGGTCAGATAATCGGCGCCCACATGGGAAAGCACCAGCAACCCGGCGCCCAACGCCAGCGTCAGTCGCCGAAATACCACGGCGGTGACCATCGCGATGACCAGTGCCGACGCTGTCACGCCCAGGATCGTATGCGTATCGGGACCGATACTGAGCGCCGGAATGACATTGCCGATGACGTCATGCATATCGGGCTCGATCGAGGCGAACAGCAACCAGCCCAACGGCAGTGGCTGCAGCCAGCGGCGCGCGCCGAGCGCGATGGCGTAATGACCCATGTACATCAGCGCGACCGGCGGGTGAGGCGACGGTGGATCAGGCAGATAAGCAAGCCTGGTACGGCGAAACCCAACAGCATCAGCAGATCGAAACGGTGCATGGCGACGGATTCCCTGGCCGGTCGCTTCAACCATCCCGCTTTCGCAAGTCGCGCGCAATACCGCGCGGCGCGTATCAGCGGTAGCGGTTGATGCTGTCGCGCAGTTCGGTGGTGGCGACGCGCGCGGCCTGGGCGAAGTCCTCGCCGTTCCCGGCATAAAGAATGGCGCGCGAGGAGCTGATCATCAGCCCCGCGCCGTTCGAGGTGCGGCCGTTGCGCACCACGGCTTCCACATCGCCGCCTTGCGCGCCGATGCCGGGTACCAGCAGCGGTACCTCGCCGACCAGGGCGCGCACTTCGGCCAGTTGTTCCGGCCAGGTGGCGCCGGTGACCAGTGCGCAATTGCCGTGGGTGTTCCACTCCTGCGCGATCAGGCGGGCGACGTGCTGGTACAGCGGCTTGCCGCCGACGTCCAGGTCCTGCAGGTCGGCCGCACCGGGGTTGGAGGTGTGGCAGAGCAGGATCACGCCCTTGTCGGCGCGGTCGAGAAACGGCTGCACGGAGTCGCGGCCGAGATAAGGATTGAGCGTGACGGCATCGGCGCCGTAGCGATCGAAGGCTTCGGTGACGTAATGCTGCGCGGTGCTGCCGATATCGCCGCGCTTGGCGTCGAGGATCACCGGCATGCCTGGATGTTTCGCGTGGATGTGCGCGATCAGGCGTTCCAGGGTTTCCTCGGCGCGCAGGGCGGCGAAGTGGGCGATCTGGGGTTTATAGGCGCAGACCAGGTCGGCGGTGGCGTCGACGATGGCGGCGCAGAAGTCGAACACCGCGTCGGAATGGTTTTTGAGATGCGCGGGGAATTTGGCGGGTTCGGGATCGAGGCCGACGCAGACGAGGGAGTTGTTGCGGGTCCATGCTTGTTGCAGGGATTGCATGAAGTGCATCGGTCTCTCCGGAATCTACCTAAGTGAGCCCCTCTCCCTCCGGGAGAGGGTGCCGAGAGGCGGGTGAGGGTTCGGGCGGAGCGCGGCGATGACGTTCTCGCCGAGCTCCAAAATCATGCGCTGGTCGTACCCTCACCCCAACCCCTCTCCCGGAGGGAGAGGGGCAATAAGCGCATCAGGCAAGCTTCTTGTACTTCACCCGATGCGGCTTCGAAGCCTCTTCGCCCAGGCGACGCTTCTTGTCCGCCTCGTACTCGTTGTAGTTGCCGGGGAAGAATTCCACGTGCGAGTCGCCTTCGAACGCCAGGATGTGCGTGGCGATGCGGTCGAGGAACCAGCGATCGTGCGAGATCACCATCGCGCAGCCGGGGAATTCCAGCAGCGCGTCTTCCAGTGCGCGCAGGGTTTCCACGTCCAGGTCGTTGGACGGTTCGTCCAGCAGCAGCACGTTGCCACCCTGCAGCAGCGTCTTGGCCAGATGCAGGCGGCCACGCTCACCGCCGGAAAGGTTGCCGACGATCTTCTGCTGGTCGGTGCCCTTGAAGTTGAAGCGGCCGATATAGGCGCGCGACTGGATCTCGAAGTTGCCGATGGTGAGGATGTCCAGTCCGCCGGATATTTCCTGCCACACGTTGTTCTTCGCATCGAGCATGCCGCGCGATTGGTCGACGTAGGCGAGCTTGACCGTGTGACCCAGCTTCACTTCGCCGGAATCGGGCTGCTCCTTGCCGATGATCAGCTTCATCAGCGTGGACTTGCCGGCGCCGTTCGGACCGATCACGCCGACGATCGCGCCGGGCGGCACCTTGAACGACAGGTCGTCGATCAGCAGGCGGTCGCCGAAGGCCTTGGTGACGTTCTTGAACTCGATTACTTCCTGGCCCAGGCGCTCGCCCGGCGGAATGAAGATCTCGTTGGTTTCGTTGCGGCGCTGGTATTCGACCGCGTTCAATTCCTCGAAGCGGTTCAGGCGCGCCTTGCCCTTGGACTGACGGCCCTTGGCGGCCGAGCGCACCCATTCCAGTTCCTTCTCGATCGCCTTCTGGCGCGACTTTTCCTGCTGCGCTTCCTGCTTCAGGCGCTGGTCCTTCTGTTCCAGCCACTCGGTGTAGTTGCCCTTCCACGGAATGCCGCGGCCGCGGTCCAGTTCCAGGATCCATTCGGCGGCGTTGTCGAGGAAGTAGCGATCGTGGGTGACGGCCACCACGGTGCCGGGGTAGCTCTGCAGGAACTGCTCCAGCCAGTCCACCGACTCGGCGTCCAAGTGGTTGGTGGGCTCGTCCAGCAGCAGCATGTCCGGCTTGGACAGCAGCAGGCGGCACAGCGCCACGCGGCGCTTCTCGCCGCCGGAAAGCGGACCGATCTTCGCGTCCCACGGCGGCAGGCGCAGCGCGTCGGCGGCCACTTCCAGCTGGCGCTCCAGCGCGTGCGCGTCGTTCACCGCCAGGATGCTTTCCAGCTGCTCCTGCTCCTTCGCCAGCTTGTCGAAGTCGGCGCCTTCCTCGGCATACGCGGCGTACACCTCTTCCAGGCGCTTCTGCGCGTCGAGCACCACCGACACACCTTCCTCGACCGCTTCGCGTACGGTCTTCTCCGCGTCCAACTCCGGCTCTTGTGCCAGATAGCCGACCTTGATGCCCGGCTGCGGGCGCGCTTCGCCTTGGAAGTCCTTGTCGACGCCGGCCATGATGCGCAGCACCGTGGACTTGCCCGCGCCATTCAGGCCCAGCAGGCCGATCTTCGCGCCGGGGAAGAACGAGAGCGAAATGTCTTTGATGATCTGGCGCTTCGGGGGAACGATCTTGCTGACCCCGTTCATGGTGTAGATGTACTGCGAGCTCATGGAGTCTCCGGAGGCGTGCGCGCGCTGGCCACAAAGGTGGGCGACGCGGCGGGCGTGGGTATCAAACCCGGCATTATAGCGGCTTAAATGTGAGCGCCGGTGACGGCACGCCGCCTTCTTGCGAGCCGATGGTCACCTGTTCGCCACTTTTCGTAGCCGCCCGGCCATGTCGCCCGGCCAGGCTCTGCGGCCATGCATACACGACGAATGACGGCCGGCGCCGTACCTCTCACCGCGTTGCACCGCTGGGACCGGCGCGCGGCACGCTGGGCGCACGCGCGGGGCCGCGCGGCCGTGGCCTTGCACGAGTTCGTCTGCTTCGGCGTAAAGCAGGCCTCGGCCTGCCTCTTCGGCGGCAGCATGGTGCTGCTGCTTGGTTTGAGCTGGGCGTTCTATCCGCCGCACGCGGCGCTGGCGCGCTACGACTTCCTCACGCTCGCCGCGCTGGTGATCCAGTGCGTGCTGATCGCGACGCGGCTGGAAACGCGGGAAGAGGCGAAGGTGATCCTGCTGTTCCATGTGGTCGGCACTGTGATGGAGGTGTTCAAGACCTCGGTGGGCTCGTGGATCTATCCGGAACCCTCGCTGCTGCGCATCGGCGGCGTGCCGCTGTTCAGCGGCTTCATGTATGCCTCGGTGGGCAGCTATATCGCGCGGGCGTGGCGGTTGTTCGAGTTTCGCTTTACGCGGCATCCGCCGTTTGCCGCTACCGCGTGGCTGGCGGTGGCGATCTACCTGAACTTCTTTACGCATCATTTTCTGCCCGACGCGCGCTGGTTGCTGTTTGCTGCGGTGGCGGTGTTGTTCGGGCGGACGTGGGTGCATTTTCGTATCCGCCGTATGCACCGGCGCATGCCCTTGCTGCTGGGCTTCGTGCTGGTGGCGCTTTTCATCTGGTTTGCCGAGAACATCGGCACGTTTACGGCGGCGTGGCGCTATCCCGCGCAGCATCACGGCTGGCAGATGGTGCCGCTGTCGAAGCTGGGTGCGTGGTTTTTGCTGATGATCATCAGCTATGTGATGGTGAGTGCGGTGGCGAAAGTGCGCCGCAACGGACCCGTGCCGTAGAGGTAATCGAGGAGGGGAGGGCGTAAATCAGGCTGGTTTTGGCCGTGCCGCTTCCATCAACGCGGCGAAGGTCCGCGTGTGCAGGGCCGCCGCGTCGAAGCCATCCGGCAGCAAGCCTGCAATTTCCAACATCACCGCGCCGTGCAACGCCGCCCACACCTGATGGCCGAGGATCGCCGGGTCCGCATCGATCACACCTTCGTCGATCATCACCTGCATATCCGCGGCGATGCGCCTCCACAGTCGTGCATGCGCTTCGCGGTACCCCGGATCATCGCGGTTGGTTTGCGGATATTCGAACATCAGCCGATACGTGGCGACGTTGTTGCGAGCGAAGTCGATGTACGCATCACGCACGTTGCGGCTGCGCGTGCGGCCGTCGCCTTCCGTATCCAGCGCATTTTCCAGTGCCTCCGATAGCGCATGCATGCCGCGCGTCCGCACCGCGGTGATGATTTCTTCCTTGTTGTCGAAATAACGGTACAGCGTCATGGTGCCGCAGCCCAGCGCGGTGGCCAGGCGGCGCATGGTGACCGCCGCCGGGCCTTCGTCCACGAACAGCCTTGCCGTTGCGTCGCAGATACGCGTGCGGAAGGCGTCGGTTTCGTCGTCGCTGAGGGCCTTGGGCATGGCTCAGGGCTGGCCGAGGGTCTTGCGGAAAAACGCCAGCGCGTCCGCGTTGAGTTGCGCATGCACCTTGATGCGGTCGACGCCGGGCGGATCACTGCAGATCATGTGGTCCTCCTTCGCCTGTTCCGCTGTGCACGGATCGATGAACACCCAGTGGTCGGCCTTGGGCACCACCTTCACGTCGACCAGCGTCTTCATCCACGGCCGGATGCGTGCGGCGTTTTCCGACGGAATCAGCACATGGTCCGCATCGCCGTAATAGAGAAACACCGGGCGATCGATATGGGCAATGCCCGGCTGGTCGAAGATCAAGCTCAATGGCGCCATCACAAAAGCGGCCTTCACGCGCGGATCGGCGGTGCTGCCCCAGCGGGTAAGACTGTCCTGCAGGCTGGCGACCCATTGATCGATCGTCATGCCGCGGTTGTGTGCCTCCGCTTCGATCTTGCTGCGTTCGTGGCAGATCGCGTCGTCTTTCGGGTAGCGGTCGCAGTACTCGACGAAGCGCGCAAAGTGGGGCACCGCACCCACCACCAGCAGGCTGGTGTAGCCGCCGGCGGAAAAACCGGCCACGCCGATGCGCTTGGCGTCGATCAGCGTTTTCCATTGCGGATCGCCGAGCAGCTTGCTGATCGTCGCCTTCACCTGGATCGGCCGGCCGGCCAGCACCTGCGCGTGGCCCACGCCGCTGGTGTCGTGGAAGTTGTCGGCGGGATGCTCCAGCGTGGCGACCACGAAGCCGTGGCTGGCCAGGTAGGTAGCCAGCAGGTTGTGCCCGAGGTCGGAGCCGCCGTTGCCGTGCGAGATCACCACCAGCGGCTTGGCGCCAGGAATCGGCGCCGCATCGCGCGTGGCGTGCACATCGTACGGGCCGACCTGGGTGACACCCTGGGCGTGCCCAGACGGATAGAACACATAGCCCGGCATGTTGCCGCCGCTGACCGGGTCGGGAATGGTGATGGCGTGGAAGCCCACGCCGGTTTCGGCTTGCGCAAACAGCACGGTGGGCAGAACGAACAGCAACAGCACGAACCAGCGCCAGGCGCCGGCGGACCGGGTGCGAGCGGACGACATGGTGAATTCCCTTTGGGTTGCGTACGGCGTACCGTACGATGTACGTCATAAGCGCGCAAGGGCCGATGGGTGGCCGCTTACACCCCCTACCATTACACTTTCAAGTCTTACCCCCGTCCCACGCCACCCAACGAGGCCCGAATGTTCCCGAAGCAGCAAACGATCGCCGGCTATGACGAAGAGCTGGCCAAGGCCATTGCCGACGAAGCCCGCCGCCAGGAGGACCACGTCGAGCTGATCGCTTCGGAGAACTACGCCAGTCCGCGCGTGCTGGAAGCCCAGGGTTCGGTGCTCACCAACAAGTACGCCGAAGGCTATCCGGGCAAGCGCTACTACGGCGGTTGCGAATACGTGGACGTGGCCGAGCGCCTCGCCATCGAGCGCCTCAAGCAGCTGTTCGGCGCCACCTATGCCAACGTGCAGCCGCATTCGGGTTCGCAGGCCAACCAGGCGGTGTATTTCGCACTGCTCAATCCGGGTGACACCATTCTCGGCATGAGCCTGGCGCACGGCGGCCACCTCACGCACGGCGCGAAGGTGAACCTCTCCGGCAAGATCTACAACGCCGTGCAGTACGGCGTGAACGAGCAGGGCCTGGTCGATTACGACGAAGTCGAGCGCCTCGCCATCGAGCACAAGCCGAAGATGATCGTGGCCGGCTTCAGCGCGTACTCGCAGATCATGGACTGGGCGCGCTTCCGCACCATCGCCGACAAGGTTGGCGCGTATCTGTTCGTGGACATGGCGCATATCGCCGGCCTGGTCGCCGCGGGCGTGTATCCCAGCCCGCTGCCGCATGCGCACGTGGTCACCTCCACCACGCACAAGACCCTGCGCGGCCCGCGTGGCGGCATCGTGCTGGCCAAGGATGCGGGTGAGGAGATCGAGAAGAAGCTGCAGTCGATCGTGTTCCCCGGCATCCAGGGCGGCCCGCTGATGCACGTGATCGCCGCCAAGGCAGTGGCGTTCAAGGAAGCGCTGGAGCCGTCCTTCAAGGATTACCAGGCGCAAGTGGTGAAGAACGCCAAGGCCATGGCCAAGACGCTGATCGAGCGCGGCTACAAGGTCGTTTCCGGCGGCACCGAAAACCACCTGATGCTGATCGACCTGATCGGCCGCGAAGTCACCGGCAAGGACGCGGAAGCAGCGCTCGGCAAGGCGCACATCACCGTCAACAAGAACGCCGTGCCGAACGACCCGCGCTCGCCGTTCGTCACCTCCGGCCTGCGCGTCGGCACGCCGGCGATCACCACGCGTGGCTACAAGGAAGCCGACGTGGTGGAACTCACGCAATGGATCTGCGACGTGCTGGATGCGCCGGCGGACGAGAACGTGATCAAGACCGTGCGCGAGAAAGTTTCCGCACAGTGCAAGAAATTCCCCGTTTACGGCTAAGACGTGCATTGCCCGTTCTGCCAGCACGAAGACACCCGCGTGATCGACTCACGCCTCGCCGACGACGGCGCCACCGTGCGCCGCCGTCGCGAGTGTCCGCAGTGCGGCGAACGCTTCAATACGTTCGAAACGGCGGAACTGAAACTACCGGCGATCGTGAAAAGCGGCGAGCGGCGCGAGAGTTTCGACGAACGCAAGCTGCGCACGAGTTTCGAGCGCGCCTTACAGAAACGCCCGGTGGCCAGTGATGACGTGGACGCCGCGGTGCGTGCGGTGATCGATGACCTGCGCAGGAGCGGCGAGCGCGAAGTGCCGTCGCGCTATGTCGGCGAGCTGGTCATGCGTGAGCTGAAGAAGCTCGACCAAGTTGCTTACGTGCGCTTTGCGTCGGTCTATCGCAAGTTCGAGGACGTGCACGCGTTCCGCGAGGAAATCGAGAAGTTGGAGCGCGATTTGCCTGGGCTGGAAAACCTGCAGCTTTCACTGCTTGGCGAGGCCGGTGCCGCTGCGGCGAAACGCGGTCATCGCAAGGGCTAATCATCGGCATGCGCCGAAGCTCTCCAGTAGGTTGGGTTATCCCGGACTTGATCCGGGAGTAACCCAACGTAAACCGTGCATGCCGATGTTGGGGTTCGGCTTCGCCTCAGCCCAACCTACGGGAGCTTCATGGCAAGTCAGCCGAGACTCGCCAGCCACGCATCATCGGAACCTTCTTCCACGCCTTCGAACAGGAACGTGGACAGGTAGCGTTCGCCGGTATCGGGCAGCATCGCCAGGATCACGCTGCCTTGTTCGGCCTTCTCCGCGTACTGCAACGCGGCGGCGACCGTGGCGCCGGACGAGATGCCGACGAAGATGCCTTCTTCCTTCGCCAGCCGGCGCGCAGTGTCGCGGGCGACGACGTCGTCTACCGGCAAATCCACGTCGAACACTTTGCGGTTGAGCACTTCAGGCACGAAGTCCGGCGTCCAGCCCTGGATCTTGTGCGGCTGCCAGGGCTTGTCCTGCAGCATGGACGCGCCGGCCGGTTCGGAGACCACGATCTTCACCTCGGGCCTGGCGACCTTGAGCACTTCACCCACGCCGGTGAGCGTGCCGCCAGTGCCCCAGCCGGTAACGAAGGCATCCAGCCGCTTGCCGGCGAAATCGCGCAGGATTTCCGCGGCGGTGGTGTTGCGGTGATAGGCGGGGTTGGCCGGGTTCTGGAACTGCCGCGGCAGGAACCAGCCATGCTGCTTGGACAACTCTTCCGCCCGGCGCACCATGCCGGTGCCGCGTTCGGCGGCGGGGGTCAGGATCACCCGGGCGCCATAGGCGCGCATCAGCTTGCGGCGTTCCACCGAGAAAGTTTCGGTCATCACCGCCACGAACTTGTAGCCGCGCGCGGCGCATACCATCGCCAGCGCCACGCCGGTATTGCCGGAGGTGGCTTCCACCACCGTGTCGCCGGCCTTGAGCAGGCCTTTCTTCTCTGCATCCAGGATCACCGCGATGGCCAGGCGGTCTTTCACCGAGCCGCCGGGATTGAACGCTTCCACCTTGGCGTAGAGCGTGACATGCGAAGGCGCTACCCGATGCAGGCGAACGATGGGCGTATGGCCGATGGTGTCGAGGATGTTCTCGTAGATCATGGGTGGCGTCCCTCTTGCAGGTAAGAGTTCAAGGCTACTCCCGATTTTGCCGGCGCGACAAATGCCGCCGGTTCGCGCACACTGATGATCTTGCATATTGATAGTCAGAAGCTTCCATGACTTTCTCCGTCGTCGATGCTATGCACATGGCGCAGGCGCTGCGCCTGGCCGAACGCGGCCTCACCACCACCCACCCCAATCCGCGCGTTGGTTGCGTCATCGCCCATGGCGAGCGCGTGGTGGGGCAGGGCTGGCACGTACGCGCCGGCGAACCGCATGCGGAGGTGTATGCGCTGCGCGAAGCCGGCGAACAGGCACGCGGCGCCACCGCCTACGTGACGCTGGAACCCTGCGCGCACCACGGCCGCACGCCGCCTTGCGCGGACGCGCTGATCGCCGCTGGCGTGAGCCGGGTGGTGATCGCCGTCGAAGATCCGTTCCCGCAAGTGGCGGGCAAGGGCATCGAAAAATTGCGCGCCGCCGGCATCGCCGTGGAAAGCGGCCTGATGCGCGAGGCTGCACGGGAAATCAACATCGGCTTCTTCAGCCGTATCGAACGCCAACGGCCGTGGGTGCGCGTGAAGCTGGCGATGAGCCTGGATGGACGTACCGCACTGGCTAATGGCGAATCCAAGTGGATCACCGGCGAAGCGGCACGCGCGGATGGACAGCGCTGGCGCGCGCGCAGCTCGGCCATCCTCACCGGCGTGGGCACCGTGCTTGCCGACAATCCGCAGCTGACCGTACGTGTTCCATCCACTCAGGACGAGAAGCCAAGCGTTTTTCCCACGCGCGTCGTCCTCGACCGCCAGCTTCGCACACCTGCCGGCAGCCATGTTCTGGACGGCCAAACGCCGACGCTCATCCTGCATGCGGCAGCGGTGCAAGTCATCGACGATCGTTTCGCCAAGGTGGAGCGCATCGCCATGCCGGAGCAGGGCGATGCGCTCGATCTGCGCGCCGTGCTTGGCCTGCTGGCCGGTCGCCAGTGCAGCGAGTTGCACGTGGAAGCCGGCCCCACGCTTTGCGGCGCGCTGTTCGCGGCCGGATTGGCCGACGAATTGTTGCTTTACATCGCGCCCGTCATGCTCGGCGATCAGGCGCGTCCGTTGATGCATCTGCCGTCATTGACCGAGATGACGTCACGGTGGTCGCTGCGGGTGGTGGATCAGCGTCAGCTCGGTAGCGATTGGCGCCTGTTGTTGCGTCCGGCGTAGCCGAACATGTTGGGTTACGCTGCGCTAACCCAACCTACGATCGTTCCCGACACGCCCATCATTTGGCGAAATCGATGCCGATCTTGCCGAAGTGCTTGCCGGCCAGCATGTGCTCGAATGCGGCGGGAAGTTCTTCGAAGCCGTAGACCTTGTCGAGCACAGGCTGCAACTGCGTGGCTTCGAGCGCGGCGACCATGCGCTCATGCTGCTCCAGCGACGCCACTGAAATGCCTTGCACCTGCACGCGCTTGAGGATTATCTGCAGCAGCGAGACCTGCGCATCATTGCCACCCAGAAAGCCCACTACGCCGATAAACCCATGCATGCGCACCGCTTCGAGCGATTGCGGGAAGGTCGATGCGCCGACCGTTTCGATCACGGCATCGACACCGATGCCGCCGGTGGCTTCGCGCACAACGGCGCCCCACTGCGGCGTTTCCCGGTAATTGATGCCGATATCCGCACCGAGCGCTTTCCCGCGCGCCAGTTTTTCGTTGCTTGAAGAAAGCAGGATCACTTTCGCGCCGCGCAGCTTGGCGAACTGCAATGCGAACAGAGAGACGCCGCCAGTACCCAACACCAGCACGGTTTGCCCGGTGGTGACGTGCGCCTGCTCCAAGGCTTGCCATGCGGTGAGTGCGGCGATCGGCAGGGTTGCGGCCTGCAGGCTGTCCATATACGAAGGCGCGCGGGCAAGCGAGTAAACATCGAAACAGGCCAGTTCGCGCATCACGCCTTCAGCCGGGCCGCCGATTTCGGCGCCTTCCCATTCCGGACGCATCGCGCCGGCCAGCCAGCGCGACTTGTAGAACGTGGTCACGCGATCGCCCGGCCTGAAGCGTGTAACGCCTTCGCCGACCTCAAGCACGGTGCCGGCGCCATCGGATATCGGCACGATCGGCAGTGCCACGCCGCGATAGAGCTGGCCGCTCACCAGCAGGTGATCGCGGTAGTTGAGCGACGCCGCTTCCATGCGCACCAGCACTTCGCCGGGTTTGGGGCGTGATGCCGGCAGGTCGGCGAGCTTGAGGTGATCGAGTCCATAGGCGGTGAGCTGGATGCTGCGCATGACGAGGGTTCCTGGTTGGGGTGCGGCGCCATGCTCCGCTTTTCATTCGTTGGTGATAATCTCGCGGGAATACATATCTTTTGTTCACTGAATGAACAAATCATTCGAGCTGACTCCTGGCCGCCTGCGCGAACTTCGTAGCTTCGCCGCGGCCGCGCGCCTGTTGAATTTCTCGCAGGCTGCACGCGTGGCCGGCTGCACGCCTTCGGTATTGAGCCGTCGCATCGCCACTTTGGAAAAAGCCATCGGCGCCACGCTGTTTTTGCGCACCACGCGACGCATGACGCTGACCGCGCGCGGCGAGCAACTGCTTTCCTATTGCGAGCGGCTGGAAGCGGTGATGGCGGAGCTTGCGGTCCATCTGCGCCCGCGCACCGGCGAGCTGGCCGGAAGGCTGTGCATCCATTTGCCCGCAGCTTATGGACGCACGTGCGTGGCGCCGTTGCTGGCCGAATTCATGCGCAGCCACCCGCAGTTGCGCATCGAGGCCAGCTACGACGACACCTATGTCGACCTGGTCGAGACGAAAGTGGACCTCGCCGTGCGCGTAGGCAAGCTGGCCGATGCGCGTTACGTGGCGCGCCGGGTGGGCACCATGCGCCGCTATCTGTGTGCAGCGCCCGATTACCTGGCGGCAGCTCCAGCGTTGAACGACCCCGCCGATCTCAAGCACCACCGCTGCGTTTCCTTCAGCGGCTTGCGCACCGGCACGCTGTGGCAATTCACGCGCCAACGCCGCCGCCGTTCGGTGCGGATCGAACCCGTGCTCACCTGCAACGATTCGCGGGCCGTGCGCGACGCCATCCTCGCCGGGGTCGGCATCGGCATCCAGGGTGACTACATGGCCGATGCGCTGGTGGCGGAAGGGCGCTTGGTGGAAGTGTTGACGGAGTGGCCGCTGAGCAGCTCGCCGATCCATCTGCTGTGGCTTCCCGGCGCGGACCGCGCGCCGGCGGTGCGGAGCCTGATCGATTTCCTGGTCGAGTCCCTGGCCAGCACGTAGGTTGGGGTGCGAACGGCCGCCCTGGCATTCGGTGTTAAACTCCGCCGGCCGGTTTCGGCACTCATTACAAACGTCTTCAGGGCGGGGCGGAATTCCCCACCGGCGGTAGAGGTCGCAAGGCCTGAGCCCGCGAGCGCTTCCGGTTGCATCGGAAGGTCAGCAGATCCGGTCCAATGCCGGAGCCGACGGTCAGGCCGTTTCCAGTTCGCTGGTGCGGCTCATAGTCCGGATGAAAGAAGACGGCATCACGCATCGCTTGCGCGGTGCGTGTGCCTTTGCCTTGGGGCGTTCCCACATTCGTAGCTCGTGGAGAACGTTCATGCTTATCCGTAAATCCCAGGTTTCGTCCACCTTCCACGCGGAGGTGCGCTGATGTTTACCGGCATCATTCAGAGCGTCGGCCGCATCGCGCGGCTGGAACCTCGTGGCGGCGACGTGCGCTTGCATGTCGATACCGCCGATCTCGATCTTTCCGATGTGCAATTGGGCGACAGCATTGCGGTATCCGGCGCATGCCTTACCGTGATCGCGCTGGAATCGCATGGCTTCGCCGCCGATGTATCCAACGAAACGCTGTCGCTCACCACGCTGGGCAAGCACAAGAGCGGCGATCCGGTGAATCTGGAAAAAGCGTTGCGCCTGGCCGATCGACTTGGCGGTCATCTGGTATCGGGCCATGTCGATGGCGTGGGCAAGGTGGTGTCCATCGCACCGGATGGCCGTTCGCAGCGCTGGACCTTCGAAGTACCGGCCTCGCTCGCGCGCTATATCGCGTCCAAGGGTTCCATCTGCATCGACGGCACCAGCCTCACCGTCAATGAAGTGAATGGAACGCGCTTCGGCGTCAACCTGATTCCGCACACGGTGGAACACACCGTGTTCCATGCGCGACGCGCGGGCGATGCGGTGAATATCGAAGTGGACGTGGTGGCGCGCTATGTGGAACGCCTGATCGGTGGCGGCGAAGGCTCGCGCATCGACGAAGCGTTTCTGAAGCGGCATGGATTCGCCTAACCCAAGGACTACAACATGGCATTCAATACCATTCCCGAAATCCTCGAAGACATCCGCGCCGGCCGCATGGTCGTGATCGTCGATGACGAAGACCGCGAAAACGAGGGCGATCTGATCATGGCCGCGCAAATGGTGCGGCCCGAAGACGTCAACTTCATGGTGCGCGAGGCACGCGGGCTGCTGTGCCTCACGCTCACCGAGCAGCGCACGCGCCAGCTCGGGCTGCGACCGATGGTGAGCGATAACACTTCGCCGTACCACACCAACTTCACTGTTTCGATCGAAGCGGCCGAAGGCGTCACCACCGGCATCTCCGCGCACGATCGCGCGCGCACCATCCAGGTGGCGGTGAAGTCGGATGCGAAGCCGCAGGACCTGGCGCAACCGGGCCACGTGTTCCCGCTTACCGCGCAGCCTGGCGGCGTGCTGACGCGCGCGGGCCATACCGAAGCCGGCTGCGATCTCGCCGCGCTTGCCGGGCTGGAACCGGCCGCAGTGCTGATCGAAGTGCTGCACGAAGACGGTTCGATGGCGCGACGTCCCGAACTGGAAATCTTCGCGAAGAAACATGGCCTGAAGATCGGCTCCATCGCCGACCTGATCCGTTACCGGCTGGAAACGGAAAAGACCGTGGAGCGCGTGTACGAGGAAGACGTGCAAACCGAATTCGGCCCGTTCCGCCTGGTGGCCTATCGCGACGCCATTCGCCAGGGCCTGCATTTCGCGTTGATGCGCGGCGTGGTGGACGACGGCGAACCGGTGCTGAGCCGCGTGCACGTGCGCAACACTTTGTCCGATGTGTTGCATCTGCAGCGCGAGGATCTTGGCCTTACCGTCACCGCCGCATTGCGCCGCATCGCCGATGAAAACCGCGGCGTGCTGCTGGTGCTGTCCGGTGAAGACACGCCCGAGGCCTTGTTGCGCCGCCTCAACCGGCAGACCACGCCGCAGGTGCCCAACGACCAGCACCAGGAATGGCGCCAGCATGGCCTGGGCGCGCAGATCCTGGCCGACCTTGGCGTACGCCGCCTGCGCGTATTGGGCACGCCGCGCAAGCTGGTCGGTCTGGCCGGCTTCGGCCTGCAAGTCGTCGAATACGCGGAATAAATCCGTAGGTTGGGGTGCAAACCCCAACATCGCCATGCTTGGGTGGATCGATGTTGGCGTTCGCACCCCAACCTACGTTTCAGGGATCGTAAGGCGGTCTGACCATATTCATCACTGCCATGCGGCCCGCTTCGTGGCATCCTTCGCCCGGTTCACACCAGCTCGAAGGGATCAGGATGAAGCTCGCTCATTTGCCGCGCACTGCCGTCGTCGCCCGCACCACCTTGTTCACCGCACTCTCGCTGGCCTGCCTGTCCCCGGCCGTGGCGGATCAATCCGCCGCCTCGCCCGACCAGCGCGCATCGAGCATGCTCAAGCGCATGTCGCTCGAGGACATGCATCACATGGTGCAGAGCTACAACGACATGATGACGCTGCAGCAGCAGCCGGGCGGCATTGGCGCAGCGGGTTACGTGCCGGCTTTGCCGAAGTTGGGCATTCCTGCTCAGCAGCAGAACGACGCCGGTATCGGCGTGCACAACTATCCGATCGACCAGGGCCCGGGCAAGCAGCCGGCGCATGTGCGCGGCGAAGCGGGCAATACCACGCCGCTGCCTTCCACGCTCGCCATCGCCGCCACCTGGAATCCGCAGATCGCCTACGAAGGCGGGCGCATGATTGCGGGCGAGGCGCACCGCCAGGGCATCAACGTGCTGCTCGCCGGCGGCATCAACCTCACGCGCGAACCGCGTGACGGACGCACCTTCGAATACCTGGGCGAAGATCCGCTGCTCGCTTCGCGCATCGATGGCGGCGAGATTCGCGGCATCCAGTCGCAGCACGTGATCTCCACCATCAAGCACTACGCCTTGAACGACCAGGAAACCAATCGCCTCACGGTCAGTTCCAATATCGACGAACAGGCCATGCGCGAGTCGGACCTGCTCGCCTTCGAACTGGCGATCGAAGACGGCCATCCCGGTTCGGTGATGTGCGGCTACAACAAGGTCAACGGCGTGTGGGATTGCTCCAACAAGCACCTGCTCAACGACATCCTGAAGGGCGACTGGAAATATCCCGGCTGGGTGATGACCGACTGGGGCGCCGATCATGGCGTGATGGATGCGATGGCCGGCACCGACCAGGTTTCCGGCATCGATCCCGCCACTGGTTTCAGCCTGGGCCAAACCTCCAGCAGCTTCGGCGCGCCGCTGCTGCAGGCGATCGACAAGGGCGAGATTCCACGCAGCCGCCTGGAAGACATGGTGCATCGCATTTTGCGCTCCATGTACGCGGTGGGCCTGTTCGAGCATCCGCCGGTGAACAAGCCGCTCGATGTGGAAGCCGACGCCTTGGTCGCGCAACATGCGGCCGAGCAGGCGATCGTGCTGCTCAAGAACGAACAGGATCAATTGCCGCTGAAGTCGGACATCAAGACCGTGGCGATCATCGGCGGCCATGCCGACGTCGGCGTGCTGTCGGGTGGCGGTTCGGCGCAGGTGTGGCCGATCGGCGGTCCTGCGATTCCTGCCGTGAAGGGGCCGGAATGGCAGTGGAAGGTCTACGATCCGTCGTCGCCGATGAAAGCCCTGCAGAAGCTGCTGCCGAACGCGAAGATCGTCTATGACGACGGCAGCGATCCGGCCAAGGCTGCTGCTTTGGCGAAGTCTTCCGACGTTGCGCTCGTGTTCGCCACGCAATGGACCTGCGAAGGCATCGACCAGCCGGATCTTTCGTTGTCGGACAAGCAGGATGACTTGATCGGTGCCGTGGCGGCAGCGAATACGCACACTGTGGTCGTGCTGGAAAACGGCGGTCCGGTGAAGATGCCGTGGCTGACGAAAGTCAACGCGGTGGTGGAAGCCTGGTACCCGGGCGCGCGCGGTGGCGAGGCGATCGCCGGCGTGCTTGCCGGCAAGATCAATCCATCCGGCCGTTTGCCGGTGACCTTCCCGCAGGACGAACAACAACTGCCGCGGCCGCAGATCACCAAGGCGCTGGATGTCGACTACAACATCGAAGGCGCCGCGGTCGGCTACAAATGGTTCGACAAGAAAAACCTGCAGCCGCTGTTCCCGTTCGGCTTCGGTCTTTCGTACAGCCATTTCGACTACAGCGATCTGCACGTGAGCACGCAGGGCAAGCGTGTAATGGTCAGCTTCAAGGTGAGCAACGCCGGCAAGCGCGCCGGCATGGATACGCCGCAGGTGTACGTGAGCCTGCCGGGCGATAGCGGTGAGTCGCCACGACGACTGGCGGGCTTCGAAAAGGTATCGCTGCAGCCGGGCCAGAGCCGTACGGTATCCGTCACCATCGATCCGCGCCTGCTGGCGACGTTCGATGTACCGGGGCATCAGTGGAAGATCGCGGCCGGCAGCTATCCGATCCAGGTGGGGCATTCGTCGCGGGATCTGGCGTTGAAGGGCGAGGCGACAGTGGCGGCAGCAACCGTGGCGCCCTGACGGAGGTTGGGGTGCAAACCCTGAAACATCCCCACGTTTTTCGCCTGATATGTTGAGC